>NZ_CP072597.1:0-365000 GCF_018847975.1 Lysobacter sp. K5869 | reverse complement strand
GTGTCGCACGGTTTGCGGTTCGGCCGACGGCGGTGCGGCGGCAGCGGAGACGGTAGGCAGCATCAGCGAGGCGGCGAGGGCGGCGGTGAGCAAGGGACGCATGATCGCGGGGATCCGAAAGTGGGGGAATAGGAAGGAAGTCAGAGGTCGAGCGCGAGGTGCGGGGTTTGCGCCCGCGACACGCAGATGCACATCAGGTTCGAGCGTTCGCGCTCGGCGGCGGTCAGCACGCTGTCGCGGTGTTCGGCGACGCCGTCGAGCACCTTGACCGCGCAGGTGCCGCAGTGGCCCGCGTTGCAGTCCGACGGCGCGTCGATGCCGGCGAGGTGGATCGCTTCCAGCACGGTCTGGGTCGGCGCGACCGACACGCTGCGGCCGCTGCGGCGCAGTTCGATCCGGATCGGGCGGCCGTCGGCCGATGCCGTCGCGGAGAACCGCTCGAAGCGCACCCGGTCGGCGAGACCGAGTTCGTCCGCTGCCGCGACCACCGCTTCGATCATCCGCGCCGGGCCGCAGGCATAGATCAAGGCGTCGGCCGGCGCTTCGGCGAGCGCGCGGCGCAGGTCCAGGCGCTGGCCTTGTTCGGACGGATACAGCCGCAGCGAATCGAAACGTTCGCGCAAGGTCTCGACGAAAGCCATCTCGCGCAGGCTGCGCCCGGCGTAGTGCAGGCGGAAGTCGGCGCCGCGCGCGGCCAGCGCATGCGCCATCGCCTTGATCGGGGTGATGCCGATGCCGCCGGCGATCAGCACCGCCGGCCGGTCGCCGGCTTCGAGTTCGAAATTGTTGCGCGGCGGGTCGCAGCGCAGGCGCAGGCCCAACTCGAACGCGGCGTGCAGCGCCTTGGAACCGCCGCGACCGGCGTCTTCGCGCAGCACCGCGATTTCGTAGACGTCGCGGCGGGCCGGATCGGAGCAGATCGAGTAATGGCGCAACTCGACGCCGTTTGCGGTCGGCACCGGCACGCGCAGGTGCGCGCCCGGCGCGAACGCCGGCAAGTCGGCGCCTTGCGGGTCGCGCAGCTCGTACACGCGCACCCGCGGCGTGGCCTGACGGACCGCGCCGACGGTCAGTTCCAGCGCGCCTTCGCCGAGCACCTCGGGTTTGGCGGCGACGGTCTGCGATTGGCGCAATTGCTCGCGCAGCGGCGCCAGCATCTGTTCGACTTCGGTTTCGGTGTAGCGCGGGGTGATGTGCTGCGGGCAGTTCCAATCGCAGGCTTCCACCTCGATCACCACGCCGCGCTCGACCCGCGCGCGGTAGGCCGGCATCTCCAGGCGCGCGATCAGTTCCGGGTTCTCGTCTTCGTGGACGACGCGGGCGCGGCCCCAGATTTTCAGTCGGCGGCGGTTGCGGTAGTCCATCAGGATGATCGAGATGCGCTCGTTCGCGGCCAGATTGCCGACGCTCAAGTACTGCCGATTGCCGCGGAAATCCGCGTAACCCAGGGTCTTGCTGTCGATCACGCGCAGGAAGCCGGCGGGGCCGCCGCGGTGTTGCACGTACGGCCAGCCTTCCTCGCCCACCGTGGCTTGATAGAACGAATCGCGTTCGCCGATGAACTCGGCCTCGCGTTCGCCGATCTCGTCGCGCGCGTCGTCGCTGAGCTCGAACGCGCGGTTGGCCTCGCGCGCGCCGTAGCGTTCCTGCACCTGCTGGACGCTGGGGGTGAAGCTGATGCGGGCGAAGGCGCGAGGCATGGAAGGCTCCGAACATCGGGGCGCCGGTGCATCCGGCGCCCGCTGTGGTGGGTGGGGAATCAGGCGGCCGCGGCCAGCGAGACCTTGGGGAAATCGATCTCGACGCGGCTGGCCTTGCCGAGGATGTTGGTCAGCAGGTTCATGCCGACGTGGGTGATGATCTCGACGATTTCGGCGTCGCCGAAACCGGCGTTGCGCACCTCCAGGATCTCGGCGCTGGTGACTTCGCCGTGGTGCTCGACCAGCGAGCGGGCGAACTTCACCGCGACCGCGGCCTTGGCGTCTTGGCTGGTGCCGTCGCGGTTGGCCTGGATCTCGCCGGCGTCGAGGCCGGCTTTCTGGCCGATCTGGGTGTGCGCGGACAGGCAGTACTCGCACGAGTTCTGCTGCGCCAGCGCCAGGGCGATGCGCTCGCGGGTCAGCGGATCGAGCGCGCCGTCGCCGGCGATGCCGTACAGGCCGAGGAAGGCGCGCAGCGCGGCCGGCGAGTTGGCGAACACCTTGAGGAAGTTCGGCACGGCGCCGAGCTGGGACTGGATCGCGCTCAGCAGTTCGCGCTGCTGGGTATCGGCGGTTTCGGGTTGGACGACGGCGATGCGGCTCATGGGGGGGCTCCGGTTCGGTTCGAGGCGGGGAAGGGCGCCGTGCTTCGGCGTGGCGTCACTGTCCTCCATTTCCCCTGGCGCAGGAATCGGCGCTGGATTAAATTCAATATTCCGAAAATAGGAATAATCGGCATGGACCGGTTCCACCTGATGTCGGTGTTCGTGGCCGTGGCCGAGGAAGAGAGCTTCGCCGCCGCGGCGCGCAAGCTCGGCCTGTCGGCGCCGGCGGCGACGCGCGCGGTGGCGGCGCTGGAGGAGCGGCTGGCGGTCAAGCTGCTCGACCGCACCACCCGCTTCGTCCGCGCCACCCAGGCCGGACGCCGCTACCTCGACGACGCGCGCCGGATCCTGCAGGAGGTGGACGAGGTCGAAGAGGCCGCGGCCGGCGTCAACGCCGCGCCGCGCGGGCAGTTGGCGGTGACCGCGCCGGTCCAGTTCGGCCGCATGTTCGTGTTGCCGGTGGTGGTCGATTACCTGCGCCGCTATCCAGGCGCGCAGGTGTCGGCGCTGTTCCTCGACCGCGTGGTCAACCTGTTGGAAGAAGGCGTCGACGTGGGCGTGCGCATCGGCGAGTTGCCCGATTCCAGCCTGCAGGCGATCCGGGTGGCGACGGTGCGGCGGGTGCTGTGCGCTTCGCCGGCGTACTTGCGCGAACGCGGCGAGCCGCGCGCGCCGGCGGACTTGGCCGGGCACGACATCGTTTCGGCGTTGGGCATCAGCCCGACCATCGAATGGAAGTTCGGCCACGGCAAGACGGCGCAGACCCAGCGCATCGAGCCGCGGCTGGCGACGAGTTCCAACGACTCGGCGATCGAGGCGGCGGCGAGCGGGTTCGGGATCGCGCGCTTGCTGTCGTATCAAATCGCGCCGCACCTGGCCGCGGGCACGCTGCAGGTCGTGCTGAGCGAGTACGAGCCGCCGCCGGTGCCGGTGCACGTGCTGCATCGCGAGGGGCGTTACGCCTCGGCCAAGGTGCGCACCTTCGTCGATCTGACCGTGGCGACGTTGCGCGGCAACGCGGGCTTGCACTGAGGCGCGCGTGCGCCGTCTATTCGGCCAGATCGCCGTATTCGGTGTAGATCGGACGCAACACCCGAACCCCGTCGAAGCGCTCGCCCGGCTTGAGCGCGCCGCTGTCGCGGCCGTGGCGCAGCTGCGCGCCTTCGCGCGGCGCGCCGTCGATGCGCACGATCTGGTCGACGTCCGGCGGGGTTTCGATGCGATGGGCGAGAAAATGTTCGCGGCCTTCGCCGAACGCGATCCACTCGGCCGAGCGCGGTTCGCGCCCCGGCTCGAAGCGGCGGAAGTGGACGATGCGCGCGACCCGCACTTCCACGTTTTCGGCGATGCGCGCGCCGCCGCGCTCGAAATGGCCGCGATACAGGTCGGCCCGGAAACGCGCATCGGGCTGGATCGTCTTGGGCAGCGCCCAGCGCTGCGTCGGCACCAGCGTGTAGTACTCGTCCGGATGCGCGCGGGCGTCGTCGCGGTAGGCGCGCAAGCTCGGTTCGGGCAGCTCCGCGCGCAGGATCAGTTGGTAATCGTGCGGGCGGTGGAACATCGGCAGATGCGAGAGATACACCGCGTCGGTGCCGGCCACGAGCATGCCGTGGCTGCCGGGCGGGTCGTCGAACTCGCCGGCTTGTGGCACGCGCGCGAAGGCGAAGTCGGCGAACGCGGTTTCGCCGAGGAAGTCGCCCAGGCGCGCGGTTTCGCGGGTCCATTGCGCGATGTGCGCCGGGTTCAACGGCAGCGGATGTTCTTCGGGCTGGAACGCGCTGCCCAGCGGATACAGCGCGTACGGCCGCGCGCTCATTTCGACGTGGGCGCCGAGCGCGCGCTCGACCCGGTGCGCGCGCGCGAACGCGGCCAGCCGCTGCGCGCTGGCGCGATAGGCGGCGAGGTCGCGCACGGTCAGCAGGCCGGGATACAGCGTGTCGCCGGTGAACAGGCTGGCGCTGGCGGGGTCGTAGACCGCGATGTGGGCGGCTTCGTGGCCCGGTAGCGGCAGCACGGTCAGGGTGCGGCCGCCGAGCTCGAACGTCGCCTCGCCTTGCGGCCATCGGGTCAGGCCGAAGAACGCGGCGACTTCGGCGGCGCCGCGGCCGACGATGCGGGTGTCGGTGCGGTCGCGGAACTGATCGTCGCCGTGGACGTGATCGCGATGGGCGTGGGTGTGCGCGACGGTCAGCGCCAGCGGCGCCGCCAAGCCGCGTTCGCGCTGCCACTGCCGCAGCAGGCCGTCGACCGTCGCGCGCAGCGGCAACGCGGCGCCGTCGGCGGGCTCGGCGCCGGTGTCCAGCAGCAGCGCGCCGCGCTCGCCGGCGATCAGATACAGGAACGGCGCCTCGAAGTTGCTGGCTTTGGATTGGCGCAAGATCCACAGCCCCGGCGCCGCGGCCTGCACCTGCAACGCCGGTTCGCCGGGCGCGCCGTGGATCCAGCGCTGCGCGAGCGCGAATTCGGCGGCGCGCGCGGGCACGGCGGTGGCGGCGATGCAGAGCAGGGCGGACAGGAGCAGGCGCATCGGCGTGACCGCGAACGGAGGAGGTGCGCAGAGTATCCGCCCAGGCCGGCGTTGCGTAGCGCGCCGGCCGTCGCCACCACGACCGGGCGCGTCGCTCGGCGCCGCGCGCCTCCGATCTTCGCCGCGCCGCCGATGCCGATGTCGATCAGGCAGTGGGCCCGATCCCTCGAGCGATACACGCCGACGGTGTACTTCGCCGCGCGCGACCCGCGGTCGCGGGCGTGGCGCGATCGAAACCGATGCGCGACGCGCGCATTGCGGCGCCGCTCAGCTTGCGCGGCGTTTCTTGCCGCTCGTGTCCGAACGATTCAGCCTCGCGCAGGCTTTTTCGCGCGGCGCTAACGTCGGCCGCTCCAGCTTGTACGGGCAGCCTGCGAGCGCCCCATCGGCGGGCGCTTCGCCGGCCCCGACCGGTTCACTCAAGGAGAAACAGGCATGACCATGCGCATCGCGGGTATAGCGGTCCTGGCTTTCGCTTTGGCGGGCAGTTTCGCGGTCCAACCGGCTCGCGCCGCCGGTGCGGAGACCAAATGCCACATGACGTTCGATACCTCAGGCTGGGCCGTCATCTACAAACACATCAACGGCAGCGGCCGTGTCACTTGCGACAACGGCCAGAGCGCCAACGTGCGCATCCACGTGCGCGGCGCCGGCCTGACCGCGGGCAAGTACAGCATCGAAAACGGCAAGGGCGAGTTCACCAAGCTCAAGGGCATCGGCGAGATCTACGGCACTTACGTCACCGCCGGCGCCAATGCGGGCGTGGTGAAGAGCGGCGAGGCGCTGGCGATGACCAAGGGCCAGGTGTCGCTGGCCGTCAGCGGCACCGGCCGCGGTTTCAATCTCGGCGTGGACGTGAGCGGGTTCGAGATCGTGCGCGCGAAGTAAGCGTCGGCGCATCGACCGCGATTCTAAGAGGGCGCCGTTCGGCGCCCTCTTCGTTTCTGTATCCGAACTTGCGCCGGAATACTGTATCTGCAGTCGCTCGAACTGCCGGCGTTGCCGGGCGTTTTCGCCGCGAGTTGAGGCAGCGCATCTTCCCATCGTCCAGTGCCGAGCGTTTTTCGCCGCGCTGCGCCCCAATCGCCCTCACGCGCCGAGCGTGCGCGCGTCACGCATCGGCGCGAAAGCGCGCGAACTGTCGCCTCGGTCGCGGCGCGGCGCCGCGCGCTCGCCTAGGATCGGCTCTCCAGCGCGCCCGGGACAGCGTCGTTGGAGAAGGCGGGATCGGCGCCATCGCGTAAAGCCTTCCGGTGTGTTCGTGCGCCCCGCGCAGCGATGCGGGCGCGCGGCCGCGTCGTGTCCCGCCTCGTAGCGGTGTTCACCATCCACGAGGAGACAATCATGAAACAGCTGATGCGGATCGCGGCGTTCCTCGTCGTGTCCCTGTTCGCCGGCGGCGCTTGGGCGCAGAACTGGCAATTGGTGTGGAGCGACGAGTTCAACGGGTCGATCGGCCCGTCCTGGGTCTTCGAGACCGGCAACGGAACCAGCGGCTGGGGCAACAACGAACTCGAGTATTACCGGCGCGAGAACGCCGGCATCGAGAACAACGCCCTGGTCATCACCGCCAAGCGCGAGGATTTCGGCGGCTACCGTTACACCTCGGCGCGAATGAAGACGCAGGGCGTGCGCACCTTCAAATATGGCAAGATCGAGGCGCGCATGAAACTGCCCTCGTTCATGGGCGCGTGGCCGGCGTTCTGGATGCTCGGCGCGAACCTGCCGCAGGTCGGCTGGCCCGATTCGGGCGAGATCGACATCATGGAGCACGTCAACAACGAAGACCGCACCTACGGCACCATCCATTGGCGCGACCACAACGGCAACTACGCGCAGTACGGCGGCAACACGCCGCTGAGCGTGGCCGACTGGCACGTGTACTCGGTGGAATGGGACGCCAACGCGATCCGCTGGTACGTCGACGGCAACAAGTTCCACGAGGCCAGCATCCAGAACAGCGTCAACGGCACCGAGGAGTTTCACCGCGACTTCTTCTTGCTGCTGAACTTCGCCATCGGCGGCAACTGGCCGGGCTTCAACGTCGACGAGAGCAAGCTGCCGGCGAAGATGCACGTCGACTACGTGCGCGTCTACAGCGGCGGCGGCAGCAACCCCGGCCCGAGCACCACGCTGGAAGCGGAGAACTTCAGCGCGCAGAACGGCGTGCAGGTCGAGGCTTGTTCGGAAGGCGGCTACAACGTCGGCTGGATCGAGACCGGCGACTGGATGGCCTACAACAACGTGACCTTCCCGAGCAGCGGCAATTACCGGGTCGAATACCGCGTGGCCAGCCCCAGCGGCGGAGCGCTGTCGCTGGACTTGAACGCCGGCGCCGTGGTGCTGGGTCAGGTGCAGGTGCCGGCGAGCGGCGGCTGGCAGAACTGGACGACCGTGTCGCACACGGTCAACGTCAACGCCGGCACTTACAACGTCGGCGTGTTCGCGCAGCAGGGCGGATGGAACATCAACTGGATCCGCATCACCAAGATTTGATCCGGGCGACCGTTCCGTGAGCGAACGGGGACGCCGCCGCGACGGCGGCGTCCCTTCGCCCGCATCGCCGCGGGCGCCCGGCGGGCGTCAGTTCCAGGGTTCGCGACGGACGAAGATCATCGGGCCGTACGTGGGATCGTTGCGCACGAACGGGCAGCGGCGGCCGCCTTCTACGAGGAAGCCGATCTCGCCGATCTCCGGATGCTGGTCGGAGGCGTAGAAGCAAATCCACTGGGTCGTCGCGGGTGCGGCCGGTTGCGATCCGGCTTCGCCGGACAAGGCCGCGAACGAAACCAGGGCGAGCGCGAGCGCAGCGGCGCGGAAGGACATCGTCATGACAAGCTTCTTTTTCGACGGGCCGGGCGAGGCGCCCGGAGTTGATCCAAGAGTGGGCATGCTCGGCGCTGGCCGGATGCGATAACGCGCCCCGCAGCACAGTCCTGCGTTTCGGCCGCGAAGATCGGTTCGTCGCGCCGCGCGACAGAACCAGCGCCGCGCCCGCGCCTTCGGCTCCACCCGCCACGGACGGGCATCCGCGATGCGTAGCCGTTCCCCGCCCGCAGCCGCAGTCCGATGCTCGCGATCCGCCGCGCTAGAATCGACGCGAGCGGAGGTGGCCATGGGGATCGCATTACCGAGGTGGGTCTGGGTCGGCGCGGCGTGTCTGGCGACCACCGCCGGCATGATCAACGCGGTCGGCTACCTGGGCTACGAACATCAAGCCGTCACCCATCTGACCGGCACCACCACCTTGCTCGGCATGGCCATCGGCCAGGGCCGGCCCGCGGTCGCGCTGGAATTGGCCGCGTTGGCGCTGTCGTTCGTGGCCGGCGCGATCCTCAGCGGCCTCATCATCCAGAACAGCACCTTGCGGCTCGGCCGTCGCTACGGCGTGGCGTTGGCGGTGGAGTCGGCGTTGTTGATCGCCGCGGTGCCGCTGCTGGAGCGGCACTCGGTGCTCGGCGTGTTCCTCACCGCCGGCGCCTGCGGCTTGCAGAACGCGATGGTCACCACCTACAGCGGCGCGATCGTGCGCACCACGCATCTGACCGGATTGTTCACCGACATCGGTCTGGCGATCGGCCATTGGATCCGCGGTTTGCCGGTCGGACGGCGGCGGGTGTCGCTGTGCCTGTTGATCATCGTCAGCTTCCTGATCGGCGGCACGCTCGGGGTCGGGCTTTTCAGCGTCGCCGAGTATCGGGCGCTGTACGTGCCGGCGGTGCTGATCGGCGCGGTCGGGGTGAGTTACTCGGTGTACCGGCATTGGCATCCGCCGGGCGCGGACGTGGAGTGAGCGTTCGCGGGCGGCGTGGCGTCGCCGTTTCGGGAAGAACCTTTCATGGCCTCAGAGGCGCTTGCGTCGATGGAGCGCGGCGTTCGCGCGCGTCGGCTGGGGCTGGCCTTGACAGCTCGGGCTACATGGAACATTAATTGTTACGTGAAATCGAGCCCCGAATCTTTCGCCCAATCGCCACCCGCGACCCGTCGATGAACCCCGCCGACGCTTTCTCCGACCCGCAAGCCGTCGCGCGTTACGCCGAGCGCACCGCGCGCATCGTCCCCGGCTTGCGCGACCTGCACACGATGGCCGGCCTGCTGCTGGCCGAACGCGCGCCCACTGATGCGCGCGTGCTGGTGCTCGGCGCCGGCGGCGGGCTCGAACTCGCCGCGTTCGCGCGCGCGCAACCGGGCTGGCGCTTCGACGGCGTCGACCCGTCGGCGGAAATGCTGCGTTTGGCGGCGGCGACGCTCGGCCCGCTGGCGCCGCGCGCGCGCCTGCACGAGGGCTACATCGACACCGCGCCCGACGGCCCGTTCGATGCGGCCGCCTGCCTGCTCACCCTGCATTTTCTGCCCGAAGCCGAACGCCTCGCGACCTTGCGCCAACTGCATCGCCGGCTCCAACCCGGCGCGCCGCTGGTCGTCGCCCATCACAGCTTCCCCGCCGACGGCGCCGCGCGCTGGCTCGCGCGCTACGCCGCGTACGCGGCCGCTGGCGGCGCGCCCGCGGAACAGGCAGAAAGCTCGATCGCCGCGATCCGGGAGCGCTTGCCGGTGCTCGCGCCCGAACGCGATGCGGCGCTGCTGCGCGAAGCGGGGTTCGACGGAGTCGAGTCGTTCTATGCGGCGTTCACCTTCAAAGGTTGGGTGGGCTACAAGGCCTGAGTTCGCGGCCTGTGCTGGGGGCAGGTGCTTCGCATCGTTCCGCTATCGCCGCGCAAGCACGACTTCTGGGAGACGAAGCCGCCCACGCCGGCCGCTACAGTCCACGCTCGAACAGCGCATCGCGCGCGGTGACCAGGGGAAGCACGATGACGGGATCGCGCGCGCGCGGCGGCATGTTCATGGCTGCCTTCGGCACGATGTGGCTGGTGGGCGGGGTGCTCGGCGAATTTCCATCGATGCCGTGGCTGGCCGCGATCGCGGTCGCCGCCGGCGCGGCGTTGTTCCTGATCCACTGGCGGGCGTTGCGCGCCGAGCCGCCGGCGCCGCCGGCCGAAGATCCGGCGGAAACGCAGCGGACCGAACGCCATTTTCGCTGGGTCAACATCGGCCAATGGGCGGCGTTCGCCGCCGCGGTGGTGGGCTTGAACGTGGTTCACCGCACGCAGTGGATCGTGCCCGCCGGCGTCGCCATCGTCGGGCTGCACTTCTTGCCGCTGGCCTCGCTGTTCCGCAATCGCGCGCATTACCTCACCGGCGCGGCGATGGTGGCGCTCGCCGTCGTGTTGCCATGGCGCTGGCCGATCGCCGCGGCGATTCCGCTGCTGTGCCTGGGCGCGGGCGCGGTGTTGTGGCTCAGCGCATTGAATGCGGTGCGCGCGGCGCGGGCCTGAGCCGCGCGCTCAGTACAGGCGATAGAAATCGTCGTAGTTGCGCAGCGCCACGAGCGCGGCTTGCGGCGATCAGGCTGCGCCCGCGGCGTGCTCGCGCAGCCGCGCGACGACCTTGATCTCGAAGTCGAAGCCGGCCAGCCAGTTGACGCCGATCGCGGTCCAGTTCGGATACGGCGCTTCGCCCATGACCTCCATCCGCACCTGCTGGATCGTCTCGAACTGATGCTCCGGGTCGGTGTGGAAGCTGGTGACGTCGACGATGTCGTCGAAGCTGCAGCCGGCCGCGGCAAGCACGGCGGCGAGGTTGTCGAAGGCCAGCCGCACCTGCGCGGCGAAGTCCGGCTCCGGCGAGCCGTCCTCGCGGCTGCCGACCTGGCCGGAGACGAACAGGAAGCCGCCGCTGCGGATGGCGGGCGAATAACGGTGCAGGCGGTACAGATCGTGCCGGGCGGCGGGGAAGACGGCGTCGCGTGGGGACATGAGGGATTCCAGTGAGGGAGGCGCCGCTTGGGCGGCGAAGCAGGGTCACTGTAATTCCTGCGGCCAAAGGCGATAATCGGGCGGAAACCCAAATCACTCGTGCATCCTATGCAGGAACGATCCGGCGGAGAACTGCAGCAGATCGAAGCCTTCGCCGCCGTGGCCGAACACGGCGGCTTCGCCGCGGCGGCGCGCGCGCTGGGGCGCGACGCGTCGGTGGTGTCGCGGCGCATCGACGCGCTGGAAGCGCGGCTCGGCGTGCGCTTGTTGTCGCGCACCACCCGGCGCGTGGCGCTGACCGAGGTGGGCCGCATCTACCTGCAACGGGTGCAAGCGATCCTCGGCGAACTGTCCGCGGCCGACGTCGAAGCCGCCGAAGCCGCGGCCGCGCCGCAAGGGCTGTTGCGCCTCGCGTTGCCGGCCGCGTTCGCGCAGCGCTGGATCGCGCCGTGGTTGTCGCAGTTTCTCGCCGACTATCCCAAGCTGCGCCTGGAGTTGTCGCACACCGACCGCTTCGTCGATCTGATCGCCGACGGCTTCGACGCGGCGGTGCGCATCGGCGAGCTCGCCGACAGCCGTTTGGTCGCGCGCCGCTTGGCCGGATTCGAAACCCTGCTGTGCGCGGCGCCGGCCTATCTGCAACGCCGCGGCCATCCGCAGCGTCCGGACGACCTGCAACGCCACGCTTGCCTGGGCATGCCGAAGGCGCGGTTCTGGCCGGAGTGGAAACTCGTCGGCGGCCGCCAGCGCAGCGTGCAGCGCATCGACGCGGCGATCGTGTCCGACGACGGCGAAGGCCTGTTGGCGGCGTGCATCGGCGGCGCCGGCATCGTGCCCGCGCCGGAATGGCTGATCGGTCGAGAGCTCGCGCAAGGGACGCTGGTGCGCGTGCTGCCGCAATGGCGCATGGATTACGACGGCGCGATCCACGTCGTGCTGCCGCCGGGACGATTGGTGCCGGCGAAGACGCGCGCGTTCGTGGATCGGTTGGCGCGCGAGTTCGATCCGCAGCCGCCCTGGTTGCGCGAGGTTACGGCTCGGCCGCGTTCGCGCGGACGGTGAAACGCAAACGGCTTCCCCGCGCCCCGCGCGGGGAAGCCGTTGCGATAAAGCCCAATCGGCTCAGCGCTTGGACACGCCGCTGCCGGCGCCCGTCACCGAGCTCGCGGGGCGGCCGGTCTTGGTCGGCGCCGACTTGTAGTAGACGTGGGATTGCGCGCCGACGATCTCCACGCGCTTGACCGAATCCACCTGCACGGTGTTGCCGGCGCCGTCGACCGAGACCAGCGACAGCGGGCCGGTGACGGTGATGCGGTTGTTGGTGCCGACGATGTGCAGTTCGCCGCCGGTGCCGACGAAGCTGCGCTCGTGGTTGGTGCCTTCGATCGAGATCATGCCGTCGGCTTCCTCGACCTGGCCGGTCGCGCCGGCGCCCAGCGGCGCGGCGTGCAGCAGGCCCGAGAAGCCCAGGGACAACAGCAAGCTCAGCGATGCGATTCGATTCTTCATTGGGGGATGTCCTTCCTGGAGGTGAAGTGCGCGTAGCGCGCGGCCGTCATGGCCGGCGCGGGCCCGGCGATTCTAGCCAGCCCAGGGGCGTTGTATTGCGACAGGGGTTGCGGGCGAGGTGGCGCCGGGCGTCTGTGCCCGGGCGTTCGTGGCCGCGGTGTCGCGCGAAAAAACACCGCGAAACCTCGTGCGCATGCGGCTTCGCGCGATCGCTGCAGCGCGTGCGCAGGGTCTGAACGAAGGCTAAGCCCCGCGCGCGACGCGAGCCGGGAACGCGGAAAGCGCGACGCGGGCGCCGGCACGCGCGACCGCGCCCTAGCGCGGTCGCGTCAGTGCGCCTGCGGCCCCTCGCCGCCGCGATGGCGCAAGCCGCCGAGCTTCTGCGCCGCTTTGCGCACCAGCAGATAGAACAGCGGGATGTAGAACACCGCCAGCACCGTTGCGGTGAGCGTGCCGCCGACCACCGCGGTGCCGATCTCGATGCGGCTGTTGGCGCCGCCGCCGGTCGACAGCGCCAGCGGCAGCGCGCCGAAGATGAAGGCGAAGCTGGTCATCAGGATCGGTCGCAGGCGCAGGCGCGCGGCTTCCAGCGCGGCCTCGACCGTGCCTTTGCCGCGGCGCTCGGCCTGTTCGGCGAATTCGACGATCAAGATCGCGTTCTTCGCCGCGAGGCCCATGGTGGTGATCAGGCCGATCTGGAAGTACACGTCGTTCTCCAGCCCGCGCAGCGTCACCGCGACCACCGCACCGATCAGGCCCAGCGGCACCACCAGCAACACCGCGATCGGAATCGACCAGCTCTCGTACAACGCGGCCAGACACAGGAACACCAGCAGCAGCGCCAGCGCGTACAGCAGCGGCGCTTGACCGGTGGAGAGACGTTCCTGGAACGACAGGCCCGACCACGCCACGCTCACCCCGGGAATCGCGCGCGCCAGCTCTTCCATGCGCGCCATCGCCGTGCCGCTGCTGACGCCGGGCGCGGGCGTGCCCTGCAACTCGGTCGCCGGCACGCCGTTGAAACGCAGCAGCGCGGTCGGCGCCTGCGCCCAGCCGAGCGTGGCGAAGGCCGAGAACGGCGTCATCTGTCCGTCGGCGCCGCGCACATGCCATTGATACAGGCTCTGCGGTTCGTTGCGGAACGGCGCATCGCCCTGCACGTACACGCGCTTGACCCGGCCGCGGTCGATGAAGTCGTTGACGTAGGTGCCGCCCCAGGCGGTGGACAGGGTCGAATTCACCGAGTCCTGGGTCAGGCCGAGGCTGGAGAGCAGTTGCGCGTCGCTGTTGACCCGCAGCGTCGGCGTGTCCGGCAACAGCGTGGGGCGCACCGAACCGAGCAGCGGATCGCGCTGGGCGGCGGCGATCAGCTTGTCGCTGGCCGCGGCGAAGTCCGCGCGCGACATGCCGCTGGTGTTCTGCAGTTCCAGGGTGAAGCCGCTGGTCTGGCCGAAGCCGCGGATCGGCGGCGGCGCCAGCACGAACACGCTGGCGTCGCGCAGGCCGGTCAGCGCTTTGGACACGCGGCCGATCATCGCGTCGGCGCTGCCGTCGGCGTTCTCGCGCTGCGACCAGTCGACCAGACTGACGAAGCCCTGGCCCGAGTTCTGCGACGCGGTCGGGCCGCCGCCGCCGGCGACGATGAAGGCGGCGCTGATCAGTTCGGATTCGTTCTTGCTCAGGTAGTCGTTGACCTGATCGCGCACCTCGCTGGTGCGGCCGAGCGTGGCGCCGCCGGGCAGACGGAACTGGATGTTGACCCGGCCCTGGTCTTCCGACGGCAGGAAGCCGGTCGGCAAGCGCAGGAATAGCAGCGCCAGCGCGCCGGCGATCAGCGCATAGCTCAGCAGCGCGACCCAGCGGTGGCGGAAGATCGACTGCACGCTGCTCAGATAGCGGCCGGTGGCGGATTCCAGCGCGCGATTGAAACCGTGGCCCAGGCGCGAGGGCAGCGCCGCCAAGCCCGGCGCGCGCCGCGCGATCCAACCCGGGCCTTCGGCCGCCAGCGCATGCGGCGATTTGAGCAAGGTCGCGGTCAGCGCCGGGCTCAGCACCAGCGCGACCAGCACCGACAGCGCCATCGAGGAGACGATGGTCAGCGAGAACTGGCGGTAGATCACGCCGGTGGAGCCGCCGAACATCACCATCGGCAGGAACACCGCCGACAGCACCAAGGCGATGGCGATCAGCGCCACGTTGATTTCGCGCATCGAGGCGATGGTGGCCTGACGCGGCGTCATGTTCGGGTTCTCGTGCATCAGCCGCTCGACGTTCTCGACCACGACGATGGCGTCGTCGACGAGCAGGCCGATGGCCAGCACCAACCCGAACAACGTGAGCGTGTTGATCGAGAACCCGGCGGCGTAAATGATGCCGAAGGTGCCCAGCAGCACCACCGGCACCGCGATCGCCGGGATCAGCGTCGCGCGCCAGCTCTGCAGGAACACGAACATCACGATCACCACCAGGACGATCGCCTCGATCAGCGTCTTGACCACCTCGCTGATCGACAGTTTGATGAAGTCGGTGGCGTCGTTGAGGTAGGCGACCTTCCAGCCCTGCGGCAGGTTCGCCGCCAGCCGCGCGACTTCGGCGCGCACCAGCTCGGCCGATTCCAGCGCGTTCGCGCCGGGCGCCAACTGCAGCGCCATGCCGGCGGCGGGATGGCCATTGAGCAGGCTGGAGGAGTTGTAGTTCTCCGAGCCGATCTCCACCCGCGCCACGTCCTGCAAGCGCACCGAGGCGCCGTTGGGCTGGGTCTTGAGCACGATCTGGCGGAACTGCTCGGCGGTCTGCAAGCGCGTCTGCGCGGTCACCAGCGCGTTGAGCATCTGCGTGGCCGGCTGCGGCTGATCGCCGATCTGGCCGGCGGCGACCTCGGCGTTCTGGCTGCGGATCGCCGCGACCACGTCGCTGGGCATCAGTTGGAACGAGGCCAGCTTGCTCGGATCCAGCCACACCCGCATCGCGTACGGGCTGCCGTAGACGTTGGCGTCGCCGATGCCGGCGATGCGCGAGATCGGATCCTGGAAATTGGTGGTGAGGTAGTCGGCGATATCGCGGTTGGTGACGGTGTTGTTCTCGTCGTAGATCGCCACCAGCATCAGATCGTCGGGATTCGCCTTGCGCACCACGATGCCCTGCTGCTGCACCTGCTGCGGCAAGCGCGGAATCGCTTGCTGGACCTGATTTTGCACCTGCACCTGGGCGATGTCGGGATCGACGCTGGTGTCGAAGGTGACCGAGATGGTGACCTGCCCGCGCGAGGTCGAGGTCGAGCTGAAGTACAGCATGCCGTCGATGCCGGTCAGGGTCTGCTCGATCACCTGGGTGACGCTGTTCTCGATGGTCTCGGCCGAGGCGCCGGGGTAGTTGGCGCGGATGCTGACGTTGGGCGGCGCGACGTTGGGATACTGCGAGATCGGCAGGCTGCGGATGGCGAAGGCGCCGCCGAGCATGACCACGATGGCCAGCACCCAGGCGAAGATCGGGCGCTCGATGAAAACGCGGGAAATCATGCGCGCGCCTCAGCCTTGCTTCGCCGGACGCGCCGCCGAAGCGGCGTCGGGCGCTTGCAGTTTCTGCGGCGTCGAGGCCGGCACCGCGCGCACAACGGAGTCGCGGCGCAGCGAGCCGATGCCTTGGGTGACGACCTTGTCGCCGGGATTGAGGCCGGTGCTGACGATCCAGTCGCTGCCGTCGACGCGGTCGGCGCCGATGGGCCGCTGCACGGCTTTGTTGTCGGCGCCCACCACCCAGACGAAGGCGTCGCCGGTCGGTCCGCGCACCAGCGCCTGCTGCGGCAGGCGATAGGCCTGCGCCTGCGTGGCTTGCGCCAGCCGCGCGCGCAGGAACATGCCCGGCAGCAGCAAACCGTCCGGGTTGGGCACGCGGATGCGCAGGGTGACGGTGCCGGTGGATTCGTCCACCAGCACTTCGGAGAACTGCAGCGTGCCCGGCTGCGGATACAGATTGCCGTTGGGCAGCACGATGCGCGCGCTGGTCTCGCTGGCCTGCACGCTGCCGGACGACAGCTGCTCGCGCAGCGCCAGCAACTGCTGCGCGGATTGCTGTACGTCGACATAGATCGGATCCAGGCGTTGGATCGTCGCCAGCGGCGCGGCCTGATCGGGCGTGACCAGCGCGCCGACGGTGACCAGCGAGCGGCCGATGCGGCCGTCGATCGGCGCCGGCACCGTGGTGAAGCGCTGGTTGATGCGCGCGGTGGACAGCGCGGCCTCGCGCTGGGCGACGTTCGCGCGCGCTTGCCCTGCGGCGGCGAAGGCGTTGTCGTAATCCTGGCGGCTGATCATCTGCGTGGCCACCAGCGACTTGTTGCGCTGGGCCAGCAGGTCGGCGGCGGTGAGCGCGGCGCGCGCGTTCTTGAGGTCGGCCTCGGCCTGCTCGACCGAGGCGCGGTACAGGCTCGGATCGATCTGATAGAGCGGCTGGCCGGCGCGCACCAGGCTGCCTTCCTGGAAGAACTGGCGCTGCACCAGCCCGCCGACCTGCGGCCGCACTTCCGAGCTCTGGAAGGCCACGGCGCGGCCGTTGAATTCGTTGGTCAGCGCGACCGTGGTCGGCTGCATCACCACATAGCCGACTTCGACCGCGCGGTCCTTGCCGTCGCCGGCCTTCTTGTCCTTGCCCCCGCCGCAGGCGGACAGGGCGAGGCAGGCGGCGGCGAGCAGCGCGAGGCGGCTGAGCGGGTGTCCGGCACGGGCGGCGGCGGTGGCGGCGAACGGGCTGATAGTCATGGTCCTGTTGGATCGCCGTGCGGGTAAACCACGGGCGACATTAGCATTCCTTAACGGTCGCGACGCTGACGCGAAACTGACAGGCGCGCCAGCGACTGACGAGCGCGCCGGGGCGCCTTCGCGTTTACCGCGAATCGGGCGGCAGACCTTGCCGGATCTGCTCGCAGCGGCGCCGCCGGGGCGACGGTTTTACGACATTCGCCGGCGTAGGCGCGGCTGGAACGGCGCCCCGCGCAACGCCAAGGGGAATGCGTTTGCGGATGAACGCGCCGGGAGCGAAACCCCGTCGCCCATCCCGGGCCGTTGCATTGCGGACCTACGCGTATCGTCTCGAGGGCAAATGCATGAGCGCCAGAATCGTCCTGTTGGCGGCCGCCGGCCTGCTCGTCTTCGCTGGCCACGCCGAGGAAGCGGCGGACTATCGCACGCGGGAGGCGGCCTGCTTCGCGCATCCCACGCGCGCTTGCGTCGCTCGACTCGAACGGCGCTGCAAAATCTTGCGCGGCGATTGGGGCGGGACGCTCAGCGGCCGGGGCCGCATGCCCGGCTGCAATCTGCCCACGCGCGATGGCGGCAAGGCTTGCCGGGTGAGCGAGCAATGCCAGAGCGCGTGCGTCTACGATGGCCCCGTCTTCGTCCCGCCCGGCGCGCAGCCCGCGGCTTCGACGCAATGCCGTTGTTACCCCATGCAGAGCTTGCGCAAAGGCGCGCCGTTGCGCTTATGCACGGCGCGCGGAATCGAGATGGTTCATATCGATTGAGCGCGCGCGGTCAGCCGAGCAGACTGGCCGCGACCGCGGCGAGGAGGCACCACAACACGATCCACAGCGCCGACAAGCGCGCGACGGCCAGCAGCGCGAAGCCGACCGCGACGATGGCGGTATCCGACCAGCCGCGCACGCCGGCGCCGCAGATCGACCACAGCGCCGCCGCCAGCAGCCCGACGACCGCGGCGTTGACGCCGGCCATCGCGCTGGCCGCGGCGGGACGGCCGGCCAGCGTCTTCCACGCCGGCAGCGCGGCCAGCAGGATCAAGAAACCGGGCAGAAACAGCGCCGCCAGCGCGATCGCCGCGCCCACCGCCGCGGGCGCCGCCAGCGGCGTTTCGGCGCCGAGAAACGCCGCCAGCGAGAACATCGGCCCGGGCATCGCCTGCGCCGCGCCGTAGCCGGCGAGGAAACGGTCGGCGCCGATCCAGCCGCTGTCGACCACCGCTTGCTGCAGCAGCGGCAGCACCACATGGCCGCCGCCGAACACCAGCGCGCCGGCGCGATAGAACGCGGCGGCGAGCGCGGTCGGCGTCGCGCTCGCCGATTGCGGCCACAGCAAGGCCAGCGCCAAACCCAGCGCGAACGCGGCGGCGAAGGCGAGGGCGGCGCGGCGGCCATAGGGCAGGGCGAAGCCGGAGGCGGTTTCGGTTCGCGCCGATCGGCATAACCAGCGTCCGAGCACGCCGCCCGCGGCGATGGCGAGCAACTGCGCCCACGCGCTGCCGCTGAGCGACACCAGCGCCGCCGCGGCGAGGGCGAGTGCGGCGCGCGGCCAATCCGGCGTCAATCGCCGCGCCATACCGAGCAAGCCGTGCGCGACCACGACCACCGCGACCAGCTTCAGTCCGTGCACGGCGGCGGCGCCCAGGCCTTGGTTCAAGCGCGGCGCCAGCGCGGCGAAGGCGAACATCGCCAGCGCCGAGGGCAAGGTGAAAGCGACGAACGCCGCCAGCGCGCCGCGCCAGCCCGCGCGCAACAAGCCGATGGCCAATCCCATCTGGCTGCTGGCCGGACCCGGCAGGAACTGACACAGCGACAGCAACTGCGCATAGCGCGCGTCGTCGAGCCAGCCGCGCCGGCGCACGAATTCCTCGCGGAAATAGGCCAGATGCGCGATCGGCCCGCCGAAGCCGGTCAGCCCCAGGCGCGCGAACGCGGCGAACACTTCGCGCGCGGTGCCCGGCGGCGAGGAAGGAGCGGTAGCGGACACGAACGCCTCGCGCGGTGGATCGGGGCGATGGTAGCAACCGCGCGGGTCAGGTCCGCAAGGCTTCGGCCGCGGTTTCGCGCAGCACTTGGCCGATGCGTTGCAGCACGCTCGAACGCACCGCCGCGTGTTGCCAGTACAACGGCACATCGAGATGGCGCTGAGGATCGATCAGCACGATCCGGCCGGCGCGCAAATACGGCCCGGCCAGCGGCTCCGGCGCGAGGCACCAGCCCAGGCCGCGCGCGGCGGCCTCGACGAAGCCGCTGGAGGTCGGCACGTAATGGATCGGCGGCGTCAGCCGCGCGCGGGTGATGCGGCGGACGAAGCGCCACTGCAGCTCGTCCTTGCGGTTGAACACGATCATCGGCGCCTGCGCCAAGGCCTGCGCGTCGACGCCGCCGGCGAAATGGCGCGCGGCGAATTCGGGCGAAGCGATGGCGCGGTAGCGCATCGTCCCGAGCGGATGCACGTTGCAACCCTGCAAGGCGTTGGCCTCGGCGGTGACCGCGCCGAGCACGCTGCCGTTGCGCAGCAGGTCCAGGGTGTGGTCCTGATCGTCGACGCGCACGTCGAACAGGTAGCCGTATTGGCTGTGCAGTTGCGCCATCGCCGCCAGGAACCACGTATCCAGCGAATCGTCGTTGACGGCGATCGCCACGGGCCGCGTAGCCGCGCTGGCGCGGTCCTCGACCAGGAAATCGGCCAGCGCCTCGGCTTCCAGCGCCTGCATCGGCCGGACCCGGCGCAGCAGGCGTTCGCCGGCGCGGGTCGGCCGGCACGGCGCTTGCCGCACCACCAGCACTTGGCCGAGGCGGTCCTCCAGCGCCTTGATCCGCTGCGACACCGCCGAAGAGGTGACCGACAGCCGCCGCGCCGCGCCCTCGAAACTGCCTTCTTCCAGCACCGCCGCGAACGCGGCCAACTGCGGGTGGAGGAGGTCCATGGCGCGCTCCCGGCCGGC
The DNA here is from genome assembly GCF_018847975.1 of Lysobacter sp. K5869. Classification (NCBI taxonomy): domain Bacteria; kingdom Pseudomonadati; phylum Pseudomonadota; class Gammaproteobacteria; order Lysobacterales; family Lysobacteraceae; genus Lysobacter; species Lysobacter sp. K5869. The sequence continues at coordinate 345,145 of NZ_CP072597.1, read as the reverse complement.
GGCCGTCATTAGAAATTCTTGACACTGTAAAGGAAAATTAGCTGGCCTTAATCCGGGCGGGGCGGCAGGATGCCGCGTCCCCCGTCGTCGTCATCGTTTTGGAGTCCGCCATGTTTTCCGCCGCCGCCCTCGCCGGCTTTCTCGCCAGCGCCGGCCTCATCATCGCCATCGGCGCACAGAACGCCTTCGTCCTGCGCCAGGGGCTGGTCCGCCGCCACATCGGCCCGGTGGTGGCGATCTGCGCGCTCAGCGACATCGTCCTGATCCTGGCCGGCGTGGCCGGCATCGGCGCGCTGGTGCAGGCCTGGCCCGGCCTGCTGCAGGTGCTGCGCTTCGGCGGCGCCGCGTTCCTGGGCGTCTACGGTTTCCTGGCCGCGCGCCGCGCCTGGCTGGGCACCGGCGCGCTCGACGCCGGCAATGCCAAGCAGCAGACCCTGCGCACCGCGGTGCTGACCTGTCTGGCCTTCACCTTTCTCAACCCGCACGTCTATCTCGACACCATGATCCTGCTCGGCAGCCTGTCCACGCGCTATGCCGGCGAACTGCGCTGGGCCTTCGCGATCGGCGCCTGCGCGGCCAGCATCGTCTGGTTCGTCTCGCTGGGCTTCGGCGCGCGCTTGCTGGAACCGGTGTTCCGCAACCCGCGCGCGTGGCGGGTGCTCGACGGCGGCATCGCGTTGTTCATGTGGGTGCTGTGCTTGATGCTGTTGCTGCAGCCGTTGAGCTGAGCGGCGCAGCCTGCACGACCGGACCTGCGAACGCCCGCGTTAGCGCGGGCGTTCGCGTTTTCGCACCGATAGCGGCTTAGGTTCAGCCGTGAGCCGCGCTCGCGAAGCCGGCGCCGCGGCGAACGACGCGCGCGCGATGCCGCCGGATCGCGGCACCGCGCTCGGCCGCACGGCGTGCGCGTGCGTGCCGCATGGGGGAGGTCGGTCATGGGCCGACGCGCAAGCGCATTGGACGCAAGCGATGTTCAAGGCCGCGCGAAGCCGCGCTGGCACGCATCCGCAGTTTTTTGCCGCCGCGCGTCACGCCGGCGCGGACGCCGCGAGGCTTGTGTGGGCGCGCTCGCAGCGGATCGCGGCCTAGCGTCACACGCGTTCACGAACGAGGTGAGTCGCGGTGAGCGAGCCGGCCGCGCCGCGTGCGCCGGCCGGTTCACGGCGGCCGCGCGCGGGCGTTGTAGCCAGCGCAGACGGCGCGCGTTCCTCCGCGGCCGCGCCATCGGCGGGAGACCGACATGAGTGCATGGGCTTGGATGGGTGCGACCTGCTACGTCGCCGCGTTCGCGATCGTGCTGGCGTTCGCGCTCGCCTATCTGACCCGGCGGACATTCATGCCGTATCACCGCGCCGCGGCCGATCAATCCTGGGACAGCGTGCCGCCGCGCATGCGCCTGTTGCTGCTCGCGCTGATGCGCGCGGTCGGCGCCGCGTGGCTGGCCTGTGTCGCGGCCGGTGCGTTGCTGCTGAACGAGTTCGTATTGTCGCGGCCGGGCATGGCGTCGCTGACGCTGTTCCAAGCGTATTGCCTGTTGGCGCTGGCCCCGCCGGTCGCGATCGCAGCGGGCTTGCGCCGCGCCACCGGCGCGCGCACGCCGGTGGGCAGCGTGGCGAGTGCGCTGGGCTTGTCGCTGCTGGGCTTCGTCTTGTGCGCGGTGTCGCTCGCCGCCGATTGACCGATGGGAAGGAGAAGCGCGAATGCAGCCCGACAACACGTTCTGGGCGATGGTCGACGGACGCCTGCCGCTGCCCGCCGCCGCGACCACGCTGGGCTGGTGCTTCCACGCCCACAATCCCGCCGACCGCAGCGTCAGCGTGAGTTTCGAGGTCGGCGACGCGCTGACCAACCCGCTCGGCCAAGTACACGGCGGCATGCTGGCGGCGATGCTCGACGACTGCATGGGCCCGGCGATCTACGCCGAGCTGCCGCCCGACCGCATCGCGGTGACGGTCGAATCCAAGACCGTGTTCGTCCAGGCCGCGCGGCCGGGGCGCATCTTCGGCTACGGCCGCATCGAACATTGGCGCGGGCAGCTGTGCTTCGCCGCCGGCCGCCTCACCGACGAACAAGGCCGGGTGCTGGCGACCGCGACGGCGACCTACCGCATCGGCCATCTGCGCTGGCGCGGCTGGCGGGTGCCGGGGCCGCTGGTCAAACACTTGCTGCGCCGGCAACTGCGCAAGCGCGCAGCGGCCAAGGCGTTGGCTGCGAAGTGATCGCCGCCACGCGTTCGGCGGCTACAACTCCAGCACCCAGTCGTTGTAGCCCGGGAAATACGTCGGGTGCTTGTCCATGTACTCCTTCACCTCGTCCATGTGGTCCTTCTCGCGCTTGAAGTCGGCCTTGCGTTTGTCCGCATCGAGGAACTCCACATAGGTGTCGGCGCCGCGATCCTTCTCCCACTTGCTCTTGAAGTCGGCGAACTCCTCGCGGTGGAAGTCGAAGATGCTGCGGTCGCCCGGCGCCTGCCGGCCGCCCCAGTCGGCGCCGCGCAGTTCGCGCAGGTTGTTGATGTAGTCGCGCGCGTTGCCGAAGCTGTTGAGCGTGGTGACGGCGTAGTCGTATTTGAGGTTCCAGTCGCCCTGGGTCACGCCGTCCTCGCCGAGCTTGGAGAACCACTCGTACTGCTCCTTGGCTTCCTTCTTGTCCTTGGCGTTGTTGACGAATACCGAGACCAACTCGGACGCGACGCTCAGCAACATGCCCACCGGCCCCAAGCCGCGGGTGATCGCGCCGACCACGCGCTCGGCCACCGCGCCGGCGGCCTGGCCGCCGACCGCGGAGACGAACTTGCTGCCGGCCTTGAGCACGTCCGGCGCCAGTTCCAGCGTGCCCGACACCACGCCGAGCACCGCTTCGGCCTTTTCCGCCGGCGAACTGTCGCCCTTGAACGCCTCGGCCGCGCCCATGCCGCCGGTGACCACGCCGAGCACGCCGCCGGCCTTGCCGGAATAGTCCGACAGCACTTTCAAGGTCGAGGCGGAAATGCGCGAGAGGCTGCCCTTGGCCGGATCGCCCGCGGTCTGTTCGATGCCCTTGACGATCTGATCGCGGTTGGCGATGTCGGTCGGCGGAATATCGGCGGCGGCGACGTTGCCGCCGACGGCCGATACCGCCTGATTGCCGTAGCGCGTGTCCACGCCGATGTTGTCTTTCACCGCCTTGTCCACGCCGAGCAGATCCAGCGCCGAGCCGTCGATGCCCTTGCCGAGGTTGGACAGCAGCTTGTGCGCGTCCTGCAGCGAGCCGACCATGCCGATCAAACCGCCGGCCACGGCCAGTTTCTCCTCGGGCGTTTCGCCGAAGCCGTCCTTCACCAACCCGCGCACGGTCGAGGCGATGCCGATGGCGCCGGTGACCGAGGGCAGCAGGCCGCTGGAATCGAGCTGACCGATGAGGCCGCGGATCGTGTCCTTCTTGTCGCTTTGGAAATCCACCCGCGAGAACGCCTTGTCGATGTCCTCCGGCGCGTAGCCTTCGGCGCGCAATTCCTTGGCGACCTGGGCGAAATCGCGCTTGGCCGCGTCGCCGCCCTTGTCGAGGAACTCGTCGATGCCGTCGGCCAGATCGACCGGCAGCTTGGCCTTTTCCATTGCGTTGGTGACCGCGCCTAGCCCCGCCTCGACGCCGTCCACCTCGGCTTCCGGCGTGAATTCGCCATCGGCCAGCCCCGCGTCGATGTCGCGCGCCAGCGCGTTCATGGCGAACTTCTGCCCGGCGGATTTGGCGCGATCGGGATCGAGCAGGCCCAACTGCGAGATCGCGTCCTCGACATCGGCCTGCGCGCGCGGCTGATCCCACTTCGGAAGCTTGCCGATCTCCTGCACGTAGTCGGAGCTTTCCACCACCTTGGCCAGTTGGTCGGCCATCGACTTGCGCTCCTCCTCGGGCACCTTGCCGACGGCTTCCTGCAAGCTCTTTTGGTACAGCGCCGAGACCTGTTCGTCGCGCATCAGCGCGTCCAGGCGCTGATTGATCTTGCCCTCGTCCAGCATCTCCTTCATGTCCGCCGGTTCGAGCTTGAGCAGATTTTCGGTCTCGGTCTTGGTGCGGCCGCCGACGTTGATGTGGCGGTTCTCGTAGACCGGATGGACGAACTTGCCGTGGGTCACCGCGCTGCGCGCCTCGACCATGCGCAGGAACTCGGCCTGCGGGCTGCCGTCGAACAAGTCCTTCTTGCCCTTGATCTCGTCGATCATCAGCTTCATCGCCGCATCGCCGACCTTGAGCTTGTGGCCGTCCACCTCCTCGCTGGTTTCCAGCGAGAACACGTCGGTCTTGGCGGTCGGATCGAGCTTGGCCCGGTCGCGCGCGTTGTCGATGGTCTGTTGGCCCGCATCGAGGTACTTGCGCTCGGCCAGCGCGTACGCGCCCGGCGCGGAGGCCCGATCGACGGCGAACTTGCCGCCGTCCTTGGTCTCGAAGCGCAGCCAGCCGTCCTGGTATTCGCCGGGGTAGGACACGTTCTGGATGTCGTCGTAAACGACGCGGTCGTTCTTGCCGAATTCGCGGAAGCCGTCTTTGAGGATGTCCTTGGGCGGCTCGGAGGGCTTGTCGTCCTTCGGCGGCGCGGGCTCGGGTTGCGGCTCGGGCTTGCGGCCGGTGTCGACGAATTCGGCGGCCTTGTCCTTGGGAATGTGATCGTCGCCGAAGCCGCGGCTGACGCCGTCGAGCACGCGCTTGCGGTCGGCGTCCTCGATCCGGCCGCTGTCGACCAGTTTGTCGAGCCGGCCTTTCTGCAGCCACGAATCCAGCGCGCCTTTGTCCTTCTCCATGACCGTGCCGATGAAACGGCCGCGATCCTCGGGGCTCAAGGTCGGCAGGAACTCGCTCGCCAGCGCTTCCAGACGGCGGTCGTAATCGTCCTTCTTGGCTTTCTTTTCGCCGACGTCGTGCAGCTTGTCGGCCAGGTCCTCCAGTTCGGCCTTGCTCGGCGATTTGTAGTCGCCGCTGCCGGGAACGTAAGTGGCGGCGTTGTTGCGCAGGTTGAGGGCTTGGACGGACATGGGGGCGCTCGCAGGGTCGTCGATACGAGTGGGGCCGCGAAGGCAACGCGCATCGCGGCGGACGCGATGCGGGGCGGCGGCGCGCAAGGCGCTTGCGTGGAGTGCGCAGCCAACATGGAACCGCGGCGCGAGGCGGTGAACTGGGGCAAACCCGAGGTCGGGCGCGGCGAACCGCCAACCCGTCGCGCAGATTCAGGTTGATGTAGGCGTATACGCGAATCGCGCCGCCGCGCGTCGACGCGGAATCGCGACTCGTGCGTTCGATAGTTCAACGCGCGCCGACGAAGCGCGCGTGCGGTTTCAGCGCGCTTGCGCGGCGGCGCGGCGGGCGCGCCGCCGATTCAAGTACGGCAGCGCGAACATATACAAACCGGTGACAACCAACAGCACCAGCGGCGGCAGCGGCGTATACGACACCCACACCACGGGTTGTTTCTGCGCGAGCGCGATGAAGCTCGCGATCACGGTGAGCGGGAATACGATCGACACCCAGCGATGGAACTGCCGGATCCAGTGGTTCCAGTTCATGACGGACTCCGATGAGGACCGCGACGCGCCGTCGGCGCGCGGACAGGGCGCGCGAGCGCGCGCCGGGGAAAGGCGGCGCCGCGGATGCGCGGCGCCGCGATGCGCGAGCGAGTCGCGCGCTTGGATCAGGCCGCTGAGGCCAGATGGGTTAGATCAGATTGGCGAGGTCAGACCGCTTGAATGCGGATCATATTGCCGGCCGGATCGCGCACCGCGCAGTCGCGCACGCCGTAGGGCTGGTCGACCGGCTCCTGCACGATCTCGACATCGCCGGCCTGCAGCTTGGCGAACGCGCCGTCGAGGTCGGGCGTGGACAGGTTGAGCATGGCGAAGCTGCCCTTGGCCATCATCTCGGCGATCGCGCGCTTTTCCTGCTCGGTGAGGCCGGGCGTGGCCTGCGGCGGGTACAGCACGATCGAGGTCTGGGGCTGGCCGACCGGGCCGACGGTGATCCAGCGCAGGCCCTGGTAGCCGACGTCCTTGCGCACCTCGAAGCCGAGCGCGTCGCGGTAGAAGGCCAGCGAGGCCTCCGGGTCGGTCTGGGGGAGGAAGCTGGAATGGATGCTGAGGTTCATGGCGGTCCTGCGTGGGTGGTGGCGGGAGACGTCATGCTACGTCCGGCTCCCCGGCCGGCGCTTCTCGATTCCTGATCGGTCGCGTCACCTGCTTGGCGACGCAGGCCGGCATGCCCTCGGTGGCGGCCGCGGCCTGGCGCTGGTAGACGCTCGGCGGCACCCCGACCAACTCGGCGAAACGGGTGCTGAAAGTGCCCAGCGACGAGCAGCCGACCGCGAAGCAGACCTCGGTGACGCTGAGCTGGCCGAGCCGGAGCAGCGCCATCGCCCGCTCGATCCGGCGGGTCATCAGATAGGAGTAGGGCGATTCGCCGTACGCGGCGCGGAACTGCCGGCTCAGATGCCCGGCCGACATGTGCGCGCCGCGCGCGAGCGCCTCCACGTCGAGCGGCTGGGCGTATTCGCGGTCGATGCGGTCGCGCACTTTGCGCAGGCGCGCGAGGTCGCGCAGATGGACGGGGTCGGCGGGGAGGTCGTTCACGGCGGCGATGCTGCCATCGCCGCCGGGGGCGCTCAAGTGCGCGGTGTCATGCGCGGCGCGAAGGCGCGCGTCGGCGGCTTAAGCCCGGTCCTGCGCGGCCGGGCGCCGGCATTCGCGCTGCAGCACGTCGGACAGGGCCATCGGCGCGCGTCCGGACAGGCGCTCCACGTCGCCGGTGACGATGTCGAAGCTGCCGGCGGCGAAGCTCTTTTCGATGTCGACCACGGCGTCGCCGTACTCGGCCGGGATGCCGGCCGCGGCGATGCCGGCGCGCAGTCGCGCCTCGTCCACGGCGACGAAGCGCAGCGGCTGGTCCAGCGCTTCGGCGGCGATCGCCGCGCGCTGCGCGCCGCCGAGCGCGGCCGGGCCGGTGGCGTGGTAGATCGCGCCGGCGTGGCCGTCGCCGGCGAGGATGCCGGCCGCCGCGGCCGCCACGTCCTCGCGCGCCACGTAGGCCACGCGGTTTTCGGCCAAGCCGGCGATGACGCCGCTGGCGGCGCCGCGCTGCAGGATTTGCGCGAAGGATTCGGCGAAATAGTTCATGCGCAGGATCGTCCAGCGCGGCGCCGTGCGCATCAGATGCTGTTCGGCGGCCCAGTACGGGGCGTACATCGACGGCTCCGCCGCTTCGCGGGTGGCGGCCGAGGAAATCAGCACCACATGGCTCACGCCGGCGGCGACGGCCGCGTCGATGGCGGCGACGAGCTGGCGCGCGCGCACGCCCGGGCGGACATCGGGGCCGGGCACCAGCAGCAGGCGGTCGAGCCCGCGATACGCGTCGAGCAGGCTGTCCGGCCGGTCGTAGTCTCCATGGCGCGTTTCGTCGGCGCCGCGCACCGCTTGCGGCGTGCGCGAAATCGCCACCACCGCGGCCGCGCCGGCGCGGGCCTTGGTCTGCGTCACCGCCGCGGCGCCGAGCTGTCCGCTGGCGCCGCCGATCCCGATTTTCATTGCGTTATCCTCGTGGTGGAAAGTGCGCGGCCGATTTTGGCCGCGCTCGCGCAACCCGCAAGTACGCACAAATTTGTTCCCGCAGCCCGCGTTCGGGTTGCCGCGCGCATAAAGCCAGTCCGTGGGCGAGGAGCGAGACGATGAGCGAGGCGAGCCGAACCGATCCCTACGCCGATTGCCGGATCGTGCTCGACGTGCTCGGCCGCATCGGCGACAAATGGACGGTGATGGTGGTCGGCGCGCTGGCCGCCGGCCCGCAGCGTTTCAATGCGATGCGGCGCGGGATCGACGGCATTTCGCATCGGATGCTGACCTTGACCTTGCGCACGCTGGAACGCGACGGGCTGGTGTCGCGCACCGTGCATCCGAGCGTGCCGCCGGCGGTGGAGTACGAACTCACCGCGCTGGGGCGCTCGCTGATCGGCCCGTTGCGCGGCTTGGCGGACTGGGCGCTGGAGCATCGCGACGAGATCCAAGCCGCGCGTTCGCGCGGGTAGCCTGCGCGCCGGGCGCGGCCCGCTTCGGCGAACGTCCGCTCGACCCGCGCGCGGGATCGGACGCGGCTCCGACACGCCCCCGCCGACACTGGCCGGGTCGCTGGCGCCCGCGCGCCGGCGTTTCCCCGTCGCCCGGCCTGCCCATGACTACGCCCGATTCCCCGCCGCATCCGATTCCCAGCAAGGTGCCCGAAGTCGCCGCTTCGTTCTGGGTACTGAAGATCCTCGCCACCACGCTCGGCGAAACCGGCGGCGATGCGGTGTCGATGTCGATGGGACTGGGCTATCTCGCCGGCACCGGCATCTTCGCCGCGCTGTTCGCGCTGGCGGTGTCGGCGCAGATCCGCGCACGCCGGTTTCACCCGTTGCTGTACTGGGCGACCATCGTCGCCAGCACCACGGTCGGCACCACGCTCGCCGATTTCGCCACGCGTTCGCTCGGCATCGGCTACACCGGCGGCACCGCGCTGCTGTCGGCGCTGCTGCTGATCTCGTTGTGGCGGTGGCATCGCAGCCTGGGGTCGATCGCGGTGGAAAACGTCGCCGAGCCGCGCGCGGAGGCGTTTTACTGGCTCACCGTGATGTTCTCGCAGACGCTGGGCACCGCCTTGGGCGATTGGGCCGCCGACACGGCCGGCCTGGGTTATCTCGGCGGCATCGGCATTTTCGCCGCGGCGCTCGGCGTGGTCGTCGTCCTGTATTGGTGGACGCAGTTGTCGCACACGCTGCTGTTCTGGGCGGCGTTCTTGCTGACCCGCCCGTTCGGCGCCGTGGTCGGGGATTTTCTCGACAAGCCGCTGGACAGCGGCGGCCTGGCGCTGAGCCGCTACGCGGCCTCGGCGGTGCTGGCGGGGCTGATCGTCGCGGGTGTGCTGCTGTTGCCGCAGCGCGCGGCCCGGCGCGCGCACTGAGCCCGGCGGCGGATTTCGTCGCCGCCGGCCGGGTTCTGTCCGCCGCGCGGGCGGTTTCGTCGCAGCGCCGTTGCCGCGCGCGGGCCGCGGCCGCAAGGTGAGCATGCGCCCGCCCCGAGGCGCCGCCGTCCCTCGATGAGGAACCCGAAGTGAAAACGCTGCTCGCTCTGCTCGCCTGGTGCCTGCTGTTCGTCCTGTGCTGGCCGCTGGCCCTGCTCGCGCTGGTGCTGTGGCCGCTGGTCTGGCTGTTGGCGCTGCCGCTGCGTTTGCTCGGCATCACTCTGGGCGCGGTGTTCGCGTTCCTGCAGTCCTTGCTGTACTTGCCGGCGCGCGCGCTCGGCTGGCGCCCGGCCCGGGCCCATTGCGCGCCTTAAAGGTCGAAACGGCGCCGCGCGCTCCCCCCTGCCGCGCGGCGCCGTTTCGCGTTCTCGCGGCGAAAATCGCGGCGCCGCTGGCATATTCGTCCCCGCCGAGTCAATCCATCGCGGCGGTTAATTCAATTCAGCCGCCATGACCGCACGCCCAACCGCCCGCCGCGGCGAACGGCGGGCGGTCGCGCCGCGCGTGTAAAATGACGAACTTTTAGCCAGACCAGTTTGTTGATAGTGGAATCTCCCCGACGGGCGGCGGTCCGTGGTCCGACCTTGATCCGCCTGCTCGCCCGCCTCGCCGATGCGCAGGTGGCGCCCGGCGCGCCGCCGTTGTCGGACCGGCTCAGCCAATGGATCGAATGGACGCAGTCCCTGGCCCTGTCTTCGGCCCTGGACGGCGCCGCGCCCGTGCCCGGCTTCGGCGCGCCCACGCCCGTGGACGCGGAGGAGCGCGAATGCGCGCGCGTGCGTCAGGCCATGGCCGCGGCGATCGCCAGCGACCGCGCCTTCGCCGCCGCGCCCGCGCCCTCGCACGCCCCCGCGCGCTCGGCCGCCGCGCGCGAAGACGTCAGCGATTTCGCCTTCTTCCGCCAGCGCTACCTGGTGCTGCAACAGACCATGGAAGCCGGCGCCGGCCGCCTGCGCGAACGCTTGCGCGACCGCTTGACGCTGATGTCGCCCGAGCTGTCCAAGCTCGCGGCGATGGACGCGGTGATGGAACGCGCCTTGGCGCGGCGCGAACGCGGCCTGCTGGCCGCCGCACCGACGCTGCTGGCGCGACGTTTCGAACGCTTGCGCGCCGATGCGCAGGCGCAGGCCGACGCCCGCGGCGAGACCGCGGCGGCCGAGACTTGGCTGGAGCCGTTCCGCCGCGACATGCACGAAGCATTGCTCGCCGAACTGGATCTTCGTTTACAACCCTCGCAGGGCCTGCTCGCCGCCCTGCGCGCTCGCGCACCCGACTGACATGCTCAAGAAATCGTTGTTTCCCGCCGTCTTCGTTGCCGGCCTGGCCGTGGTTTGCTGGGTCGCCGCCGGCTATCTGGGCTCGCATTGGCTGGCTTTGTCGGTGGTGGCGCTGATCGGCGCCGGTTATCTCGCCGGCGGCCTCGAACTGCTGCGTTACCGCCGCGCCACCGCCACGCTCGAGCACGCGCTCGACGCGCTGGCGGACACGCCGGCGCAACTGAGCGACTGGCTCGGCCGCCTGCATCCCTCGCTGCGCAACGCCGCGCGGCTGCGCATCGAAGGCGAGCGCGCGCCGCTGCCGGCGCCGGCGTTGGCGCCGTATCTGGTCGGCCTGCTGGTGCTGCTGGGCATGCTCGGCACCTTGCTCGGCATGACCGTCACCTTGCGCGGCACCGGCTTGGCGCTGGAAAGCGCGAGCGATCTGGGCGCGATCCGCGAAGCCATCGCCGCGCCAGTCGCGGGCCTGGGCTTCACCTTCGGCACCTCGATCGCCGGCGTCGCCGCGTCGGCCATGCTCGGCTTGCTCGCCGCGCTGTGCCGGCGCGAACGCGCGCAGGCCGTGCAGCGCCTGGACGCCGCCATCGCCGGCGCGCTGCGCCCGCATTCGCGCGCGCGCCAGCGCGAACACGCCTTCGAACTGCTGCAACGCCAGACCGAGGCGATGCCGGCGCTGGTCGAGCAACTGCAAGCGGCGATGGCCGCGCTGGAACGCCACAGCCAAGCCGCGCACGAGCGCCAGATCGAGCAACAAAACGCCTTCCACGAACGCACCGAGGCCGCGTACGCGCGGCTGGCCGAATCGGTGGAGCGTTCGCTCAAGGACAGCATCGGCGAAGGCGCGCGCGCCGCGGGCGCGGCGCTGCAGCCGGCGGTGGACGCGACCATGGCCGCGGTCGCGCGCGACAGCGCGGCGCTGCACGAACGCGTCGGCGAGGCGGTGCAAAAGCAGCTCGACGGCTTGTCCGCCGGTTTCGCCGCGGCCGCGACCGCCGCCGCCGGCAGTTGGACCAGCGCCCTGGCCGATCACCGCAGCGGCAACGAAGCGCTGCTGCGCGAGCTGCGCGGCGCGCTCGACGGCTTCGCCGGCACCTTCGAACAAGGCGCGGCCGGTTTGCTCAAGGACGTGTCCGCGCGCATGGACGGCAGCGCCGAGCGCAGCGCGCAGGCGTGGAATGAGGCGCTGTCGCGCCAGAGCGACGCGCATGCCGGCGTGGCCGAACGCAACCGCGAAGCGCTCGATTCCGCCGCCGCCGCGTTCGAGCGTCATGCCGCCGCCTTGGTGAAGGTGGTCGAAGGTTCGCATGCGGATCTGCAATCGGCGCTGGAATCGCGCGACCAGCAGCGCCTGTCGGCCTGGACCGACGCGTTCGGCGCGATGACCGCTGAGCTCGGCGAGCGCTGGGAGCAGTCCGAAGCGCGCAGCGCCGGCCGCCAGCAAGGCATTTGCGAGACCTTGGCGCGCACCTCGCAAGAGATGTCCGGCCATGCGCAGACTCAGGCGCGCGAGACCATCGCCGAGATTTCGCGCTTGGTCGATGCCGCCTCGGAAGCGCCCAAGGCCGCGGCCGGCGTGGTCGCCGGCTTCGAGGCGCACGCCGCCGAGTTGGTGCGGATCGTGCAGCACTCGCAGGCCGAACTGCAGTCGGCGCTGGATTCGCGCGAACGCGAACGTTTGGACGCGTGGACGCAGTCCTTCGGCGCGATGACCGCCGAGCTGAGCCAGCGCTGGCAGCAAGCCGGCGAAGCCGCGGCGAATCGCCAGCAAGACGTCTGCGACACCCTCGCGCGCACCGCGCAGGACGTGTCCGAACGCACCCAGGCGCAGGCGCGCGACACCATCGCGGAAATCTCGCGCTTGGTCGATGCCGCCTCGCAAGCGCCCAAGGCCGCGGCCGAGGTCGTCGCCGAACTGCGCCAGAAGCTGTCCGACAGCATGGTCCGCGACACCGCGATGCTGGAGGAACGCAACCGCTTGTTGGCGACGCTGGAGACCTTGCTCGACGCGGTCAACCACGCCTCCGGCGAGCAGCGCGCCGCGGTCGATGCGCTGGTCGCGTCGTCGGCCGAATTGCTCGAGCGCGCCGGCGCGCGCCTGAGCGAACGCATCGAGACCGACACCGGTAAGCTCGACAGCGCCGCCGCCCAGCTCAGCGCCGGCGCGGTGGAAGTCGCCAGCCTCGGCGACGCCTTCGCCGCCGTGGTGCAGCAGTTCGGCGAAACCCACGAACGTTTGGCCGAGCGCCTGCACAGCGTGGAAACCGCGCTGGACAAGTCGCTGGCGCGCAGCGACGAGCAGCTGGCTTACTACGTGGCGCAGGCGCGCGAAGTGGTCGATCTGAGCGTGCTGAGCCAGAAGCAGATCCTCGAGGAACTGCAGCGCGTCGCCGATGGCCAGGTCGCCGCGGCGCAGGCGGCATGAGCGCGGAGATCGAAAGCGACCTCGACGCCGGCGTCGACGGCAACGCGCCGGTCTGGGCCGCGTTCGGCGACCTGATGTCGGTGCTGCTGGGCGTATTCGTGCTGATCCTGGTCGGCGTGATCGGCGCGCAGATGCAGCTGTCGAGCCGGCTCGACGAGGAAGTGAAGCAGCGCCGGATCGAAGCCCAGCGCCGCCAGACCCTGGAGCGCGCGCTGGCCGCGCCGCTGGCCAGCGGGCGGGTGACCTTGGTCGACGGCCGCATCGGCATCAGCGGCAGCGTGCTGTTCGCGTTGAACTCCGATCAGTTGCAGCCCGAAGGCCGCGAGCTGCTCAAGACCCTGGCCGGGCCGCTCAGCGAATACCTGCGTTCGCGCGACGAAATCCTCATGGTCAGCGGTTTCACCGACGACCGGCAGGTGCTCGACAGCAATCGACAGTTCGCCGACAACTGGGAACTATCGGCGCAGCGCGCGCTGACGGTGACGCGCGCGCTGATCGCCGCGGGCGTGCCGGAGAACGCGGTGTTCGCCGCCGCGTTCGGCGCGCAGCAGCCGGTCGGCTCCAACGCCGACGAGACCGGGCGCAGCAAGAACCGGCGCGTGGAGATCGCGCCGATGCCCAAGCCGTCGGCGTCCGCCGCGCAGGCGCATGGGCGCTAAGGAGCTCGACCCGCGTTCGACGATCGAGGCGTGGCGCGCGCAAGGCGCCGACCGCCTCGACCGCGTGCGCTTTCACCGCCTCGACGCGATGGCGCGCCGCGCCGACGCCGCGCAGGGCGAGTTGCGGCGGGTGCTGGAAGGGCGGGTGTATTCGCTGATCGGCGCGTATGCCGACGATCTGCGGCGTCTGGAAGTCGGCGCCGAGCCGGCCGCGAACGACAACGGCGGATTGAACGAACTCACCGCGCGCCTGCAACGCGAAGCCGTGCAGCGCGAAAGCGCGTGGGCCGGCGCGGGCGACGCCGAACCCGCCGCGTTCCCGCGTCTGGCCGCGCTCGACGAATTCCGCGCGCGCTGGTCGCGCCTGAGCCTGGACCGGCAGGTGCGGCAATCGCTGGAACGCGCGCCGGCCAATGCCGGCCCGCTCAATTCCGGCCGCCTCGTGCATCGCGCGCTGAACCTGATGCAATCGCTGTCGCCGGAGTATTTGCAGCACTTCCTCGGCTACGTCGACGCCTTGGCGTGGATGGAGCGCCTGAGCGAAGGACTGCCCGAGCCGGAAGAAGCCGCGCCGGCCGCCGCGCCGGCCAAGCGCAGCCGCAAGCGCCGCGAGTGAGCCTTCAGCGCCGCGCGAGCGAGCGCAGGTAAGCGCAGAACATGTCGGCCATCGCCTCGGCGTAGGTCTCGATCTCGTCCGCGCTGCGCGGGGTTTCGGAAAATTCCTTGCCGACCTGCGACAAGGTCGTGATCACCAGATCGCTCGCGGTCGCGCGCGCCGCGTCGCTGGCCTTGGGCAGGGCTTCGCGCATGAAATCGGCGAAGGCGACGTGGCTGTCCGCGCGCACTTCCTCGGCTTCGGGCGCGTCGCGATACAAGGGTGCGGCGTCGGCCAGCGCCACCCGCATCGCCGCTTCCTCGCATTCCGAACGCACGAAGGCGTGCACCAGTTCGCGCAAGCGCCGCAGCGGCGGCTTGCGCGCATCGCGCAAGGTCGCGCACAGCAAGTCGGTGGTCTGGCGCCATTCCTCGCTTTGCAGGCGGAACAAGATCGCCGCCTTGTTCGGGAAATACTGGTACAGCGAGCCGACGCTGACGCCGGCGCGCTCGGCCACGCGCGCGGTGGTGAAGCGCTGCGCGCCCTCCTTGGCCAAAACCTGAGCGGCGGCCTCCAGGACCGCCGAGACGAGCTCGTTGGCGCGCGCCTGTTTCGGGCGTTTTCGCTGGGAAATCTGCGGTTTTTTCGGGTCGGTCATGGTCGTGGCGCCAATGCGAATAGCGAACCTGACGAATCAGTCGCATTCTGATTCTACCCCCGCAACGCCCCATCGATGGGCCGGAGATTGACCATGAGCACCCTCACCGCCGCGCCGTTGGCCGAACTGATCGAGCGCCTGTTCGCCGAAGACGAAGCGACCTCGCCGTCGGACCTGCCCGAGCTCGCGGCGATGCCGCGCGAAGAGCACGAACGGCTGATGCGCAGCAAGACCGATTACGCCGAGTTCTACGGCCGCCTCAAGGACATGCCGCTGGCGGTCTCGCGCGAAACCGGCGTGTTGCTGTACCTGCTGGCGCGCAGCAGCGGCGCGCGTCAGATCGTCGAGTTCGGAACCTCGTTCGGCATTTCCACCCTGCATCTGGCCGCGGCGCTGCGCGACAACGGCGGCGGCCGCCTGATCGGCAGCGAGTTCGAGCCGTCGAAGGTGGCCAAGGCCCGCGCCTACATCGCCCAGGCCGGCTTCGCCGATCTGGTCGAGATCCGCGACGGCGACGCGCTGCGCACGCTGGCGACGGACCTGCCCGAACGCATCGATCTGGTCCTGCTCGACGGCGCCAAGGCGCTGTACGCGCAAGTGCTGGACCTGCTCGAACCGCGCCTGCGCCCGGGCGCGCTGATCGTCGCCGACAACGCCGATTACTGCCCCGAATACCTGCAGCGCGTGCGCGCGCCGCGCAGCGGCTATCTGTCGGTGCCGTTCGGCGAGGACGTGGAACTGTCGATGCGCCTGGGCTGAGCCGCGCGGCGGATCAGCGCCGCACGCACTCCACGATGGCCGCGTGCGGCTTGCGCGCGTACGCGGCCAGTTCCGGCGGAGGCGGCGGCGCGCCGGCCGGCGCGTGGATCTGCGGCGGGTGCCAACGCACCGAGGCCGCGCCGGCGCCGCGCAGCGCGGTTTCCAGCGTGTCGGCGCTCCAATACCAGGCGCGCACGCTGGCGTCGAAGCGTTGTTGATAGAACAAGTCGAGCTGGATCGCCTCGCCGTCGCGATGCGCGTCGGCGCGGCGACGCGGGGTCATGCGGAAGCCGAACGGTTCGTAGTACGAAGGATCGGGTTCGTACTCGGGATGGATCGGCAAGGCGATCAGCCGCCCGCCCGGACGCAGCGGCGCCAGCATCTGGAAGCACATGCGCTGCAACTCCGGCAGGCTCTGCGCGTAGGGCAGCACGTACACGGCGACCACCAGATCGAAGGCGGCGGCCGACGCCGGCCCCAGCAATGAGACGTACTGGATATCGAGCCCCGCGTCCGCGGCGCGGCGCCGCGCGCTGGCCAGCATGCCCTCGGCGAGGTCGTAACCGACCACGCGCCGCGCTCCGGCGCGCGCGAACAGGCTCGCATAGGTGCCGGCGCCGCAGCCGAAATCCAGCACGTCCAGCCCGCGCACCTCGCCGGCGCGTTCGAGCACGCTGGGCG
Source organism: Lysobacter sp. K5869 (assembly GCF_018847975.1). Classification (NCBI taxonomy): domain Bacteria; kingdom Pseudomonadati; phylum Pseudomonadota; class Gammaproteobacteria; order Lysobacterales; family Lysobacteraceae; genus Lysobacter; species Lysobacter sp. K5869. The sequence continues at coordinate 329,082 of NZ_CP072597.1, read as the reverse complement.
TTTCGATGTAGCGGCGGAACGGCCAGTCGGACAAGTCCTCGTACAGGTCGGCGAGGTCTTCGAACTGGGCGGCGTTGTGCTGGCTCATGGCGGGCATCCTGTCGGCGCGGTGGTCGGGACGCGGCGCGTTTGCGCGCCGCGGCGCCAGTTCTTCCCAAACCGCGCCGGCCGGCTGTGATTGCGGGCGCACAAATGCGCCCGCTAACGCAGGATCACGCGAACCCACCGATCCGGCCACGCAGGCCGGGCCGTCGCGCCGGCCCGGCCGGCATGAACGGGCCGGCCCGACGCCTGTACGACCCCGTACGGCGGCGGGATTTCGGCAACGGCGCCGCAGCGCCTAAAATGCTGGCCCCAGCCGACGAGATTCGACATTGATCATCCATCCCAAGGTCCGCGGTTTCATCTGCATCACCACCCACCCGGTCGGTTGCGAACTCAACGTGCGCGACCAGATCGCCGCCACGCGCAAGCTCGGCGTGCGCAAGGACGGCCCGAAGAAGGTGCTGGTGATCGGCGCGTCCAGCGGCTACGGCCTGGCCGCGCGCATCTCCGCGGCGTTCGGCTTCGGCGCCGACACCCTGGGCGTGTTTTTCGAGAAGCCCGGCAGCGATAAGAAGCCCGGCACCGCCGGCTGGTACAACTCCGCCGCGTTCGACAAGTTCGCCAAGGCCGAAGGCCTGTACGCGCGCTCGATCAACGGCGACGCGTTCTCCGACGAAGTGCGCGCGAAGGCGATCGAGCTGATCAAGAACGAGATGGGCGGGCAGGTCGATCTGGTGATCTATTCGCTGGCCTCGCCGGTGCGCAAGCTGCCGTCGACGGGCGAGGTGAAGCGCTCCGCGCTCAAGCCGATCGGCGCGGCGTACACCTCCTCGGCGATCGACACCAACAAGGACCAGATCGTCCAGGCCACGATCGAGCCGGCCAGCGAGCAGGAAATCGAAGACACCGTGACGGTGATGGGCAGCCAGGACTGGGAGCTGTGGATGGACGCGCTCGAACGCGCCGACGCGCTGGCCCCGGGCGCGCGCACCGTCGCTTTCAGCTACATCGGCACCGAAATCACCTGGCCGATCTACTGGCACGGCGCGCTGGGCCGGGCCAAGGCCGACCTCGACGCCACCGCGCTGCGCCTGGACGCGCGCCTGCGCGCCCACGGCGGCGGCACGGCCAACGTCGCGGTGCTCAAGTCGGTGGTGACCCAGGCCAGCTCGGCGATCCCGGTGCTGCCGCTGTACATCTCGCTGGTGTTCAAGGTGATGAAGGAAAAGGGCTTGCACGAAGGCCCGATCGAACAGCTCGACCGGATGTACCGCGAGCGCATGTACCGCGAGGACGGCCAGCCGGCGGCGACCGACGAACAGGGCCGCCTGCGCCTGGACGACTGGGAGCTGCGCGAGGACGTGCAGGCCGAATGCAGCAAGCTGTGGCCGCAGGTGACCACCGAGAACCTGTTCGCGCTCAGCGACTACGCCGGCTACAAGCACGAGTTCCTCAAGCTGTTCGGCTTCGACCGCGACGATGTCGACTACGACGCCGAAGTCGATCCGGACGTGAAGTTCGACTGCATCGAGATGTAAGGCGAAGGGCCGGCGCAAGCCGGCCCTTTCGTTTCCGGGCACCGCGGAAAGCGGGTTGCCCCCTGTAGGAGCGGCGTAAGCCGCGACCGCGACCTTGCACCTACGTCGCAGCCGCGAGGTCGCGGTCGCGGCTTACGCCGCTCCTACAGTCGCAAACGTGGACTCCGCTCAATCCGCCGCCGCGGGCGCCGCCAGCGGCGGCGTCTGCGCGCGCCGCGCCCGCGCCCGGTCGGCGACGCGCTTGCCGGCGCGGATGCCGGGCTCCTCGATGTAGCGGTAAGTCAGCAGCGACGCCGCGCACAGCGCCAGCGCGCAGGCGATGTTGACGATCCAGAACGGCAGCGTGCCGCTGAGCGCGTAGTCCTTGACCCCGGGGAGGGCGAACACCGCCACCATCGACAGACCCTGCGACAGATAGATGCTGTAGCTCATGTTGCTGAGCCGGCGCGAGGCCGGCCACGCCAAGACGCCGAACAGGGTGTTGCCCGAGCACAGCACGAACAGGAACAAGCCGGTCAGCGGGCACAGCACGAACAATTGCAGCATTCCGATGTTGCGCGTGCTCAGCATCGCCGCGAACACCAGGAGCAAGGCCAGCAGCGCCAGCGCGCTCCACGGCGCGCGCTGCAACTGCAAGCGCTCGCCGATGCGTTCGTGCAGCAGGGACGCGACCAGCATGCCGGTCGCGATCATGCCGATCAGTTCGGCCAGCACCGCCAGCAACAGCATCGGGCGCGGTTTCACGCCGGGCACGAAGCCGCCGTTCCAGGTCGCCGCGACGATGACCAGCAAGCAGGCCGCGACCACGCTCGCGGAGAACGCCAGATGCTTGCCGCGGCGGACGAAGAACGCCCACAGCGGCAGCGAGAAGTAGAACACCCATTCGAAGAACAGCGTCCAGGTGACACCGGCCAGGATCGTGCCGGTGTCGGCGTAGCCGTTGATCGCCGGCGGCGGCGGGACGATGCCCAGCGCCAGCCACGCCAGCGCCTGCGCGATCACCTGCAACGGCGGTTGCCGCCACTCGAAGCCGGTGCGGTAGGCGACGATGACGATCATCGTCGCCACCGCCGCTACGTACATCGGCCCGAGCCGGAACACGCGGCCGATATAGAGTTCCTTCCAACCCGGGCGGCCGCCGGACTTGAGCAGTTTGTTCCAGAACAAGAAGCCGGTGAGCATGAAGAACAAGGCCACCGAGACCACGCCGGCGACGTTGTAGAACTGCGCCGAGGACGGTTTCCACACGCCGGTGCGCAGGAAGTCGTAATGCACGATGGCGTGCACGGCGAACACGCTCAGGGCGAGGAAGCCGCGCAAGCCGTCGAGGGTGTCGGTGCGCCGGCCGCTGCCGCCGCCGGCCGGATCGGCGCCGCGGAACCACGGCAAGCTGGCCAGCGCGAAGGCGGCCAGCATCAGGGCGAAGTAGGGCCAGACCGAATGGACGTCGACCATGCGGCACCCGCGTGGGAGAGGGATGGGCAGCAGGCTATCGGGCCGGCCCGGCGGCTTCTGCCGTCAAGATCACGCTTCCCGGGCGAGGCGCGCGGGCAAACGTGTGCTGGGTTGGTTTTCGGATTTTTCGTCGCGCGCGGCGGCGCCGTCCGAACGGTCGGCGAGGCGCGTCCGGCGTCGTACGCGGCTTCGCGAAATCCCGCGATCGAGCGGGATTTGCGTCGCTTGCGGCGGCGAGTCCCGTGCGGCGCGCGTCCGACGTGCAGCCGCTATCCGATTTCGCGCAGAACGCCGTCGGCGAGTTCCAGCCGCCGCGTCGGCACCAACGCCGCGACGAAAGCTTCGTCGTGGCTGACCACGATCAATGCGCCCAGATAGCCGCGCAACGCGCTCTCGAGTTCGGCCACCGCATCGAGGTCGAGGTGGTTGCTGGGTTCGTCGAGCAACAACAGCTGCGGCGCGGGCCGCGCGTGCAGCGCGCAGGCCAGCGCCGCGCGCAGACGCTCGCCGCCGGACAGCGCGGCCGCCGGCACGTGCACGCGCGCGCCGCGGAACAGCCAGCGCGCGAGCAGGTTGGCGCGTTCGCTCGCCGGCAGGTCGGGCGCGGCGGCGTGCAGGTGTTCGGCGACGCTGCGCGCCGGGTCCAGCGAATCCAGGCCCTGCGCCAGGGTGGCGATGCGGCCTTCGCTGCGCTGGATCTCGCCGGCGCGCGGCGCTAGTTCGCCGCTGAGCAGGCGCAGCAAGGTCGATTTCCCGGCGCCGTTGCTGCCGCTCAGCGCGATGCGCTCGGGGCCGCGGATGTCCAGGTCCAGACCCGGGGCCGCAAACAGTTCGCGACCGTCGCGGGCGTAGCGCAGCCCGCGCGTACGCAGCAGCGTGCGGCCGTTGGGCACGCGCGTGGCCGGCAGGTCGAGGTCCAGGTCGGGCGTTTCGCGCAAGGCGCGCGCCGCGTCGCTCAGCCGCATGCGCGCCGCGTCGGCGCGCGCGGCGTGGACGGCGTCGGCCTTGGCCGCGGACACCTGCGCGGCGCGCTGCAGGTTGCCGGCGACGATCTTCGGCAAGCCCGCGTCCGGCAACGCGCGGCGGGCGTTGCCGGCGCGACGCTCGGCGCGCTCGCGCGCTTGCTGGCGTTCGCGCTGCTCGCGCCGGTTTTGCTGGCGCAGTTGCCGCACCTCGTCTTCGGCGGCGTCGCGTTCGCCGTCGGCGGCGTCGCGATAGAACGCATAGCCGCCGCCGTACAGGCGCAGCGAATCGGGCGAGAGCTCGCCGATCCGATCCATGCGCTCCAGCAGCGCGCGGTCGTGGCTGGCGACCACCAGGCAGCCCGTCCATGCCTCGATCAACCGATACAGGCGCTCGCGCGCGGCGCGGTCGAGATGATTGGACGGCTCGTCGAGCAACAGCGTGTCGGGCGTTCGCAGCAACTGCGCGGCCAGATTCAGCGCGGCGCGTTCGCCGCCGCTGAAACGCTCGAGCCGGCGCCGCAGCGGCACGCCGTCCAGCCCGAGGCGCGCGAGCGCGGCCTCGGCGCGTTCGGCCAGATCCCAACGATCGCCGACGAGATCGAACAGCGCCGGATCGGTCGCGCCCGCGCCGATGGCTTCCAGCGCGCGCAGCGGTTCGGCGATGCCGAGCGCGTCGGCCACGCAGGCCTCGCCCGGCAGCGACGCTTGTTGCGGCAAATACGCCAGCCGCCCGCCGGTTTCGACTTGCCCGGACGCGGGCTGCAAGCGTCCGGCCAACAGCCGCAGCAGCGTGCTCTTGCCGGCGCCGTTGGGCGCGACCAAACCGGTGCGCAGCGGACCCAGCCGCAGCGACAGACCGGCGAAGACCGGACTGCCGTCCGGCCAGGAAAAATGCAGATGCGAAACGCGAACGAAACCCGTAGCCATGAGGGGCGCTCTCCACTCGGTGCCGCGGCGATGCGCGGCGGACAGGCCCGGGAACGCGAGCGCAGGCGACTGCGCGGTTCCGCGGGGCTCAGAGGGGAAGCGGGTCGATCACATGGTCGGGCGGAGTCTCCGGTGCGTGGGGCGGATGATAGCGCACGCGAACGGCACGGCAGCGCGGCCCGCCGATTCATGCCGCCGCGCACCATGCGTTTACCCTGTCGCGACCCAACCCGCACGCGACCGCGATGACCGCCTACGCGATCAAGACCGAAGTGAGCGACACCGGCGCGCGCGAGTTCGCCTTCGACGCGCAGAAGACCATGTACGGCGGCAAGCGCATCGCGGCCGGCGATACCGTGTACCTGTTCGCCAGCGAGAATTCCGGCGGGCGCGGGCTGTTCGCGCGCGGCACGGTGATCGCGGCCGAGGCGGTGCCGTTGCGGCCGGAGCTGGAACGGCAGACGCCGCGGGTGAACGTGCGCATCCGCCGCGAGGCGTCCGCGCGCCGGCCGCTGGGCCGCGCCGAGCTCAAACCGCATGCCGACTGGGACGACGGCAAACCGCAGACCGAGCTCAATTTCAAGTTCTATCGCCAGGCCACCGACAAGATCGTCGGTTTGTCCGACGTCGCCGCCGAATTCCTCGACGCCTGTTTCTAGATGCCCGTTTCTAGACGCTCGCTCGGCGCCGCCCGCGAACCCTCGCGCCGCGCGCGTTCACAGCGCGCGCGCCACCGCGTCTGTCCGTACACAGCCGACCCTTCCGCGTCGGCCGCAGGGAGACCGACGATGCTGATACGAGTGGGCCTGGACCAGTGGATCGCCGTGAGCGGCACCAATCCGAATTCGACATCGCGCGGCCACCTGGTCGGCCTCAACACCGCCGGGCTGTCGGGTTGCGTGGCGATCGGACTGGCCTGGGACGATGTGATTTCGTTGGCGCACGTGTATTCGGACTGCACCGAGGCGACCTGGCTGGCCAACGGCAACGGTCCGGGCTATATGCAGACGCTCACCGCCGCTTTCCACGCCACCAGTGCCCTGCGCCCGCAGGCCCGGCCCAGCGGGGTGCTGGTGTATTCCGAGGGCACGCCGCGCTGGCTGCCGCGCCAGCTCGGCGACTGGCTGGCGGAAGCGCACGGCGTCGATCCCGAGGAGGGCATGAGCCCCACCTGCCGGATCTGGGTCGAGGACGAACGCTTGCACTGGTCGAACCAATTGGCCGAGAACCCGGCCGACAACAACCGCTACACCACCTCCGCCAACGCGGCCACGCCGATCCTGGCCTATCAGGCGCTCTCGCCCGCGGCCGCGGCGGCGTCGCCGCCGCACGGCGAGGGCGATTGAGGCCGCGACCGGGTCCGCGCGCCGCCGCCATACCGCGGCCGCCGCCAGCGAATGGTGCGCGGCGTCCGGCCCGGCTCCGCAAGGCGGCCGGGCCGGACCCGGGCTGCCGGTAGGGCGCGCCGGCTTGCTATCGTGGCGGCCTGTCGTGGTCGCCACACCCGGAGCGCGCAACTTCCATGGATTCCACCCCTTCCTGGCTCGCCAGCTATCCGCCGTCCGTTCCCCATGAGATCGATCCCGACGCGCTGGGCACGATCAACGACGTGCTGCGCAAGACCGTCGCCGAATTCGGCCCGCGGCCGGCGTACTCGAATTTCGGCAAGACCCTGAGCTTCGCCGAGCTCGACGCGCTGAGCCGCCGCTTCGCCGCGTACCTGTCGTTCGACCTGCAACTCAAGAAGGGCGACCGCGTCGCGATCATGCTGCCCAACTGCCTGCAGTACCCGGTGGCGCTGTTCGGCGCGCTGCGCGCGGGCTTGGTCGTGGTCAACGTCAATCCGCTCTACACCGCGCGCGAGTTGGCCCATCAGATCCACGACAGCGGCGCCAAGGCGCTGATCGTGGTCGACAACTTCGGCGCGACCGTGCAAGCCTCGGGCGTAGCGGCGCAGCTGACCGGCGTGATCACCACAGGGCTGGCCGATCTGCTCGATCAGCCCAAGCGCGCGCTGATGAATTTCGCGGTGAAGTACGTCAAGCGGCTGGTGCCGGATTACCGCATCGAAGGCGCGGTGCGCCTGCGCGACGCGCTCGAGGCCGGGGCCAAGCGCGAGTGGACGGACGTCCACGTCGAATCGCAGGACCTCGCGTTCCTGCAGTACACCGGCGGCACCACCGGCATCTCCAAGGGCGCGATGCTGACCCATCGCAACATGGTCGCCAACCTGCAGCAGGTGTCGGCGTGGTTCGGCGACAACATCCGCCCGGGCCAGGAAACCATCATTACCGCGCTGCCGCTGTACCACGTGTTCGCGCTGACCTGTAACTGCCTGGTGTTCCTCAAGGGCGGCGGCCACAGCGTGCTGATCACCAATCCGCGCGACATGCCCGGCTTCGTCAAGGAACTCTCGCGCACCTCGTTCAGCGCGATCACCGGCGTCAACACCTTGTTCAGCGGCTTGCTCAACACGCCGGGTTTCGAGCGCGTGGATTTCTCGCAACTGCGCATCTGCTTCGGCGGCGGCACCGCGGTGCAGCGCGCGGTGGCCGAGCGCTGGAAGCAGGTGACCGGCAAGGCGCTGGTGGAAGGCTACGGCCTGACTGAAAGCTCGCCGGTGGCGGTGGTCAATCCCATCGTCGAGGACATGCAGTTCAACGGCGCCATCGGCGTGCCGGTGCCTTCGACGATCGCCTGCGTGATGAACGAGCAAGGCGAGCAATTGCCGGTCGGCGAGGCGGGCGAGCTGTGCCTGCAAGGCCCGCAGGTGATGAAGGGCTATTGGCAGCAGCCGGAGGAAACCGCGCGCACCATCGACCGCGACGGCTGGCTGCACACCGGCGACATCGCCCGCATCGACGACAAGGGCTTCATCTTCCTGGTCGACCGCAAGAAGGACATGATCCTGGTGTCCGGCTTCAACGTGTACCCCAACGAAGTCGAGGACGTGATGGCGGCGATGCCGGGCATCCGCGAAGTGGCGGCGGTGGGCGTGCCGAGCGAGAAGTCGGGCGAGACGGTCAAGCTGGTGGTGGTGCGTTCGGATCCGGCGCTGACGGTCGAGCAGATCCAGGCCTTCGCGCGCGCCAACCTCACCGGCTACAAGCGGCCGCACGTGATCGAGTTCCGCAACGAATTGCCCAAGAGCAACGTGGGCAAGATCCTGCGGCGGGAATTGCGCGGCAACTGAGCGCGCTGCGGCCGCCGCGCGAGGCGGCCGCACAATCGGCTTGCCGGATTCGGCCGCTTGCGCGCGGCGCGGCTGCGTGAACGCGGCGTCGCGCACAATGCGGGCCGGTTCTTTCGTGGGTGCGCGCATGTCCGGATTTTCGGCCGCGGCAGAAAAGTATTGGCGCGACGCGTTCGCCGGCGGCGAGGTCCGCTGGAGCGCGCCTTCGCTCACGGTGTCGGTCGATCCGGGCCTGCGCGACGGGTTCCGTGCTGTCGTTCTGGAGACGGCCGGCGGCGCACGCGCGGCGCTGACGCCCGAACTCGCCGCCGCGTTGAGCCTGGACGCGGCGCCGGATTTTCCGGCGTTGCGCCAAGCGCTGACGGACGCGGGCGCCGCGCTGTACGGCGCGGACAACGTCTTCTATTTCCCGCGCGAGCGGCATGCCGAACTGTCGGCCGAAACGCCGCCCGCGCACGTGCGCGCGCTGACGCCGGACGACGCGGCGGCGTTCGCCCGGTTCGAGTCGCAGGCGTCGGAACAAGACCTGGACGATGCCTACGTGGCGCTGGATCACGACGCCGCGTTCGGCGCGTTCGACGGCGGACGGCTGGTCTGCGCGGCCAGCATGTATGCGTGGAACGCCTCGCCGCTGATGGACCTGGGCGTGCTGACCTTGCCCGCGCACCGCGGCCGCGGCCACGCCCGCGCGGTGGTGCGGGCGATCGCGCGCGAGGCTTTGCGGCGCGGCTTCGAGCCGCAATACCGCTGCCAGCTCGACAACGCCGCCTCGGTCGGCTTGGCCGCGGCGGCGGGGCTGTCGCTGTACGGACAGTGGGATTTCGTGCGGATGCCGGAATGAAGCCGAGCCGGTTTCCGGCCTTCGCGGCGAAGCGATCGTCGGCGTTACGGCTTTCCTAGCGCGCGCCGGAACAGCTTCAGCGCTTGCTCGACCGCGACCTCGTGCGCCGATGCCTGCGGCCCGGTCTGCGCGCAGATCGCCAGTTTCTCGCGGCCCGCCGGCGTGCACTCGGACAGGAACGCGTAATGCCCGACTTCGGGCAGCGCGGTCAGGTGCGCGCCGGGAATCGCCTCGGCGGCGATGCGCGCGTTGCTGTCGAGGGCGGCCACGGTGTCGGCTTCGCCGGAGACGATGCGCACCGGCACGTCGATGCGCTGCAAGCTCTCGGGCGTGAACGCTTGCACCAGCGCCGGCGCCATCGCGAACACCGCTTTCACCGCGGGCAGCGAATGGTCGGCGCCGGCGCCGGCTTCCAGCGCGGCCACTTCCGGGCGTTGCAGCGCTTTGCGCATGTCGTCTTCGGTGATCGCGAATTCCAGCTGCGGCCGGCACACGCCGTCGTCGGGGTGGGCGTGGCAGAAGCCGAGCAGGCGCTGGCGGTCGAAGCGCGCGCCGGCCAAGGCCAGCGCGGTGAAGCCGCCGGCGGAGAAGCCCGAAGCGCCGACGCGCGAGGCGTCGATGTGCGGGCCGAACTGCGGATCGGCGGTGACGGTGTCCAGCGCGCGCTTGAGGTCTTCGGCGCGTTCCCACCACAGGATCGCGCCGGGGACGGTCATGCGGTCGGCGCCGTTGTTGCCGGGATGATCGACGCCGATCACCACGTAACCGGCCTGCGCCAGCGGCGCGGCGAACCAGCCCATCATCCGCGCGCTGCCGCCGAAGCCGTGCGAGAGCAGAATCACCGGGCGCTTGCGCCCCTTCGTATCGTCGGCCAGCGGCGCGTCGTCGGCGAGCGAGGCGACGCGGAAGAACGGCGCGTCCGGCGGGCCGAGCACGACCTCGCGCGCGGCGCTGCCGGCGCCCGCGGGGTACCACACGGTCACGCGCAAGCGGTTGCTGCCTTCGGCGTCGCGCACCGCGGCGCTGGGCTGGATCGCGACGCGCTGCGATTCGCTCGCGACGTAGCGCGCGGCGGCGTTCGCCGCGGCGGGCGCGAACAAGGGAGCGATCAGGGCCAGCGGGGCGAGGAGCTTGAGCTTCATGCGTTCTCCGAAGATCGGTGCGCGGTGCGGACGAGAAGTGAGAGCGGCATCGGGCGTTTCAGCGTGCGGGATCCGCCAAGGCCTTGTCGGCGTCGACGATGTCCGCGTTCTGCATCTGCCCGAGCAGCGAATCCAGCCACGGCTTGTGCATCGCGCCGACCACGGTCAGCACGCGCGCGCCGGGGCGCTTGCGGAAGGTTTCGCGGATGTTCGCGGCCATGCGCAGATTGCGGGTTTCCCAGCCGGCGACGTACTGCTGGCCGTAATGCTCCGGCGAAGGATCGCGCAAGGCCGCGCCGGCATCGGCGGCGGCTTCCTTGCGCAGGCGCGCGGCGTCGTTGACGAAACGGTACAGCGCCAGCGCGTCGCCGTCCTCGCGCAGCGCCTTGAGCCGCGCGCGGTCGGCGCGCACGCCGGGTTCGGCGGCGTCCCAGGCGCGCTGGACCGCCGCGCCGAACGCGCGCGGATCGGCGACATCGATGTTGTCGCCGGTGTGATCGTCCATGCCGTAAACCCGCTGCAGGCCGAGCCGCGCGGCCAGCCGCGCGCCGATCTGCAAGCCCTCGTCGGGCGCGTTCTCCAGCTTGCCCAGGCGCGCGGCGAGCTTGGCGTCGAGGCCGTCGCCGCTGCGGCGTTCCGACGGCGCCAGTTGCAGCCATTGGGCCATCGCCGAGGCCTGTTCGCCGGCGGCGAGGAACAGCGCGGCCAGACGGCGGCGTTGCGCGGGCGTGGGCGCGGCGGGCCAGGCGCGCAAGCTCGCGGCGGCCTGCGCCAGCGCCTCGGGCCGGTCCAGACCGAGCGCGGCGCGCGCGTCGGAGGTCTCGCTGCAATAGGTATCGAGGGCGTCGGTCCCGTAGGTGTGCGGATGCCGCGCCATCAAGTCGCAGCCTTCGCCGGAGATCGTCTCGACCGCGACGATGTCGGGCCGGTACGCGGCCAGCCGGTCGAGCAGCGGCCGCAGCGAGGCGAGGTCGAAGTTCTTGGGCGTGCCCTGGCTCAGATGCACGCTGCCGAGCACCAGCACTTGCGCGCGCGGGCCGGGCGCGCCGCGGTCGAGTCCGCTGAGATCGACCGCGTCGCGCGCCGACGCCGTCGCGAACAGGGAACCCGCCGTCAATGCCGCCGCCAACCAAGCTTTGCCGATGCGCACGCGTGTCTCCTTACCGGTGCGGCCGGCGCGATGCGCGCGCGGCCTTGCGAAATGCGGCGCGACTGTAGCGCGACGCCTCCGCCGCGGTCACGTGACGCTTATCATGGCCGGAGCCGCGCCGCTCACGGCCGCGCGGCGATCGCGACGGTTTCGTTCGCCGCCTGCGCCGGCAAGCGCTGCGCCTGCAACCGGCGCAGACGGCGATTGCTGATCGTCAGCCCGTCCACCGCGCCGCCGGCGTCGCGGGTGAAGCTCACCGTGCCGCGCGAGCCGAGGAAACGATCGCCGCCGACCGCGTCCAGCGCCACGACGTAGCCGCGCGGCCATTGCAGGCGCAGGCGGCCGTCGTCGGCGACGCGCACTTCGTAGGTCGTCGCGGTTTCGGCGCTGCGGTAAAGGCCGGCGAACGCGGGCAATGCGGCGGCTTGCGGCACGGGGTCGGCGATGCGCGCGAAGCGGCGCACGGTCGGCCAGAAATCGCGGATCGACAGTTCGGTCGCGCCGCCGCGCGCGCTTTGGAAACGCCAGAGGTGGTCGGATTCGCCGGGCCGGAACGCGCCTTCGCCGATCGGCACGAACGCGGCCGGCGTACCGACTTGACGCAGCGCGCCGTCCTTGAACTCCAGCCGCACCACTTCGTCGGTGAGCGCGCTCCAGTAGTTGCCGGCCAATGCGACCGGATCGGTGCGGCGCAAGCGCACGGCCGGCGCGAACGCGGGGCGGGTCATGCGTTCGCCCAGATAGAGTTCGGCGACCTTGCGGGTGAGTTCGCCCGGCGCGATCGATGCGCCGTTGCACAGCGCGACCACGGCCAGCCCGTGATCGGGGAACAGCACCGCGTCGCTGCGGAAACCCGCGTCGGCGCCGTCGTGGGCGACGCTGGGCAGGCCGCGGTAATCCTGCAAGCGCAGGCCGCCGCCGTAGCCGGTTTCGGTGCCGTCGTTCAAGCGGCCCGAGGTGCGCAATACCGCCAGCGCTTTCGCCCCGCCGACGCGCGCGTCGATCAGATTGCGCTGCCACTTGAGCAGATCGCCGGCGGTGGTGAGCAGGCTGGTGGAGCCGTTGTGATCGTAGTTGGGCACGCTGCTGCGCCAGCCGCCGCCCTCGCGCGCGGCGTAGGCTTGCGCGCGGTGCGCGACGACTTCGTTGTGGTCTTCCTGGAAGCGGGTGTCGCGCATGCCCAAGGGCTGGAAGATGCGCTCGTCGGCGAAGCGGCGCAGCGGCATGCCCGAAACGTTGCGCACCACTTCGGCGAGCAAGGTGTAGGCGGCGTTGCCGTAGAGCACTTCCTCGCCGGGATCGAAATTGGTGCGGGTCTGCCGCGACAGCGCTGCCAGCATGTCGTCCTGGGTGTAGAGATCGTCGCCGCGCCAGCCCGACAGGTTGAGCAGCTGGCCTTGTTCGCGCAGGCCGTTGGTGTGGTGGAGCAGGTGCGCGAGGGTGATCGGCTTGCCGTAGTCGGGCAGCTGCGGCAGGTACTTGCGCACGTCGTCGTCGAGCGAGAGCTTGCCGTCCTGGGCCAGCAAGGCGATGGCGAAGGCGGTGAACTGCTTCGAGATCGAGGCGACGTGGAACACCGAATCGGCCGCGACCGGAACGCTGTGCTCGAGGTTGGCCATGCCGTAGCCGCGGATCCGCTCGGGTTCGCCGTCGCGGGCGATGGCGAGCGCGCAGCCCGGCGTGGCGGGGCCGCTCCAGGGCGCGAAGATCGCGTCGATCTTGGCGTCGCGCTCGTCGCTCGATGCGACGGCGGGACCGCAGGCGAGGGCGGCGGCGAGGGCGTACGACGGGACGAAGCGTGCGGCGCGCATGCGGAACCCCGGAGCAGGTGGCGACGCGGCACGCTAGCACGCGGGTTTCGGGGGTGTCGTAGGCCGGAAGTGATGCGTGGGGGCGGGGAGGGCTGTAGGAGCGATGCGAGCCGCGATCGACCGGTTGGCGATGCGAGGTTGCGTTGCCGAGCGCCGAATCTGCGCGGAGCGGCCGATGGGCCGGGCTTCGGGGGAGTGCGCTTTCGTTCGCTGCTTCGTTGGGTCGCGGCTTACGCCGCTCCTACAGGCCGATTCCGTCAGGACTTCAGGAAGTCGAGCAGGTCTTGGTTGAGCTTGTCCTTGTGCGTATCGGTCAGGCCGTGCGGCGCGCCCGGATACACGATCAGCTTGCTGTTCTTGACCAGCTTGGCCGAGGCGCGGCCGGCGGCGTCGATCGGGACGATCTGATCGTCGTCGCCGTGCACGATCAAGGTCGGCACGTCGAACTTCTTCAGGTCTTCGGTGAAATCGGTGGCCGAGAACGCGGCGATGGAGTCGTAGGTGTTCTTATGGCCGCCCCACATGCCTTGCATCCAGAACGAATCGATCATGCCCTGCGACGGCGCGGCGCCTTCGCGGTTGAAGCCGAAGAACGGGCCGCTGGCGATGTCGCGGTACAGCTGCGAGCGGTCCTTGATCGAGCCGGCGCGCAGGCCGTCGAACACCTCCAGCGGCAGGCCGCCCGGGTTGGCGTCGGTCTTGAGCATCAGCGGCGGCACCGCCGAGATCAAACCGGCCTTCGCGACCCGCGCGGTGCCGTGGCGGCCGATGTAGCGCGCCACTTCGCCGCCGCCGGTGGAGAAGCCGAACAGCGCGGCGCCGCGGATATCGAGGTGTTCGAGCAACTGCGCCAGATCGTCGGCGTAGTGGTCCATGTCGTTGCCGTCCCAGGGCTGGCTGGAACGGCCGTGGCCGCGACGGTCGTGGGCGATGACGCGGTAGCCGTGCGAGGCCAGGAAGAACATCTGCGATTCCCAGCTGTCCGAGCTCAGCGGCCAGCCGTGGCTGAAGACGACCGGCGCGCCGTCGCGCGGGCCCCAGTCCTTGAAGTAGATCTGCACGTCGTCGCGGGTGGTGAAGGTGGCCATGGGGTGGGGCTCCGAAGTTGGGGAGGAGAGGACTGGCGACGAGGAACGAGAGAGAGAGGCGCCGCCGCGGTGTGGACGGCGCGGGTGCAGCGATGAAAGTGACGCGCGGCGGTTACGGTGCGGTGTCGACCAGCACCAGTTCGGCGTCTTCGGTAGCGGTCACGCGGATGCGCGCTTCGCCGCGGATGGCGATGCCGTCGCGGGCGTTCGCCGCGACGCCGTTGACTTCGATCCGGCCCTTGGCGGGCACCAGATAACCGTAGCGCTCGCCGTCGAAGGCGTACTCGGCGGTTTCGCCTTGGGCGAGGGTCAGGCCCAGCACGCGGGCGTTGGCGCGGATCGGCAGCGCGTCTTCGTCGCCGTCGATGCCGCTGGCCAACACCACGAAGCGCCCGGCGCGGTCGTCCTTGGGGAAGGGCTTGGCGCCCCAGGTCGGCGCGCCGCCGCGGGCGTCGGGGATGATCCAGATCTGGAAGATGCGGGTGGTCGCCGCTTCCAGGTTGTATTCGGCGTGCTGGATGCCGCTGCCCGCGCTCATCACCTGCACGTCGCCGGCTTCGGTGCGGCCGCGGTTGCCCAGGTTGTCCTGGTGGCTGATCGCGCCGTCGCGGACGTAGGTGATGATCTCCATGTCGGCGTGCGAGTGCGGCGGGAAGCCGGTGTTGGCGGCGATGGTGTCGTCGTTCCAGACCCGCAGCGCGCCCCAGCCCATGCGCTGGGCGTCGCGGTAGCCGGCGAAGGAGAAGTGGTGCTTGGCGTCGAGCCAGCCGTGGTTTTCGCCGCCGAGGCTGGCGTAGGGGCGCAGTTCGATCATGTCGGCGTTTCCTTGTGTGCGAGGCGATGGGGACACGATAGGCCGACGGGATTGGGTTTAGAATAGAAACGATAGAAAACCATTCTTTCTAAAAACGACATGATCCGACTGCCCGACCTGGAAGCCTGGGCGATCTTCGCCAAGGTCGCCGAACTGGGCTCCTTCGCCCGCGCGGCCGAGGAGCTGAGCCTGTCGCAGGCGACCGTGTCCAAGGCGGTGACGCGCCTGGAGACCCGGCTCAAGACTAGCCTGCTGCACCGCACCTCGCGGCGGATTTCGCTGACCGAGAGCGGCCGCGGCGCGCTCGAACGCGCCGCGCGGATCTTGGCCGAGGGCGAGGCGGTCGAGTCCGAGGTCACCGCGCAGGCGCGCAGCCCGCGCGGGCGGGTGCGGCTGGCCGCGCCGATGTCGTTCGGCATCGCCCATTTGGCGCCGCTGTTGCCGGAATTCATGGCGGAGTTTCCCGAGGTCGCGCTGGACATCGACTTCGACGACGGCGTGACCGATCTGGTCGGCGGCGGCTACGACCTCGCCTTGCGCATTTCCGCGCTGGCCGATTCGAGCCTGCTGGCGCGGCGTTTGTGCGGCGTGCGCATCCTGCTGGTCGGCGCGCCGGCGTATCTGGACGCGCGCGGCCGCCCCAACCATCCGCGCGAGTTGGCCGAACACAGCGCGCTGGCCTACGCCCACTCGCGCTTCGGCAACGCATGGCGCTTCCATCACCCGCGCCACGGCGATTTTTCCCTGAGCGTGCCGGCGCCGCTGCGGGTCAACAACGCCGAGGCGCTCAATCCGGCGTTGCTGGCGGGGCTGGGGCTGGCGCTGCAGCCCGAGTTCCTGGTCTGGCGGGAATTGCGCGACGGGCGTTTGGAGGTGGTGATGCCGCAGTGGGCGCCGCCGCCGATCGCGCTGCACGTGGTGACGCCGCCGGGCCGCGCGCGGCCGGCGCGGGTGCAGGCGCTGATCGACTATCTGGCGCGCAAGTTCGCGCATGCGCCGTGGGCCGATCCCCAAGGCTGAGCGGAGTTTTCAGCATTTCGTGCCGCGGCCGACCAGGCCGTGATCCATCGCCAGCCGCACCAGCGCGCCTTCGCCGCGCACGTCGAGCTTGCTCAGCGCGCGCGAGCGCAAGGTGCGCACGGTCGATTCGGTCACGCGCAGCGCGGCGGCGATCTCGCGGTTGCGCCGGCCTTCCAGCAGCATCCGCGCCACTTCCAGTTCGCGCGGGCTGAGCCGGTCGAACGGCGAGGACTCGAACAGCAGCCGGCCGCCGAGCGAGTCGTCGATGAAGCGGCGGCCGGCGGCGACCTCGCGCAACGCGCGCACCACCACCGCGCCGTCGCGCGATTTCGACACGTAGCCCAGCGCGCCGGCCGCGAGCAAGCGCCGCGGCAGCGGGCCGTCGCCGACCGCGGACACCACCAGGATCCGCAGCGCCGGATCGCGGTGCAGCAGGCGCCGCACCAAGCCCAGGCTGTCGCCGTCGGGCAGATTGAAGCCGCACAGCGCGACGTCCGCCTGCGACTGCGCCACGCGCGCGATCGCCTCGTGCGGATCGCCGGCTTCGCCGACCACCTCGAAGTCGCTGTGCGCGCCGAGGATCCAGCGCAGCCCGAGGCGGACCAGCGGCTGGTCGTCGACGATGAACACCCGGATCATTTCCCTATCGCTCCGTAGATGATGCGAGCGAATGTCCAGGCCGTTTCCAAGGTCCGCAACTCGCCCGCGGGCAAAGTGCGGTGCGCCGACGCGAACGTCGGCGGATGCCTACGTTACGTAACCGGATGTCTACGCCCGTGTAGACGCGCGCCGACGCCGAATCGGGGTTTTCCTACAGCCGTCACGTTCGCGCTTTGTTAGCGTGGCCGCACCCCGCATCGACGGAATCGCATGGAGTGCCGATGTCCACGCTGGTGACGATTTACGAAGTCGTGTCGCACGCCCCGCGCTTGTGGCGGCTGCGCATCAACGGCGCGCAGGAGATCGCTTTCCCCAACCGCGACATCGCCCGCGCCGCCGCGCGCGTGCGCGCGCGCCGACAGAGCCAGGACACCGGCGGGCATACCGAGGTATGGGTGGAACGCTTCGACGGGCGCATGGACCGCGAAGCGGTGTTCATCGGCGCGCCGGGCCGCGGCGGGGCGGAGTGGCGGCGGCGGTGATCGCGGCCGCGGCGCGGCGAACCGTCGGCCGCCATGGCCGCTGTTCGCCGGGCGAGGAGCGCGCTGGCGATGCGGGAAACGGCGTCGCGCCGCGTCGATGAGAGGCCGAACACGCAGCTGCGCTGGAGACGCGCCTCAGTCCGGACGATCCGGACATAGCGCCCGGCGCCGTGGCGCCGGGCGCGAAAACCGCGCTTACTTCAGCGGCGCGAGATCGAGCGAGGCATACAGTTCGTTCTGCGCCTTCTTCGCCAACGAACGCGGCAGCTTGACCAGGAAACCGTCGCCGGACAGGCCGACGTCGCCCTGCACGATCAGCCCGTTGATGCGCACATAGCTCTTGAGCGACCAGCGGCCGCCCGCGCGGTCGACTTCCAGGAACATCGGCGCGGTCAAAAAGCCCGTGCCCTTCTGATAGACGCGCAGCTCGCCTTCGCTGCGCTTGAGCGCGTAGCCGTTGCGGCCGGCCCAGGCTTGGGCGAGCGCGTGCACATCCTGAGCGGAGGCGAACTCGGTGCGGTCGAACTGATGTTTGCCGTTCTTGGCGATGAGGGCCATGACGGCGAGGAAGCCGAGGCCGCACAGGCCGCCGAAGACGGCCATTACGATGATCGAAACCATGTCTGTCCTTAGAACTGGGGGCGAACGCCGAGCGACGGCGTCCATTGCCGTGATGCGCCGAGGGCCGGCGCCGGGGGATCGGCGCGCGCTGCCGCGGCCGGGCGCGCGATGCTAGCAAGGCGTCGACTGGGTCGCAATCTCCGTGGGCCAAGCGACGCGACGGCGCGCGCCGGTGCGATGCGGCGGCGGCGCCCGCGCGATGCGCGCGTTCCCGCTCGCGATGAGCGGTGCGACGGCCCGCTCGGTTGCGCGCATACGCGGCGCGCGCGCGACGATGCTTCGCGATGCCGCTCTCGCGGCGTCGGCGACGCCATTCGCGATGCGCGCGACGACGCCATCAATAAATTCTCAACGCGGCGAAACCACCTCATCGGCCATCGCGAGAGTTGCTAAAAACGGGTGAAAACAAGCGCATAAACGTAACTCACGCTGCCTCACTCATGCTTGCATCGGCATAACGATACCGGCCTCAATTCGAATGAGTTGCGCTTTGCAGTAAGCGAATTCGCTGTTTTTTCGCGGCCGCTTTGCCGCCCCTTGTCACGTTATCGATGGTTAGTAAGCGATACAAAACGAGAAAAGCGCGCAGCCGACATCTGCGATCATTGCCTCGGCATCGCCACCTCGAACGTTGTAACCGCACACCGTCCGATAAAAAAGAACAGGGGGATTCATGGCCGCGTCTTCGCGCCTTCCCGTGGCGCTGCTCGGCAGCGCCGTTTTGATCCTGGGCGTCTTCGTCTGGAAGCCGTGGGACTCGTCCACACCGCCGGCGCCGCAAGCCGCGCCGGCCGCAGGCGAGAACCTCGGCGCCGCGCCGCAGGCGCAAGCGCCGATCGGCGAGGCGCCGCAACTCACGCCGCAACAACAGCAAGCCGTCGTGGCCGAGAAAACGCGCAGCGCCGCGCCGCAAGCGCAGCCGCCGCAAAGCTATAAGGGCCCGGACGGCAAGCCGCATCAGATCGTCTACAACCAAGGCCTCGCGCTGTCGGCCAACGCGCGCGAGGAACTCAAGCGCCAGCGCCTGCAGCAGATGCGCGAGCAGCCCGAAGCGATCTCCAAGATCTACGGCATCGGCCGCGACGAAATCGCCGCCGTGCTCGCCGGCAAACAGCCATTCCCGGACCGGTTGATCGACCAGTAGCGCCGATCGCCCGCAGCACCGCAACGCATCGCGCGTTGTTCTTGTTCCGGCCTCCAGCGCGACGGGCCGGAGCCTACGCCCATGGGCGCTCGCCCGTGGCCTTGATATGGACGAAGAGGACTCTGCTATGAAAGCCCGTCGTATGTACTGCCTGTTGGCCGCGGCGTTGCTGAGCGGCAATGCGTTGGCGCAAACCGCCGACGGCTACGGCACCATCCTGCGTCTTCCGCTGGTGGTGAACAGCGCCAGCTATTCCTCCACGATCTTCGTGCGCAATGCCGGCGCCACGACCGCGAGCGTCAAGATGACCTACTACGGCGCGCCCGGCACGCCGTTCGCCGGCGAGCGGCCGTGCACGACGCTGAGCGTCGCGCCGAACGCGGTCGTATCCGGCGGCCTGGCCGATCTGTGCGGCGTGCCGGTCAGCCCGACCAGCAACTACGGCCAGATCGCCCTGGTCGAACAGAGCGCGGCGAACATTCCGATCTCCGGCTACAGCCGCATCCAGGCGTTCAGCGGCGCGGGCTTCTCGGTGGAAGCCTTCAAGATCGGCTCGTTCTCCAGCGGCGCCAACGAATCCATCGTCACCGGCCTGCGCCGGCAGGCGGCGGCGCCGGGCTATCAGAGCAACTGCTTCGTCGCCTCGATCAACGAGCCGGTGCAGGTGACCTGGCAGCTGCGCGATTCCTCCGGTTCGCAGTTGGGCAACCAGCAGGTGACCAACCTGAGCGCGAACGAGACCGTGCGCATCCTCGACGTGTTCACCGCGGTCGGCGCGCCGGCCGGCGACTACACCAACGTGCAGGCCACCTTCCGCGGCACCACGCCGACCGCCAACCCGGCGTTCGCGGCGTACTGCACCACGCAGGAGAACGCCACCCTCGGCGGCGATTTCCGCATCGCCAAGACCGCCGATCCGCAGGACGACCGTTCCAAGAAGATCGGCAGCTCGACCTCGAGCGCGCTGGGCAATTTGCTCGGCCTGCTGAGCGGCCAGGACCGTTTCGGCCTGTACCTGCAGGCGCCCGACTACGTCAGCTGCCGCATCGACGGCACCAGCGCTTCGCAGTTGGAAATGCGCCTGGAGGACCCGCAGGGCAACGTCATCGCCGGCGGCAACAACATCAACTCGTTCCAGAAGGTCTACCTGGGCGAGCGCAGCACGCACAACAACGGCGTCAACGGCCTGTACGTGCTCAAGGTCGAGTCGCGCAACCTGCTGTCGCTGACGCTCAACTACGGCGTGACCTGCGAGACCGGCAACGGCGCCAACCCGCCGCTGTTCATCGGCCACGCGATCGCCGAGGAGTTCTGATCGACGAACGCTCGCGGCAGTCGCGAGCGAAATCGACGCCGCGTCCGCGCAAGCGGGCGCGGCGTCTTCGTTTTCAGCGTCCGCGCAGCGCGCCCAAAGCGAAGCTGAGCGCAGCGAACAAGGCTTCGCCGGCGGTGATCGCGAGCCGCCACGCCAAGGCCAGCATGGCCGCGTTGCCGGCGCCGACCAGCGGCGCGAGGCACCAGAACAATCCCGCCTCGCGCACGCCGAGGCCGGCCGGCACCAGCACCGCCAATACGCCGGCCAAGCCCGCCAGGCACAGCGCCGAGGCGGCCTGCGCCAGTCCGATGCGCAAACCGAAACCGGCGACGAGCACGGCGAACGCGCCGACCATCGCCGCATACGCGAGCCATTGCAGCAGCCACACCCGCGCCAGCACCGCGCGCGTGGGCAAGCCTTGGTTCCATCCGGCCAGCGCGGCCGGCAAGCGCGCGGCGAGCGCCGCCGGGAGACGGCGCCACACCGCGGCGACGCTGACGGCGACCGCGAACGCGAGCAACCCGGCCTGGAACGGCAGGCCGAGCCGCGGCGATAGCGCGGCCGGCGCCGCGGCGGCGGCGATCGCGGCGCTGATGCCGAGCGAGAGCAACTGCTCGCGCACGAACAGGACGAAGGTCAGCGTCGGCCGGCGCTCGTCCGCGTACAGCGCGCTGCGCGCCACGCCTTGCCAGATTTTCCCCGGCAGGTACTTGGCCGGCAGGCTCTGGCCCCAGCGCAGTTGATCGGCGTAGAGCTGCTGCGGCACCCAGCGGCCGCGCGCGAACAGATGCCAGGCGAGGCCGAACGCGATCTGCATCGCCAGACACAGCGCCAAGGCCAGCGCGATGTCGGCCGCCTCCAGGCGCTGCCACAACGGCAGCCATTGCGTACGGCGGGTCCAGGCTTGTTGCGCGACCAAGGCCAGCGCGGCGAGACCGAGCAGCCACCCGGCCGCGCGGCCGGCGCGGCGTGCGGCTTCTTTCCAGCGCGCGCGCGGCGCCGGCGGGTCAGCCGAGCGCATCGAGCCGCTCGGCGTAACGCCGGCCCATGCCGCGCCAGGAGCAATGCGCGGCGGCGTAGGCGCGCGCGGCGCGGCCGCGTTCGCGCAGCGCGGCGCGGTCGGCGAGTTCGGCGAGGATCGCGCCGCTCCATGCGCGCGCATCGGCTTCGGGCAGCAAGCGGCCCAAGGCCGGATCGGCGAGCGCGTCGCGCAGGCCTTCCAGATCCGCGGCCAGCACGTAGCGCCCGCTCATCGCCGCTTCCAGCGCGACCAAGCCGAAGCCTTCCGGGTCGCCGTCGACGCGCCGGTTCGGCATCAGCGCCAGATCGCAGGCCACGAGCCGGCGCGCTTTCTCGGCGTCGTCGACCTCGCCCCACAGCCGCACCCGCGCTTGCAGCCCCGCGCCCGCGATGGCGCGTTCGAGCGCGGCGCGATCGGGGCCGTCGCCGACGATGTCGAGCGCGACCGTGTCCGGCAACAGCGGCATCACCGCTTCGACGAACCACAGCGCGCCCTTGCGCCGCACCAGTCGGCCGAGGATCAACAGGCGCGGCGCCTGGTCCGGCGGCGCGTCGGGCGCAACTGCTGCGGCGGCGACGCCGGGATGGACCAGCGCGCAGCGCGCCGGATCGATGCCGCCGCGCGCCAGCGCGTCCAGTACATAGCGGCTGATGCCGAAATACAGATCGAAGCGGCCCCAGAAGCATCGGCGCAGATAGGCCGGATAGCCGCGCCGCGCATAGGCGATGTCGAGCCCGTGCACGACCACCGCCACCGGCACGCCGCACCAGCGCGCCGGCAGCGCCAGCACCGACAGCACCGGGTCGCCGAGCAGCAGCACGCGCACGCGGCCGCGCAACAGGCCGACGCTCAGGCGCAGCAGCGCCCACAGCAAGAACAGCGGCAAGCCCCATTGGCCGCGGCCCCAACGCACCAGGGTCAGCGGCCGCAGCGCGGACACTTCGCCGGCGATGCGCGCGCTGAGCTGCTGCATGCCGCCGCGCGAGGGCGGGAACTTGCGGGTGATGTACCAGATCGACTTCAAGCGTTTCGGCTTCGGCGGCGGGCCCGGTGACGCAGACGGTACGGCGTCACGCCGGCGGCCGCCATTCCGCCCGTCGCCGGCTCTGCTGCTGTTCCTCCAGCAAGCGCCGGTTGACCACCAGCTGATTGGCCAGCAAGCCGACCGCCGCGCCGATGGTGCCGATCACGATCAGCAGCGCCGACAGGATCAGCGACTGCACGTGGCCGTCGCCCGCGCCGTGGGCGTAGTGGTAGAGGAAGCGCGCGCCGATCAGCGCGCCGGCGGCCATGCTCAGCGCCGAGGGCGCGAGGAAGAACTCCAGCGGCCGGTAAGTGAGGAAGGAGCGCACGATGGTCAGCACCGAGCGGGTCACGTACTGCGGCACGCTGCGGATCAGGCGCGAGGGCCGGGTCGGCGGGTTGACCTCCACCGGCAGCGCGTCCACGCGCAGGCCCGATTGCCCGGCCTGGATCAGCGTTTCCAGGGTGTAGGTGTAGCTGGAATAGACATTGAGCCGCATCGCCGCATCGCGACTGTAGGCGCGGAAGCCGCTGGTGGCGTCGTCCACGCGCACGTGCGCGGCGGCGCGCACGACCGCGCTGCCGAGCCGCTGCAGGCGCTTCTTCCACCAGGGGAAATGGGCGATGCGCTCGATCGGGCGGCAGCCCACCACGATGTCGGCGCGGCCGGCGAGCACGCGCGCGACCAGTTCGGGAATCGCGCCGGCGTCGTACTGGTTGTCGCCGTCGACGTTGACGATCACGTCGGCGCCGCGCCGGCAGGCCGCTTCCAGGCCGGCGCAGAACGCGCGCGCCAGACCGCGGTTGTGCGGCAGGCGCAGCACCGCGTGGGCGCCGTGGGCGAGGGCGACGCGCGCGGTGTCGTCGCTGGAGCCGTCGTCGATCACCAGCCATTCCACCTCGTCCACGCCGGGCAGGCGCCGCGGCAGCGCGGCCAGGGTCGCGGGCAGTTGCCCGGCCTCGTCGTGGCAAGGCAGTTGGATCACCACTTTGACCGGCTTGCGCGCGTAATGCGCGTCCTGCGCCGGCGCCGCGTCGGGGCGGAACGGACCGCCGGCGAAGACGGGGCCTTCGGCTCGGAGCGACCTGCGTGCGTTCATCGGGCGATCTCCTGTCGGTCGCGGCGTCGCTGCGCCGCAGGCTGTCGATCGTTCGGACGGGGCTAACGAAAACTCAGAACGAAAACGCGAAGGGACGTTTGCGCCGGGCCGCGCCTCAGCGCGCGAGCCGGACCACCCGCCATTCGCCGGCTTCCTCGTAGGTGCCGTGAGCGAGCGGCTCTAACGAAGTAACGCGGCGCAGCCGGCGCAGCGGCAATGTTTGGTCGAACGCGGCGCCGGCGACCGGATCGGCCTTGGGCACGACCATCCAGCAGTCGCCTTGCGCCGGGCAGTAGCGTCCCGCGTCGCCCCAGGTCGCCGGCGGCGGCTGCACCGCCGGGACGCCGAAGCCGCTGAGCAGGGCGCTCGCCAGCTGCGGGGAACCGATCACATAGGTCGGCCGGTCGCGCGGCAGGCGCTCGGCGATGGCGCCGATCTGGGCGACCAGCCCGGCGTCCTCGCGCAAGCGCAGCGTGTCGCGTTGCTGCCACAACAGGCTCGCGGCCAGCGCCAGCGCGAACAGCGCGGTCTGCGCCGGCAGCCGCTCCGGCGCCGCCCAGCGGCTCAGGCGCGCGGCGCCGAACGCGGCCAGCGCGATGCAGGCGGGAAACACCGCCGGGAGCCAGCGCCGCGAGGCCCAGATGTGATCGGGCGAGACCATCGGCCGCCACAGATAGACCACGGTCGGAACCAGCAGGAACACCAGGATCCACGCCCGCGCCGGCGACAACCGGCCGGCGAACAGCGCGCGCGCCGCCAGCGCCGCGCCCAGGCCCGCGGCCAAGACCGTCGGCCACGACAGGTACGCCGCGACGCTGAGCAGGCTGGTTTCGCGGTAATCGCGGTTGCCGTTCAATTGCGGCACCAGCTTGGATTCGATCACGGCGTACGGCTGCACGTGCGGGCGGATCCACAGCGCGTAGACGAACAGCGCCGCCATCGCCGCGGCCGCTGGCCAGGCCAGCCGCGCCGCCGTCGCGCCGCGCAGGCGCAGCGCCGGCGCGTTCGCGGCGGCGTGGGCGAGAAAGGCGCAGGCCACCGTCGCCACCGTCGCGGCCACCACCAGATCGGCCAGACCGAGCAGGTAGGGCTGCACGCACGCGAGGAAATAGCCCATCGCCAGCGCGGTCGCGAGGTAACAGCCGAACGCGGCTTCGCCCAACACCGCGGCCGCGCGCGGTTGCCGCGCGGCGCGGTCCAGCGCGACCGTCGCCAAGCCGGCCGCGGCGGCCGCGAGCGCGAACACGATCGCGTCGATGCGCACGAAACAGCCCATGCCGATCAGCGCGCCGGCGACGAGCCCCAACCGGCGCGACCGCCGGCCGACCGCGACGCTGGCGGCGAACAGGCCGACCGCGAGGAACCACGCGCACAGCGGTTCGCTCAAGGTATTGCGCGACACCCAGACCTGCGCCGGCTGAAACGCGAACACCGCCAACGCCGGCACCGCCCAGGCGCGCGCGCGCGCCGGCAGCAAGCGCCGCAACAGGCAGTAGAACGCGATGCAGTTGAGCGCGCCGAGCAGGGCGTTGAAGCGGAAAATGCCTTGCGGCCCCAGCGGCGCGGCGAGCATCGCCATCCACGCGGGCGTGGCGGCGGAAAACTGGTAAGTCCAGCGTTGGCCGGTGGGATAGATGCCGGGCAACTCGGGCGCTTGGCCGCGTCCGACCGCTTGCACCGCCGGTTCCGCCGCGATGCCCAGCGCGCTCAGGTCGACGACCGAGCCGCCGGTGCGCAGCAAATGCAGGGCGTGCTGCGCGTAGATGCCTTCGTCGCGCTCGCCCAGCAGGCTTTCCTTGGGATACATCGCGTAGAAGTAGCCGGCCGTGGCGACGATCGCGGTCACCGCGAGCGCGGCGCCGGCATGGCGGAAAAAATCGTCGCGCGCGCGGGCGAACGCGTCGGCGAGCCGCGTCCAAACGCGCTCGCGCCAGCACCACAGCGCCAGCACGACCCAGCCGCAGGCGCCGATGACGGTGGGAACGAAGGCGCCGATGCGCGCCAGCAACATCAACAGCAAAGTCGCCAGCGCGCTGCCGACGCCGAGCGCGAGCAAGGGATGGAAGCGAAGCCGATGCGCGGATTCGCCGGCGAAGGCCAGAGCGGCGGCACCCACGGGGTAGATCGCGGGCCACAGACCGAGCGCCGCCAGCGCCTTCAGATAATCCATCGAATGCCCTCTCTAGGGTTTCGAGTCTACTGAGCGCATTTTTTGTGTACTGCGCAGTGGGTCATTCTTACACGCGATTTTTCGCGCGGATGTCCGGCGCAGAAAAAAACTTGCCGCGCTTCCGCAAGCGGCTGTGGCGTAAAACGCAGAACGAAACCGGCGGCGGACACATTCGTTTGCGCAGATGCGCGGTCTTGCGACGAAGTTCGCATCTTGCCGCGCAGCCGCGCTCAACCGTTCGCGGGTCCGATCTCCACCGTCGCGCGCAAGCCGCTGGGATGCGGCGAAGATTCCAGCGTCAACGCGCCGCCGTGCAGCGCCGCGATTTCGCGCGCGATCGCCAGCCCCAGGCCGCTGCCGTCCGAGTCGGCCTTGCCGCCGCGGCAGAAACGCTCGACCACGCGCTCGCGCTCGCTCTCCGGGATGCCCGGGCCGTCGTCGGTCACGGTCAGGCGCAGCGCCGCGCCGTGGCGGCGCGCTTCGACTTCGATGCGGCCGCCGGCCGGGGTGTAGCGGATCGCGTTGTCGATCAGGTTGGCCAGCAGCTCGTGCAGCAGTTGCCGGTCGGCGTGCAGCTGCGGCAGGTCCGGATCGATGCCGACCTGCAGTTCGATGCGCTTGGCCAGCGCCGCCGGCACCAAGGCGGCGACGGTGTCCTCGACCAGTTCGGCCACGTCCAGATCGGCGAAGCTCAGCGCGTCGGCGCGGCCGAGTTCGGCGCGGCTCAGGCTCAACAGCTGGGTGGCCAGACGCGACAGGCGCAAGGTCGCGGCGTCCATCTGCGCGAGCAGCGCGCGCAAGGCCTCGCCGTCCGGAGCGCGGCGCGCCAGTTCGGTTTGGGTGCGCAGCACCGCGATCGGCGTGCGCAGCTGATGGGTGGCGTCGGCGACGAAATTGCGCTGCATCGACAGCGTATGCGCCAGCCGCGCCATCAGTTCGTTGATGACGTGGACCTGTTGCTGCACTTCCGAAGGCAGGCCGCGCTCGTCGAGCGGACTGAGGTCTTCATGGGTGCGCCGAGCGATGGCGTCGCGCACGCGGTTGAGCGGCGCGATGCCGCGGCCGACGCCGTACCAGACCAGGAACACGATCCCGGCCAGGAACAGCAACTGCGAGCCGAGCATGTAGACCATCATCTCGCGCGCCAGATTCTTGCGCTTGTGCAAGGTTTCGGCGACCCGCACGTACACCGCGAGGCTGCCGTCGCCGCGCATGCGGTACTGCACCAGCCGCAGCGGCGCGCCGTCGCCGTCGTCGAGGTAGAAGCGCACGCGCGGCGCGTCGTTGCCGTTGTCCGGCGGCGCGGGCAGCGAGCGGTTGCCGGCGAGCGGGCGGCCCTGCGGATCGGTGACGCTGAAATAGATCTGATCGAATTCGTCGAATTCGAGCATGCGCAGCGCCGGCGCCGGCAGGTTGACCGTGGCGCGGCCGCGTTCGACCCGCACCTGTCCGGCCAGGGTGCGCGCGGTGTCCTCCAGCGCCCAGTCGTAGACCCGGCCGACGAAATGCTGGGCGACCGCGTAGGTGCCGAAGATCCAGGCCAGGGTCAGCGCCGCGGTGGACGGCAGCAGCCACAGCAGCAGGCGCTGGCGCAGCGACAGGCGCTCAAGCATCGGCGCCGGGCTCCGCGTCGCCGGGTTCGCCGTCCGGCGGTTCCAGCAGATAGCCCAGGCCGTGGATGGTGCGGATGTGCACGCCGTGCGGCTGCAGCTTCTTGCGCAGGCGGTGCACGTAGACCTCGATCGCGTTCGGGCTGACTTCCTCGTCCCAATCGCTGATGCGCTGGGCGAGGCGGTTCTTGATCGCCACCTGGCCGACGCGCTGCATCAGCGCTTCGAGCAAGGCCAGCTCGCGCACCGACAGGTTCAGGCGCTGGCCGTCGATGCGCGCGCTGCGGCCGGTCGGGTCCAGGCTCAGCGGGCCGACGTTGAGTTCGGTCAAACCGCCGGCGGCGCGGCGGATCAAGGCGCCGACCCGCGCTTCCAACTCGCGCAGCGCGAAGGGTTTGACCAAATAGTCGTCGGCGCCGGCGGTGAGGCCGACCACGCGTTCGTCGATGCTGTCGCGCGCGGTCAACACCAGCACCGGGGTGCGGTCCTGGCGTTGGCGCGCGCGGCGCAGCACGTCGAGGCCGTCGAGTTCGGGCAGGCCGAGATCGAGCACGACCAGTTCGTAATCGCCGGCGGCGAGCGCGGCGTCGGCGGCGGCGCCGTCGCCGACCGCGTCGACGCCGTAGCCGGCCTGACGCAGCGCTTCCAGCAAAGTCGCGCGCAGCGCGTCGTCGTCTTCGACGAGCAGGATCCTCATCGCCGTATCCGTCAGTGGCACCAATGAATCGTGGGGGCCGTCGCGAAGTGAGGGCGCGGCGGCGCGGACGCAAGCATCGCAGGACCGCGCGGCAAAAACAAAAACGCGCATGAACCCGGCGTAAGGACTTCGTAAGCCCGCGGTTTCTACCCTGCGCGCCGCGAGTAAGCCCGCCGGGCGATGGAGTGTCGATGCGTTTGCCGATGAAACCTTATTGCGCGCGATTAGGCGCGCTGGCCGCTTGCGCCGCGCTGGCGCTGGGCTTGTCCGGTTGCGGCGGCGGCGAAGCGCACGCCGACGGCCGCGAAGGCGCGGACAAGCCGGTCGCGGCCGGCGACTATCTCAAGGTCGAAGCGGTCGGCGCCGGTTCCGGCGTCGCCGGCGCCGCGTTGCCGGGCCGAATCGCGTTCCGGCCGCAGGCGATGACCGCGGTCGGCAGCCCGGTGACCGCGCGCGTGGTGTCGGTCGATGTGCGCCCGGGCGAAAGCGTGCGCGCCGGCGCGGCCTTGTTGACCTTGCAAAGCGCCGACGCCGCGTCGGCGAAAGCCTCGCTGGCGCAGGCGCGCGCGCAGACCGCGCTGGCGCAGGACGCGCTGCGCCGCCAGAACGAGATGGTGAGCAAGGGCGTGGGCCTGGAGGTGGAACGCTTTCAAGCGCAAGTGGCGGTGCGCGAAGCCCGCGCCGAACTCGAACGCGCCGAGCGCGCGGCCCACCTGCTCGGCCAAGGCGCCGGCGACCGTTTCGTCCTGCGCGCCCCCGCCGCCGGCGTGGTGTTGTCGGTTCGCGCCAACACCGGCGCGGTGGTCGCCGCCGACGGCGCGTCGCTGGTGGAAATCGGCGATCCGTCCCGTCTTTGGGTGGTCGCGGATGTTCCGGAAAGCGAAGCCGCTTCGATCCGGTCCGGCGCGGTCGCGCGCGTCCACGTGCCCGGCGCCGGCGGCGATTACGCGGCTACGGTCGACGGCATCGGTCCTTTAGTGGACGGCGATCTGCGCCGCTTGCCGCTGTATCTGAAGTTCGCCGGCGAACGCCCGCCCGCGCTGACGCCCGGCGCCTTGGTCGAGGTGCGCCTGGACGCGGTCGCCGACGCCGCGCCCAGCGTTCCGGTCGCCGCGGTGTTGATCAAGGGCGGCAGCCAGCGCGTGGTCTACGTGCAGCGCGGCGACGGCCGGTTCGAGGCGCGCGCGGTGCGCACCGGCGCTTCGCGCGGCGGCCGGGTGACCGTGCTCGACGGCGTGCGCGCCGGCGAAAAGGTGGTGGTCGAAGGCGCCTTGCTGCTCGACAGCCAAGCCGAACAGCTGCTCTGAGGCCGCCATGCTGAATCGCATCATCGAAGCGTGCGTGCATCGGCGCGTCGCGATCCTGGTCATGACCGCGATCGTCGCCCTGTTCGGCGTGCGCGCGTATCTGCAGACGCCGATCGAAGCCTATCCCGACGTCACCAACGTCCAGGTCCAGGTCATCACCCAGATGCCGGGCTACGCCGCCGAGGAGATCGAGCGGCAAGTGACGGTGCCGCTGGAGCGCGCGCTCAACGGCACCCCGGGGATGACGCTGTTGCGCAGCGAAAGCCTGTTCGGGCTGTCGTTGGTGACCTTGATCTTCGACGACGACGTGGATGCGTTCTCGACCCGGATGCTGGTGAGCCAGCGCATGGCGCAGGCCGATTTGCCGCAAGGCGTCGTACCCGATTTAGCTCCGGAGGCGACGCCGCTCGGCAAGATCTATCGCTTCCGGCTAGTCAGCGACCGCGCCGACCTGTACCAACTGCGCTCGGAAATGCAGTGGAACGTCACCCGCGTGCTGCGCCAGGTGCAGGGCGTGGCCGACGTGGTGCCGTTCGGCGGCTATCTGAAGGAACTGCAGGTCGAGGCCGATCCGGCCAAGCTCTACGGCGCCGGCCTGAGCCTGGGCGACCTGGAAGAGGCGATCAAGAAGGCCAACCTCAACGTCGGCGGCGGTTTCCTGCGCCACGGCGATCAGGAGCTGACCATCCGCGGCGTCGGCTTCATCGAGTCGGTCGAGGACATCAAGGCCATCCCGCTCAAGAACCGCGCCGGCACCGCGCTGACGGTGGGCGATGTCGCCAGCATCAAGCTCGCCGCCACGCCGCGCCGCGGCTCGGTCGCCTACAACGATCAGCAGGAAGTGGTCGAAGGGTTGGTGCTGATGCGCCGCGGCGAGAATCCCTCGCGCGTGCTCGACGGCATCCATCAAAAGGTCGAGGAGCTCAACGGCAAGATCCTGCCCGAGGGCATGAAGATCGTCGCCTCGCACGACCGCAGCGTGCTGGTCGGCCACACGCTTTCGACCGTGCACGACAACCTGCTGCACGGCTTCATTCTGGTGGTGGCCATCGTTTGGCTGTTCATGCGCTCGATCACCGGCTCGGCCGTGGTCGCGGTGGTGATTCCGCTGTCGCTGCTGGTCGCCTTCATCGGCCTGCATTTCCTCGGCTTGCCGGCGAATCTGATTTCGATGGGCGCGATCGACTTCGGCATCCTCGTCGACGGCGCGGTGGTGCTGGTCGAAAACGTCATCCACGCGATACGCCACGAACGGCCGCCCAACCGCAAGGCGCTGATCGCGCTGGTGATCCGCTCGGCCACCGCGGTCGGCCGTCCGACCTTCTTCGCGATGCTGATCATCATCGCCGCGCTGCTGCCGGTGTTCACCCTGCAATCGGTGGAGGGCCGCATCTTCCGGCCGTTGGCGCTCACCTACGCCTTCGCCTTGGTCGGCGCGCTGGTGTTCTCGCTGACCGTGGTGCCGGCGCTGTGCGCGCTGCTGTTCAAGCCCGAGCACGCCAAGCTGGTCGAACCGGGCTGGATCGCCAAGCTGCGCGATGGCTACAAGCGCGTGCTCGGCGCGCTGATGCAGCGCCGCGCGTTGCCGCTGGCGCTGGCCGCGGTGCTGCTGGTGGCCGGCGGCGTCGCCACCGCGCGGCTGGGTTCGGAGTTCCTGCCCGAACTCGACGAGGGCGACATCTTCGTGTTCGCCGAAATGCCGGCCAGCGTGTCGATGGAGAAAGGCCAGGAACTGCTGATGGACGTGCACAAGCGCGTGCTGGCCTTCCCCGAAGTCTCGGCCGTGCATACCGAACACGGGCGGCCGGAGGACGGCACCGACAACGAAGGCGTCAACATGCTCAAGACCTTCGTCAGCCTCAAACCGGACGAGCAATGGCGCGCGGGCTGGGACAAGCCGCGGCTGATCCAGGCGATGCGCGATTCGCTCGAACGCATCCCCGGTGTGCGCTTCAATTTCTCCCAGCCGATCAAGGACAGCGTCGAGGAAGCGGTCAGCGGCGTGCGCGGCAAGGTGGTGCTGAAGATCTTCGGTCCCGATCTGGAGCGCATGCGCGACACCCTGAAACAAGCGAAAACCTTGTTGCAGGACGTGCCGGGCGTGACCGAGCTGGATCTGTACCGCGACGTGTCCAGCCCGCAGTTGCGCATCCGTCTCGACCGCGCCGCGCTCGCGCGCGCCGGCATTCCCATCGACACCGCCGCCGCCACCATCGAAACCGCGCTGGCCGGCCGCGTGGTCACCGATTACTGGGAAGGCGAGCGGCCGGTGCCGGTGCGCCTGCTGCTGCCCAAGCCCAGCCGCGACGACGAGGACAAGATCGCCGACCTCACCGTGCCGGCGCCGAACGGCGCGCAGATTCCGCTGCGGCAGCTGGCCAAGATCGAGATCGGCAACGGCGTGGCCTCGATCGTGCGCGAAGGCAACATCCGCTTCCTGGCGCTGAAGTTCAACGTGCAGGGCCGCGACATGGGCTCCACGGTCAAGGACGCCATCGCCACCATCGACGCCAAGCTCAAGCCGCCGGCCGGGCATTACTTCGTATGGGGCGGCGAGTTCGAGAACCAGGAGCGCGCGGCGCAGCGGCTCAAGCTGGTGGTGCCGGTGGCGATCGCGCTGGTGCTGGGCTTGTTGTACGCGGCGATGAACTCCGGCCGCAGCGCGCTGGCGATCATGGCGACGATGCCGTTCGCGCTGACCGGCGGCGCGTTCGCGCTGCTGTTGGCCGGCATCCCGCTGTCGGTGAGCGCGGCGATCGGCTTCATCGCCTTGCTCGGGCAGGTCTCGCTGATGGGCGTGCTGGTGTTGTCGGCGGCCGAAGACCGAAGACGCGCCGGCGAAGAGTTGCTGCCGGCGTTGCTGGAAGGCGCGGCCGACCGCTTGCGGCCGGTGTTGATGGCGTCCTTGCTGGCCTTGTTCGGCCTGTTGCCGATGGCGCTGTCCAGCGGCATGGGCAGCGAGACCCAGCGCCCGTTCGCGCTGGTCGTGGTCGGCGGCATGAGCACGACCTTGCTGGTCGCGCTGTTCGTGCTGCCGGTGCTGTACAGCCTGATCGCGGCCAAACGACTGCAAACGCCGGAGGAGGCCGACGCATGAAGTGGCGATTCGTTTTGAGCGCGATGATGATCGCCGCCGCCGCGCTGCCGGCGACGGCGGCCGAGCCGCCGCCCGAGTCGGTGGATCTGCCGACGGTGCTGACCCTGGCGCGCGGCGCGAGTCCGCGCCTGGAGCTGGAGCGCAAGCAGATCGCGCTGGCGCAGGCCGCGCGCGCCACCGCCGGCGCTTATCCCAATCCGACGCTGAGCTTCGAGCGCGCGCGCCAGCCGGGCGAGTTGACCAACTTCTCCAGCAAGGTCGCCAAGCAGTGGTCGGTGCAGCAGCCGATTCTGTTGCCGGGCCAGCGCTCCTCGCGCATCCGCGCCGCCGATCTCGGCGTGGACGCCGCGCGCAGCCGCTTGACCGCGACGACCAACGATCTCACCGCCGACGCGGGCAGCGCTTATGTCGAGTTGTTGCAAGCGCAGCGCAAGCGCGCGGCGCTGGAGCAGGGCATGGCCGATCTGGACCGGTTGCGCGGCATCGTCGCCGGGCGCCAATCCGCCGGCATGGCCAGCCGCTACGACTTGCTGCGCGTGGATGTCGAACTGGCCGATTGGCGCACCAAGCTCGCCGAGGCCGAAGCCGATCTCACCGACCGGCAGGGCCAGCTCGCGGGCCTGCTCGGCTTTCCCGGTTGGCGTCCGCACGGCGCGGGCGAGCTGCGGCCGTTGCCGGCGGTCGAGCCGCCGCCGGCCGTCGCCCCCGACAGCCCGGCGGTGATCGCCTCGCGCAAGGAAGAAGCCGCGGCGCTGGCGCGGGTAACCGCCGCGCGCCGGGACCGCTTGCCGAATGTCTCGCTCAGCGGCGGCCAGTTCTGGACCGTGGCGCCGTACGGCAAGACCTATTCGCTCGGTTTCGAGATCGAAGTGCCGTTGTTCGACACGCGCCGCGGCGCGTACCAGCAAGCGCGCGCGGAAGCCGAATCGGCGAGTCTGCAGCGCACTCTGGCCGAAGCGCAGTCGAGCGCCGACATCGAACGCTACCGCGCCCAGGTGCAACAGCGCGGCGCCGCGTTGGCGCGGTTCGAGCAACAACTGGCACCGCGCCTGCCGCAGCTGCAGCAGATGGCCGACGACGCGTACCGGCTCGGCCGCAGCACGGTGCTGGAACTGCTCGACGCCACCCGCGTGCGTTACGAAACCACGCTCAGCCGCGACGAGCTCACCGCGAACTTGATGGAAGCGCAGCTGCGCCTGCAGGCCGCGCTGGGCGACTTCGCGCAGGCGCGGCCGTGAGCGGGCGCCGCCGCCGGGTGGATGCGCTGGCGTCGCGCGGGCTGGCGTGGGACGCCTTGTATCTGGCGCTGTGCGCGGCGGTGTTGGCCGGCTGCGTGTCGGCGCCGCGCGACGGCGCGTTCTCGTCGTGGTGGCGCAAGCCGGTGCTGGTGGTGATGCCGGCCGGCGAGTTGCAGGACAGCGTCGACCGCAGTTGCCTGTCCGGCCACGAGGCGGCCGCCGCGGTGGTCGCGTTCCGGGTCGGCCGCGTGCCGGCGTACCGGCAGGCGTTCGCGGTGCCGGCGGGCGCGACGCTGCGCGCGGGCCAGGACGTGTGGGTGCGGCCGCGCACCTGCGAGTTGGACGCGGCGGCGGATCGCGCCGCGAACTGAGTCTCGCATCGGGCCGGGCGCACGACCGGCCCGAGCCGCACATCGCGGTCCGTCTCGCGCGCGCGATCGGTCGCGCGGGAACTCGCGCAGCGCTCGGATGACAGTTCTGCGCGGTCGCAGCGCGCGCCGGGAATCGCCGCGTCGCGGTGTGACGGCGCGCATGCCGCCGCTGTCATCTTCGCCGCCGTCGCGGCGCTTTCGACACAAAACCTTCGCGAACGGGGCGGGCCCGCGCGCGCGAGACTCGTCGCGCAAGGCCCGCGCGGCTGTCACCGCGGCGGCGCACGGCGGTCGCCGGGTTGGCATCTGCGGGGCTCAGGGTGGAAGCGCCCGCGCCGAGCGCGGCGCATCGCATCGACGCACTCACTCGATCGGATCGACCTGCCATTCACAAGGAGACGTCCCGTGCCTCGCTTCTCTCTCGCTTCGTGCTTGCTCGCCTTGCTCGCCGCCGCCAGCGGCCCTGCCGCCGCGGTCGATCTGTACGGCGGCGGCGCCGATTCGCCGGCTGCGGCGTATGTCGGCGATCGTTATCTGGAGACCACGCCGGTCGCGCGGCTTTCGCGCGACCGCGCCATCGCCGTTCCGTTCAGGACCTACGCCATTGCCGAACTCGGCAACATGCAAGGTACGCGCGTGCCGGTCTTCGCCGATTTCCACATCCGCTATCCCGCCGATGCGGTGTCGTACTGCCGCAGCGGCACCGTGTTCGGCAAGAAAATATTCGTCGCGCAGGGAACGGCGCAGGCCGGCGGCGACTGCGCGCCGAACGGTGTGGCCGGCTTCACCGCGCTGTCGGCGCGGCCGGACTTCATCGGCAGCGATGCGCCGTTCTCGTACTCGGACTACGAGACCTTCCTGACGAACTTGCAGGCCGAACGCGGCGCCGTGGTGCAGATCCCGGTGCTGGCTCAGGCCATCGCGGTGATCTACAAAGACGGCAACGGACTGCCGCCTGGGTTGGGCTTGAACACGGAGAGCGTGTGCCGGGTGTTCGGCGGCGACATTGTCGATTGGAGCGATTCGCGTCTGGGCCTGGAACTGCCTTATCCGCGGCCGATCACTATCGTCTACTCCAGCGCCGGCAGCGGGGCGGGTTTTGCGTTGTCGGGCTATCTGCAGGCCAATTGCAACGGCCGCTTCGGCTTTCCGGCCGATCAGTTCCGCCAGAACGCCGACTTCGTCGTCGCTGTCGGCAGCGCGCTGCAGCGCTACGCGGCGGTTTCCGCGCAGCTCAGCGAGGACATGGCGGTGAGCAAGGTGCGTCAGACCGTCGGTGCGCTGAGCTACGCCGGTATCGGCGAAACCCTGGCGCAGGGCGCGATGTATGCGCGGGTGAACGGCTACGACCCGGCGATGCTGACGCCGCCGAACATCCCGCCGGCCAGTTTGTTGGCCGGCAAGGTGCTGGACAACGGCACGATCGGCGATGCGCCGGGCGCGCTCACCACCGCCATGCGCAACTGCTTGCGCACGATTGCGCCGTCGGCGCCAGTGACGATGGCCTATCCCATCGTCGGAGTGAATTACATCAACGCGTACTACTCCGGCAATGGGAGCAAGGCACTGCCGTTGCGCAATCTGGTGCGCCAGTTCCTGCGTCCGAACTTCACGGATACGCGGGTGGCGCTGCCGCCGGGTTACGCCTATCTGGACGGCAACGCGGTGTTTCGGGCGCTGTTGTCCACGGCGATCAACAACTGCATCAACTGAGCCCGACGCGCATCGTCGAACCGGCCGCCCCGACCCCGCATCGCGGCGTCGGGGCGGATCGGCCGCTCACGACTGCAACGCCGGCCGCAACCCGCCCTCGCCACCCTCGCGCCGCGCGCGCGGAAACGCCAGCGCGATCGCCGCCGCCGCCAAGCCCGCCATCATCGAACCGATGTAGAGCCAGGTGTAGCTGCCGTAGCGGTCGTAGAGCCAGCCGCCGACCACCGGCCCCAGCGCCATGCCCAGGCTCGACAGCAGGCTGGCCGCGCCGAGCACGCCGCCGAGGATGCGCGGGTCGAACGCGTCGCGGGCGAGCGAGGCGTAGAGCGGCATGGTGCCGCCGTAGGCCATGCCGAACACGATCGCCACGGCATAGAAACCGTCGAGCTGGTTCACCGCCAGATAGCTCACCGCGGCGAGCCCTTGCACGAACAAGCCGGCGACGAGGACGGGCTTGGCGCCGAAGCGGTCGGCGAGCGTGCCGAACAGCAGGCGTCCGCCGAGGCCGGCGGCGCCTTCCATGCTGTAGATGGTCACCGCCGCGGTCACCGGCAGGCCGCAGCCGATGGCGTAGCTGACGGTGTGGAAGATCGGCCCGGAATGCGCGGCGCAGCAGGCGAAGTAGGCCAGCCCCAGCACGATGAAAGCGCGCGAGCGCAGCGCCCGCGCCATCGTCGCCGGCGGCGCGCCGCTGTCGGTTGGCGCCGGCGCGGCGGCGTGCGCCGCGGCGGGGGCCGCGCGCACGAACCACACCGCGGGCAAGGTCAGCGCCCAGGCCAACACGCCGACGATCAACAAGGTGGTGCGCCAGTCGTAGTGGCTGATCAGCCACGCCACCAACGGCGACAGCGTCATCGGCGCGACGCCGACGCCGGCGGACACCAGCGAGATGGCGAGGTTGCGGCGGCGCTCGAACGAGGCCGCGGTGGCGGCGATCACCGGCGCGAAGAACGCCGCCGCGGCCACGCCGAGCAGCACGCCGTAGCTGAGCTGGAACTGCAGCAGGCTGGTCGCGCGGCTGGCCAGCACGCAGGCCAGCCCGAGCAGCAGCGCGCCGGCCAGGGCGACCGCGCGCGGGCCGATGCGGTCGCTGAGCAGGCCCCAACCGAAGCCGGCCACGCCCATGCTGAGGAAGGCCAGGGTCATCGCCCCCGACAGGCCGGCGCGCGACCAACCGGTCGCCGCGCCCATCGGCCCCAGCAGCACCGCCAGCGAGAACACCGCGCCGACGGCGACGCAGCCGAGCACGGCGCCGGCGGCGACCAGGGACCAATTGCGATCCAGCGTTTGTGCAACGGCGGGGGTGTTCATGCGCGGGCGATCCTGGGGGAGATATCCGAACGACGAACGGGGAGGGCGCGGATCGACAGCGTCGCGGCCCGGTTTCGGCGGACGCGGGCCGGCGCCGCCGCGCGGTCAATCTTCGCGCAGTTCCTCGAACCGCCGCGCGAGGTAGTCGATCAGCAGGCGCACCGACGGCAGCAGCCCGCGGCGCGAGGGGAACACCGCGTGGATCAACCCCGGCCGCGGTTGCCAATCCGGCAACAAGCGTTGCAGGCGGCCGTCGGCGAGTTCTTCGGCGATTACCATCGCCGGCAGCATGGCGATGCCGACGCCGGCCACCGCGGCCATGCGCAGCGCGGTCATGTCGTCGCTGACCAGGCGCGGGCGGTGGTGGATCTGCGCGGCCGCCCCGTCCGGGCCGGACAACTGCCAGCTGTGGTCCGGCTGAGCCGGGCCGAGGTCGAGGGTGGGGCAGTCGGACAGATCGGCCGGCGCGCGCGGTCGCGGGTGGCGCTCGAACAGCGCCGGGCTCGCCGCCAGGACCCAGCGCCGGGCGCCGAGCACGCGCACCGCCAGATCGCTGTCCTCCAGCGGCGGCGGGCGCACCCGGATCGCCACGTCGAGGCCTTCGCCGATCACGTCGACGCGGCGGTTGGTGGCCTCCAGCAGCAGCGTCACCTGGGGATGCTCGGCCATGAAGTCGGCCAGCATCGCGCCGATGCGCGCGTGCAGGATCGCCACCGGCACGCTGATGCGCACGGTGCCGCGCGGCTGGGCGCGGCTGAGGTCGATCGCCTCCTGCGCCGCCTCGGCTTCGACCAGCATCGCCTTGCAGTGGCGGTAATAGTCCTGGCCGATCTCGGTGACCGAAAAGCGCCGGGTCGAGCGCTGGATCAGGCGCACGCCCAGACGCTGTTCGAGCAGGGCGATGCGCCGGCTGAGCTTGGATTTGGGTTCGCCCAGGGCGCGCCCGGCGGGGGCGAAGCCGCCGTGGTCGACGACCTGGACGTAGTAATAGAGGTCGTTGAGGTCGAACCCGGGCATGGCGACATCGTTCGTCCAGTAGGACTCTGAGGATAAATTCCGCTGTCTACCGCGTCCATCGTTCCGGGATCAGGCTAGGCGCCATCGAATAGCGCCCCTCGGGGCAGGAGATGGCCATGAAGAAGGTTCTGGGCGTCCACAGCGCTCCCCGGCCGCACTGGGTCGGCGACGGGTTTCCGGCGCGCTCGCTGTTTTCCTATGTCTCGCACGGGCGTCAGCTCAGCCCGTTCCTGCTGCTGGACTACGCCGGGCCGCACCGCTTCGAGCCCACCGCGGGCCGGCGCGGAGTCGGTTCGCACCCGCACCGCGGTTTCGAGACCGTCACCATCGTCTACGACGGCGAGCTGGAACACCGCGATTCCAGCGGCGCCGGCGGCCGCATCGGCCCGGGCGACGTGCAATGGATGACCGCCGGCGCGGGCATCGTGCACGAGGAATTCCACGCGCCCGAGTTTTCGCGCGCCGGCGGCACCCTGGAAATGGTGCAGTTGTGGGTCAACCTGCCGGCGCGCGACAAGATGGCGGCGCCCGCGTATCAGACGCTGCTGAACGCCGAGATTCCGTCGATCGATCTGCCCGACGCGGCCGGCCGCGTGCGCGCGATCGCCGGCGAGTTCGGCGGACAGCGCGGCCCGGCGCGCACGTTCACGCCGATGGACGTGTGGGATCTGCGCTTGAACCAGGGCGGCGCGCTGCGCCTGGACATCGCCGCGGGACGCAGTCTGGCCCTGGTCGTGCTCAAGGGCGCGATCCGCGTCAACGGCGACGTCGCGGCGCGCGAGGCGCAGTTGGTCGTGCTCGACCGCGACGGCGCCGATGCGCAGATCGACGCCGACAGCGATGCGTTGGTGCTCGTGCTCAGCGGCGAACCCATCGACGAGCCCATCGTCGGTTACGGCCCGTTCGTGATGAACACGCAGGCGCAGATCGCGCAAGCGTTCGAGGACTACGACAGCGGACGGTTCGGACGCATCGCGTCGTGACGGCGCGGGCTCAGGCCTGCGCTGGATCGGATCGGCGCCGATTCGATCCGTATCGGTCGAACGCCGCGCCGGTCGAACGCCGAATAGATCGAACGCGGCGCTGATCGAAAGCGCCGTCGCCGCAAACCCGCATCGTTGCAGAAGGCGCCGACCCGATTCGGCGCGCATGCAACCGCGCCGCGCCGGATCGCTCCGGCGCCGCGCACCGTCGGCGCCGGCCGCGCGCCGGCGCGACATCCGCCGCGCGGCGCCGCCGCCGGCATCGCCCCGCCGGGCGCCCGCGCCCGGCTTCTTCGAGGATTCGCCATGAACGCTTACGCCCACGGCGCCGTCAATTTCGACGGCGCCATCCCCCGCATCGACCCCGATCAGGCTGCGATGCTGCTGATCGACCACCAAAGCGGCCTGTTCCAGACCGTCGGCGATATGCCGATGACCACGCTGCGCCGCCATGCCGCGGCGTTGGCGAAGATGGCGAGTCTGGCCAAGCTGCCGGTGATCACCACCGCCTCGGTGCCGCAGGGGCCGAACGGCCCGCTGATTCCCGAGATCCACGCCAACGCGCCGCACGCGCAGTACATCGCCCGCCGCGGCGAGATCAACGCTTGGGACAACCCCGACTTCGTCGCCGCGGTGAAAGCCACCGGCCGCCGCCAGCTGATCGTCGCCGGCACCATCACCAGCGTGTGCATGGCGTTTCCGAGCATCGCCGCGGCGGCGGACGGCTATCAGGTGTTCGCGGTGATCGACGCTTCGGGCACTTATTCGAAGATGGCGCAGGAAATCACCTTGGCGCGCGTGGTCCAGGCCGGCGTGGTGCCGATGGACACCGCCGCGGTCGCGTCCGAGTTGCAGAAGACCTGGCACCGCGACGACGCCGGCGAGTGGGCGCAGGTCTACACCCAGATCTTCCCCGCGTATCAGTTGCTGATCGAGAGCTACGCGAAGGCGCAGGACGTGCAGCGCAGCGGCGAGGCGCTGGATTCGCAGCGCTGAGGCGTCAGCGCGTCGGCGCGGGCGCCGCGGCCGGTTCGGGACAGGCGCGCAAGGTCCAGTCCTGCGCGCCGGGTTCCAGCGACCGCAGCACCAGCCGCGTGCGGCCGGCGGCGAGGATGCGCCACGCGCGCGGCGGCGCCTTCGCGTCGAGCGCGTCCACGCGCAGTACGCCGCGCTCGACCCGGGCGCGGAAGCGGCCTTCGAAATCGCCGTAGAACGAATCGCCGTCGAGGCCGAATTCGGCCGCCGGCTGGGCGCAGTCGCTCCACCACACGCCTTGCACGTCGGCCAGGGTGTAGGGCGGTTGGGCCTGGGCGGCGGCGGCGAGGACGGCCAAGGCCAGGGCGGCGGAGCTGAGCGGGCGGCGCTTCATTCGGTGCACGGACGCAGCGGGTGCGCGCAGCGTAGCCGACGCCGCCGCGCGCGACCTGTAGGAAATCGAGAACCCGGTCGCATCGGCGCGCCGTTTCGCGGCGCAGGGCGCCCGCCATCCGGCCGCCGGCTTAGGCAAAGCGCCCGCGCGCGGTGCGAATCCGCCGCCGAATCAAGCCCTTATCGCCCGGCGCCTGGCCCCGAACGGCGCCTATCGCGCATTCATCCGGCACGCATATTGCGCTGCAGCGTGCAGTCGCCGAATTCGCCTGCTTAGTCTAACGGCCGTTTCAATTCCGGTATTCAATCCGCGAGTTGGAGCAAACTCTCGGGACGTCAGAGCGGAGCCGCGCAAGGAAACCGGCCGTGAATAGCCCCCGCGCCAATTCGAGCGATACCCGCCGCCGCCTGCTCGAGGCGGCCGAGGCGCTGTTCATCCGCCACGGCTACGAGGGCATGTTGCTGCGCCAGATCACCAGCGAGGCCAAGGTCAATCTGGCCGCGGTGAACTACCACTTCGGCAGCAAGGAAGCGCTGGTGCAGGAACTGCTGTCCTCGCGCCTGGACCGGCTCAACGAGGAACGCCTGCAGTTGCTGTCGCTGTGCGAGGAACGCTTCGGCGCGCAGCGGCTCGACGCGCCGACCGTGCTGAGCATCCTGTTCGTGCCGGCGGTGCGGCTCAGCCGCGACAGCGCCGGCGGCATTTCCTTCATGCGCCTGCTCGGGCGCGTCTACAGCGATCCCTCGCCGTTCGTGCGCGGCTTCCTGTACGAGCATTACCAACCCATCTACGAGCGCTTCTTCGAAGCCTTCGCCCGCGCGCTGCCCCACCAGTCGCGCAACGAGCTGGGCACCCGCCTGCATTTCGCGCTCAAGGCGCTGTCGGGCGTGCTGGCCGGCGAGAACATGGACGAATTGATCGCGGCGATCTGCGTCGGCGAGGCGGTCAGCGATTCGCTGATGCTGGGCCGGCTGGTCGCCTTCGTCTCACCCCTGTTGACCACGCCGTTCGACAATTTGGCCCAGGTCCGCCACGTCGAGCAGGTGATGGGCTTGGCGCCGGCGGCCGCGTTGGGCGCCGACGCGACGCTGCGCGCGGAGTCGGAGGCCGGGCGCAAGCCGCGCGGCATCCTGCCGTTGTGGGCGGAAAAGGTGGTGGGCGTATGAAGAATCGGGTTATTACGCGTCCGCTCGCCGGGATGCGCGCATCCGACGAGGCAAGGGCAGGGGGCGCCCCGACGCCGCGGCCTTAGGGCGGCGGCCGCGAGGCGAAGCAAGTGCGCTACCGGAACCGCCGCGCGCGGCTGCCGGCCGGAGGCCCTGTCGGGCGTCCCGCCGCGGCCGCCGGCGTCGGCGCCGGCGAACCGGTTTCCGCGTGGGGCGGGGCCGTTCCATTGGTCGAGGAAAGGAAAGCGCAATGACCGATCCGGCGTCATGGCCGCACGAGTCCGCATCGCTCGCCGAATACGGGGAGGACGGCGCCGCGCAGTGGAACAACGTGTCCTTGCGCTACCGCCTGCCCCTGCGCGGCTTCTTTTCCAAGCGGGTCAAGGACGCGGCCGAGGTCGAGGACCTGACCCAGGAGGTGTTCCTGCACCTGATCCGGCGCGCCCGCGGCGGGCCGATCGAGCACGTCGAGCAGTACGTGTTCCAGGTCGCGGCCAACACCCTGCGCGACTGGGGCCGGCGCCGGCGGGCCCGCAACCAGGACGCGCACGAATCTTTCGACGCCGAAATGCACGATCCGGCTACGGATATTTCGCCCGAGCGCGTCTTACTGGGTAAGGAGCAGGTCCAGCTGGTCACCGCGGCCCTGCGCGAACTGCCGGAACGCACCCGCGACGTGTTCGTGCTGCGGGTGATGGAGAAGAAGAAATATGCGGAAATCGCGGCGATGATGGCCATTTCCGTCCGCGCGGCCGAGAAGCACATGGCCAAGGCTTTGGCGCAGTTGGGAGGCATCGTCGATGGATTGCGAGCGCAGGACTGAGCGGCGCGCCGGGCCCTTCGGGGCGGGGGCGGCCTGTGCGTCCGGACGCGGTCGGCCTGAGCGGGCCGTCACGGATCGGAACATCGGTCGCGCGGCGGCTTCGCCGCGCGTCGGCCGCAGCGGTTTGAGAGGTCACACCCGATGAAATGCAAAATCGCGCTGGTGCGGGACGGGTCGGCGGAACCCGGATCGCGGAGCATCGACGAGGACGCGGCGCGCTGGAGCGAGATCCTGCGCGAGAGCGACGACCCGACGATGCGCGAGGCGTTCCACGCCTGGCAGGCGCAATCCCCGCAGCACGCGCAGGCCTACGCGCGCGCCGACGCCGCGCGCCGGCTGGCCGAGCTGTTGGCCGACGAACCGCAGATGCAGAGCCTGCGCCGCGAAACCCTCGGCCGGGTCGCGCGCGGGGCCGCGCAGCGCCAGCGCCGCCAGCGCGGCTGGGCCATCGCCGCCTCGGTGATGGTGTTCGGCCTGCTCGGCGCGATCGGCCTGAACCTGGGCAACTCCTGGCGGATGGTCGGCGACGCCCGCGACGCCCTGGCCGGCAACGTGTACCGCACCGGCGTCGGCCAGCGCGAAAGCTTCGTGCTCGACGACGGGTCCACCATCACCCTCAACACCGACAGCCGGGTCAGCACCCATTACCGCGACGGCTTGCGCGCGGTGACGCTGGAGCGCGGGCAGGCGCTGTTCAAGGTCGCCAAGGACCGCAGCCGTCCGTTCGTGGTCACCGCCGGCGGCCGTCAGGTCACCGCGTTGGGCACCGAGTTCGA
Organism: Lysobacter sp. K5869; assembly: GCF_018847975.1. NCBI lineage: Bacteria > Pseudomonadati > Pseudomonadota > Gammaproteobacteria > Lysobacterales > Lysobacteraceae > Lysobacter > Lysobacter sp. K5869. The sequence continues at coordinate 286,079 of NZ_CP072597.1, read as the reverse complement.
CGTCTACCTGTCGCCGCGCGCGTTCGAGGTGACCTTGCTCGAAGGCCGGGTGACGGTGACGCGCGCGGCCAAGGCCGCGGCGACGGCCAGCGCCAAGCCGGCCGCGCCGGCGGCGTCGCTGGCCGAACTCAAGCCGGGCGAGCAGTTCGTCGCCCTGGCCGCGACCGCGCCGCAAGTGCGCGCCGCCGACGTGCGCCGGGTGGTGAGTTGGCGCAACGGCCAGATCGTGTTCGAGAACGAGCGCCTGGAAGACGCGGTGGCCGAGATCAACCGCTACTCGCAGCGCAAGATCGTGCTGGCCGACGCGCACCTGGCCTCGCTCAAGATCAGCGGCGCGTTCAACACCGGCGACACCGGCACCTTCGTCGAAGCGCTGACCGATTACTTCCCGATCGAGCAGGACTCGCTGGACAACGACGACATCGTGCTCAAGCCGCGCGCGCCCGACGCTCCGCTGCGCGGTTGACGCGTCCGGCCACGACCGCAGCGACGGCCGCGCGTTTCGCGCGGCCGTTTCTTTTTGCGCCGCTTCGGTTTTCTTCGTACCGACATCCTCGCGCGCGACGCTAGCGCGCGAAACGCCTGCTGCAGCGCAAAACAAAACTCGTCGGTACAACAAGTTGCGCGACGAATTTAATTCGCGCGCGAGGTTCGGGTTTCGTGCGGGCGCGCGTCTGTACCTAGGTAACCAGGCCGCGAACACAGATGGCCGGTCATCCGCAGAGGGGAGAACGAATGCAATTGCGAGTTCAGAAACAGTCGTTGCTGCGCGCATCGCGACGGGCCGTGTTGTTCCTCGCGCTGTTGCCGTGCATGGCGGCCTACGCCGGCGAGCGCTCGTCGGCGACCGCCCGCTTCGATATCCCGCCGCAGCGCCTGGACACCGCCTTGTCCGAGTACGCGCGCCAGAGCGGTACGCAACTGCTGTACGCGCCGGAGCTGGCCGCGGGCAAGACCGCGCGCGCGGTGCGCGGCGAGAAGAGCAACCGGCAAGCGCTGGAGGAACTGCTCGACGGCACCGGCCTGAGCTACGCCACCAACGCCTCCGGCGCGATCTTGATCAGCAATTCCGCCAGCGGCGCCGCCGCCGCCGGCGCCAGCGGCGGCGCGCCCGCCGCGCAGGAGAATCAGGGAAACGTACAAGAGGTCGCCGAGACGCAGCCGGCGGCGGCCTCCCCGCAAGCGCAAGACGACCAACAGGCGCCGGTAGCGACCGCAAACCCCGCTAGGAACCCCAACGCGACCACCCTCGACACCATCGTGGTGACCGCGCAGAAGAAGGTCGAGAACATCCAAAAGGTGCCGATCGCGATCAGCGCGTTCGGCGGCAAGGACCTGGGCGACCGCAAGATCGAAACCGGCGGCGATCTGGTCACCGCCACGCCCAACGTCACCTTCTCCAAGACCAACTTCGCCAGCTACAACTTCCAGATCCGCGGCATCGGCACTCAGGCGCTGTCGGTGACCACCGACCCGGCGGTGGCGGTGAGCTTCAACAGCACGCCGATGATCCGCAACCGCTTGTTCGAGCAGGAATACCTCGACGTGGAGCGGGTGGAAGTGCTGCGCGGCCCGCAGGGCACGCTGTACGGCCGCAACGCGACCGCCGGCGTGGTCAACATGATTCCCAACCTCGCCAACCCCGACGGTTACGAGGCCAACGTCAAGGGCGAGGTCGGCAACTTCAGCACCGCGCGCGTCACCGGCATGGTCAACGTGCCGCTCAGCGACAGCTTCGCCTTCCGTCTGGCCGGGCAGTACACCAAGCGCGACGGCTTCGACCACAACGAGGTGACCGGGCGCGACGTCAACGACCGCGACCTGCTGTCCACCCGCCTGTCGTTCGCGTTCAAGCCCAGCGAGAAGTTCGACGCCAGCCTGGTGTGGGAACACTTCCAGGAAGACGACCGCCGCGCGCGCACCGGCAAGCAGCTGTGCCACAACGATCCGGGCCCGCTCGCCTTCGGCAGCACCACGGTGTCGTCGATCGACCGCAACTACATGAGCCAGGGCTGCAAGGACGGCTCGCTGTACGACAACGGCGCGTTCGGCGTGCCCAACGGCGCCAGCATTCCGTTCGTGCTCGGCGCGCAGAGCACCGGCGTCGGCTACATCCTGGATCCCGACGGCAATTTCCTCGACATCGCCTCGATGATTCCGCGCGGGCTCGATCCGTACAAGGGCGTGACCCAGTCGCACGACATGCGCAAGATCGCGACCTCCTACGATCCCAAGTTCGAGGCCAAGAACGACGTCCTCCAGTTCAACCTCGGCGCCGACGTCGGCGAGCATCTGCGCTTCGTCTCGCAAACGCTCTACACCCGCGACAAGTACTACTCGACCCAGGACTACGGCCGCTTCCAGTCCAATCCGATCTTCACCAACACCTCCAACGGCGTGTCGGTGTTCGGTCCGAACGGTCCGGAGCCAGCGTACAACGCGTTCCCCGACGGCAAGTACTGCGATCCGCAGCTGGGCTGCTCGGACCGCCTGCTGATCGCCGATCTGGTCGATTCCAAGAGCAAGCAGTGGTCGCAGGAATTCCGCCTGCAGTCCTCGTTCGACGGCCCGTTCAATTTCAGCGTCGGCGCCAACTACCTGGAATACAAGGTCGACGAAAGCTACTACGTGTTCGGCAACGTGATCACCGCGCTGGCCGATCTGTTCTTCAACGGCAACGGCGCCGGCACGCGTCCGGGCAGCTGCCCGGCGGGCGCGGCCACGCGCGTGGACCCGAACACCGGCGACGTGATTCCCTGCGTCTACATCGACCCCAATCCGCTGGGGGCGATCAACGGCCAGGGCCACAACTACTTCCGCAGCCGCAATCTGGCCGAGACCAAGTCGGCGGCGATCTTCGGCGAAGGCTATTGGCAGTTGCGCGACAACCTGCGCCTGACCGCCGGCGTGCGCTTCACCAACGACCGCAAGATCACCACGCCGTATCCGACCCAGACCTTGCTGGCCGATTCCACCGGCACCACCGGCGTGCCGCAGCTGTTCGGCGGCTATGTGGGCTACGGCTATCCGGCGCTGCCGAAGATCCGCCAGACCTGGAACGAGCCGACCGGCCGCCTGGTGCTGGACTGGTCGCCGGACCTGTCGTGGACCGACAGCACCATGTTCTACGCCTCGCTCTCGCGCGGCTACAAGGCCGGCGGCACCAACTCGCCGGGCATCGGCGCCAACCCGAAGGCGTTGAGCTTCGAGCAGCGCAGTCCCGAGTTCAAGCCGGAGTTCGTCAACGCGTTCGAAGTCGGCATGAAGAACGTCATGGCCGGCGGCAAGTTCGTCCTCAACGGCACGCTGTTCTACAACGACTACAAGGACTATCAGGTCTCGCAGATCCAGGACCGCGCCACGCTCAACGAGAACTTCGACGCCAAGACCTGGGGCGCGGAACTCGAAGCGGTGTGGAAGCCGACCGACGCGTTCCAGCTCAGCGGCAACGTCGGCCTGCTGCGCACCCGCATCGGCTCCAACCAGTACTCCATCGACGTGATGGACCGCACCGCCGGCAACGCCGATTGGGTCGTGATCAAGCCGTGGCTGCAGCTGGCCTCGAACTGCGTCGCGCCGAAGGAGTTCGTCAAGGCGGTGCTGGACGCGACCTATCCGCTGGATCCGCCGTTCAACAACGCCGCCAACATCCTCAACAGCTTCTGCTCGACCAACCTGCCGCTCAACGGCGCCGGCTTCTCGCCGGGCGGCCCGTACGACGGGCTGTACGGCTTCACCTACGACCCGGCCAAGGACGCGCCCAACGGCGGCGCCGGCTTCGCCAAGAACGTCGGCGGCAACGAACTGCCCAACGCGCCGCACATCACCGCCAGCCTGAGCCCGCAGTACACCTTCATGACCGGCAAGGGCGACCTGACCGTGCGCGCGGACCTGTACTACCAAGGCCCGAGCTGGGCGCGCATCTACCAAGACAAGATCGACCGCCTGCACGACTGGGGCAACGTCAACGTCTCGGTGACCTGGCGCGACATCGAGAACGATCTGGCGATCCAGCTCTACGTCAAGAACGCGCTCGGCGGCAAGGCGATCACCGGCACCTTCATGAACAGCGACGACACCGGTTTGACCAGCAACGTGTTCATCCAGGACCCGCGCATCATCGGCTTGACCGTGAGCAAGGGCTTCTTCTGATCCAACCCCGCCGCCCGCGCGCGCGGGCGGCGGCGGGCATCGCCTGAACGCTGCAACAGGCACATCGCAGCTCCCAGGCAGCGCAGCCACGGCGCCGCTTCATCCGTGACAGTCCCGCGCGGGCCCGCACGCCCGCACAACTCGACGCCTCACAGGAGACAACGCAATGTCCAAGTTCAAGTATTCCCTGCTCGCTTTGGTGTCCGCGGCCGCGATCTGCGGCGCCACGTCGGCTTCGGCGGCTTCCTTCGAGCTGTGGAACGGCAGCGGCTGGACCAACACCGGCACGCTGAACTTCACCGGCCCGACCACCGCCAGCTACCTCGGCATCGGCGTGCCGTGCACGGCGAACTTCGCCGTCAGCGTGACCGGCGGCACCGCCACCGTCACCGGCGCCACCTTCAGCGGCTCGTCGGCGTGCTCCGGCATCGTCGCCTACAACCTGCCGTGGTCGATGACCCCGGGCACCTACACCGGCCCGAACCCGCCGTTCACCGGTTCGCCGACCCTGACCCCGACCCTGTGGAGCGTGGCCATCAGCGGCGTGCGCATCTTCATCCCGAGCCCGCTCAACGTGTACTGCCCGAGCTCGACCGGCACCGGCACCGTCAACGGCGTGCTCGACTTCACCTCGCTGCCGGGCGTGAACAACAAGTTCGTGTTCCGCGGCGCGCTCGGCGCGTGCTCGGTGCAGACCCAGAACAACGCTTCGCTGGAAGCGAGCATCCCGGTCCGGGTCATCTGATCCAACCGACCGTACCGGCGCCGGCCGGCGGCCCGCCGCGCTTCATGCGTGGCGCGAACGGGCCGCCGGCCAGTCGATACGCCGGATGCGGCGTGTGCCGAGACGGACTTCGGCGCGGGGGAGGAGTCTTTCCTCCCCTTTTTGTCCCGCATCCGCGCGCGGCGCGCCGGCGCGACCACACTCCAGGAGGACTCTAGCAATGCGCAAGACTTCGCTTTGCACGGCCGCGCTGACCGCGGCGCTGACGCTCGCCAGCGCGTCGGCCGCCCACGCCGGCACGCCGTCGGGCCCGTATGCGTTGTTCAAGTACTGCCCGTACACCGATCCGATGGTCGGCAGCTGCGTGGTCAACACCACCACTTCCGGCACGCTGAAGATCGGCAGCACCACCATGCCGATCGACAAGCCGATCGTGATGCAGGGCGGCATCGAGAACATCGGCCCGTCGCCGTTCTACGCCGCGGTCGGCGCGCCGACGCTGCAGGCGCCGCCGGCCAAGGTGCCGGGCGGACTGCTCGGCATCGTCAACCCCGCGCCGGATTGGCCGGGCCCGCTGTGGACCGCGTTCTGGGCGATCATCGCCGCCGTCAACGACGTCAGCGCCACGATCGAACCGGTGCAGCCGGTGCAGACCAACTTCGGCAACGCGCTGTTCCCGCCCACCGACGGCAGCGACCCGACCGTCGCCCGCCTGGCCGTGCGCGTGCACCTGCAGAACCCGTTCCTGGGCGGCGGCTGCTACATCGGCTCGGCGCAGGACCCCATCGTGCTCAAGCTGCAGACCGGCACCACCGCGCCGCCGCCGCCGAACCAGCCGATTTCCGGCAACCCCGGCACCGCCTACACGGTGTGGACCGACGAGCCGAACTTCATCGGCTACCTGCAAGTGGACGGCAACACCCTGGTCGACAATTCCTTCGCCGTGCCCAAGGCGCGCGGCTGCGGCAATATCGCGCTGGGGTTGCCGATCATCACCCAGGTGCTCGACGCGCTGGTCTCCGGCGCGGTCAACCTCAAGGTCGGCTTGCCGGCGGCCGCCGGCACCAACACCGCGATCATGACCGGCAAGTCCTCGATCGCGGCCGCGCAATACGTCCTGGACAGCGAGCGATAAGCACCATTGGCGACGACACAGCGAACCGGACCGGTTGCGGATGAGGGGCGGGACGCATGATCCGCTCCGCATCCGTCCCGCTCAAACCCGTCCGGGCCGCGGCGGCCATTGCCCTCGCCTTGGCCGCCATCGTCGCCGTGTACCTCATCGGACGCCATCAAGGACGAATGACGGCCGCTGAGGAAGCGCAGGGTCCGGTCGCCGCCGAAGGACGGGCGGCGACCGCCACCCTTGCGCCGGCCGCGCGCGCCGGCGGCGCGCTGCCGCCGGCGAACGCGCCGTTGAAAGCGAACTTCGCCGCGCTGCAGGCGCGCGCCGACGCCGGCGATCTCGCCGCCGCCACCCGGCTGTACCGCGACCTCGACCGATGCCGCGGCTTCGCCCGGCGCGAGCGCGAGGTGCGCCGCTATTCCGACGAACTGATCGCCGCGCGCGCCGACACGACCGACGCGCGCCAACGCGACAGCCTGCGCGCCGGCCTGGAAGCGGCCGAGGGCAACGAACGCTCGCTCGACGCGCTGCGCGCGCAATGCGCGGGCCTGGACGACTCCCAACTCGGCGCGCTGGCGCCGAATCTGCAAAAAGCCGCGCTGCTCGGCGAGCCGTACGCGCGCGCCTGCTACCTCGCGCGCGGCCCGGGCGTCGATGCGGCCGGGTTGCTCGATCACCCCGAACGCCTGAGCGCATACCGCGGCAACGCCCGCGCGATGATCGAACGCGGCATCGCCGACGGCGACTGGCGCGTGCTCGACCAACTGCGCGGCGCCTACGAGCCCGGCGCCGACAGCCTGCTCGCCGCCGCCGTTGGCAAGGATCCTTCGCAACGCTACCGTTACCTCAAGCTGTTCCGGCTCGGCGCGCCGCCGCGGCCGGGCGTCGGCGACGAGGATCTCGCGATGGCCGCGGCCCCGCTCAGTCCGTCCCAACTCGCCGACGCCGACGCGTGGGCGACGCGGACCTTCAACCAAAACTTCCACGGCCGCGCGCTCGACGCCGACGGGCCGCTGTGGGATCCGTGCGTGTTTCCCTCGCCATGACCCGGACGGACGCATGAAGCGCGGGGTCTCGATCGCCGCGGGCCTGATCGTGGTAGCGGCGGCCATCGTCGGCGCCTACTTCGCCGGCCGCGCCGGCGCCGATTCGGCGCGGCGCGAATTGCGCATCCAGGCCGTGGCCGAAAACGCCGGCGCCGCGCAAGCCGACACCGCCTCCGCCATCGCCTTGCCCGCGCCGACCAAGGGCGCCGCGCTGCCGGCGCCGGGCACGCCGCTGAAGGACAACTTCGCCCGCCTGCAAGCCAACGCCAACGCCGGCGACGCCGCCGCCGCGACCCGGCTGGTGCGCGACCTGGACCGCTGCAACCGCTTGCGCAGCACCCAATGGCGTAACGCCGGCGCCACCGACGCGCTGACCCGCCGCTCCACCGACGGCATGAACGCCGCGCAGCTGCGCACCTACCAAGCGCTGCTGGAAGCGATGGAACTGCGCCAGCAGCGCGCCCAGCAAGAACAGGCGATGTGCGACGGCGTGGACGAGCGCATGCTCGGCAGTCTGGTGCCGAACATCGCCCAGGCGGCCAAGCTCGGCGACGAGCAGGCGCGCGCCTGCTATCTCGAACGCGGCCCGCTGTACGACGCGCGCGGCCTGATCCGCCAGCCCGACGCGCTGCGCGGCTATCGCGCGACGGCGACGAAACTGGTCGAAGCCGGGCTCGCGGCCGGCGATTGGCGCGTGGTCGATCTGCTGCAGCAGGCGTACGAGCCCGGTTCGCAGAGTCTGCTCGGCGGCTTGCTCGGCGCCGATCCGGTGCAGCATTACCGTTACCTCAAGCTCTACCGGCTCGGCGCCGAAGCCCATCGCGCCGACCAACTCGACCGGCAACTGGCCGCGGTCGCCGCCGGGCTCAGCCCGGCCCAACTCGCCCAAGCCGACGCCTGGGCGCAGAACACGCTCGATACCGGCTTCAAGGGCCGCTCCACCGACGGCACGCCGCCGGGGTGGGAGGCCTGCGACTTCTGATCCGGGCCCGGCCGCGGCCCGCGTCGATCCGTGTTTTTCCGCGCGGCGCTTGCGCCGCGGACCGTTCGCCGCCCGCTCGCGGCCTTTGAACTCCAACCGTCCCGCCTCGCGATCCGCTCCGGCCGCGGAGCCGCCGCCGTGTCCGCCCACGCGGCAATACCTGTAAAAACTGCAACAAACATCACACAAAAAAACAGATATAGTGTGACGCAAGTCAGATTTATTGGCCGGTCCCGACGCCGAAGCGCGTTAGGAAGCGCCGGCGAGCCTGGGAGCGGAATCGCATGCAGCGGACCACCATCGACATGTTGCTGGGACGGCTGGAGCCGGCGCAGCACGGCGAAGGCGCCACGCCGGCCCTGTTGGCCGCGGAACTGGAGCGTTGTTGGCAGCGGGTGCCGGGGATGCGCGCGCTGTGCGTGTCCACCGCCGACGGCCGCGCCCTGGCCGAGCGCATCGACGGCGGCGCCGACGCCCGCCGGATCGCGGCGATGGCCAATTCCTTCCTCACCCTCGGCGAGACCCTGGCCGGCGAGATCGAACTCAGCCAGGCCGACTACGCCACCGTCTGCACCGCGCGCGGCAATCTGGTGCTGTTCCGCGTCCACGCCGCCAAGCCGCTGACCCTGCTGGCGATGGCCGGCCCCGACACGGTCCTGGCCGCGCTGTTGGTGGCCGCGCGCGATTGCGCCGCGCGCCTGGGCGCCGCGCTCGCCGCGCCCGCCGCCGCACTCGCACCCGCCGAATCCTAGCCGCGCCGCGCGCGTCCGCTTCGCCGCGATGGCGGCGGCGTCGGCGCGCGGCCGTCTTCCTCGCCGTACCCATCCGCAAACGGAGCTAGACATGTCGAAGTTGCAATTGGACGAACTCAATAATCTCGCCGGCTTCGTCGGCGCCGCCCTGGTCGACAGCGACAGCGGCATGGCGCTGGCCATGGTCGGCGGCGGCGGCCTGGATCTGGAAGTGGCCGCGGCCGGCAACTCCGAAGTGGTCCGCTCCAAGCGCCGCGTCGCCCAGCAACTCGGCCTCAACGACACCATCGAAGACATCCTGATCAGCCTGGGCAAGCAGTACCACCTGATCCGCCCGCTGGAGAGCAACCCGGCGCTGTTCCTGTACGTGGTGCTCGACCGCGCCCGCGCCAATCTGGCGATGGCCCGCCACGAGCTCAAGTCGTTCGAGAAGACGCTCGACTTCAAGTGATCGGCTCGCGCCGATCGGTTTCGATCGACTGGACGGTTCCGGCCGATCCGACCGCATCGAGCGGGCGCGCTGCCAACGCGCGCCCGCCGGCGACCCGGCAATGCGCCGCCGCGCCCCGCGCGCGGCCGCGCCGCGGCCAGGAGGCAGGGGTGGCATCGAAGCAGCGTTATGTGGTCGCCAGCGTCGACCTCGACAAGTCCCGCGACGCGCGCTTGCACGCCGCGCGCGATCTGCTTTCCGGCGAACGCATCGAGGTGGAACTGCGGCGCTGGGACGGGCGTCCGGCGCAGGTGCTGGTGGTCGGCACCGAAACCAGCGCCAGCCGCATGGCCGTGGACACGGCCCTGCGCAGCGGCGTGCCGGTGGTGCGCATCGGCCGGCTGCCGTGGGATCCCGACAGCGTGCGCTCGCTCGATCTGTACGCCGAAGCCGACGAACTGTCGGCGTGCCTGCGCGAACGCATCCGCGCCGCCGAGCCGCCGGCGGAACCCACCGCGTCCGCCGCGCCCGACATCGACCTCGCCAGCGCGCCGTTCCTGCGGCAACTGCTGGCGGCGTCGGAAAGCGGCGCCTGCCTGCTCGAACGCGGCCTGTTCCGGCTGGCGATCGATCCGGCCGGCGCGCGCCTGCACATGCTGCGGCGCATGCCGTACCCGGACCTGATCGCCGAGGCGCTGGCGCCGAACTGGTTCGTCACGCCCCTCACCCCGCGCCGCTATGCCGAAGAATTCGAGCAGGACGTGACCGCAAGCTATCCCTTGGAATCGGTGCTGTGGGACATCGCGCTCGCGCACGACGCGCCGATCGCCGACGTCGCGCCCGACCGCGCCGTGCGCCTGCGCGCATGGCCGCTGCTGTCGGCCAACGCGCTGCCGGCGCATTGGCTGCTGCCGCTGAGCTGCCTGCTCGAACGCGCCTGGGCGCTGCCGCAGTTGGCGCAAGCGACCGCGACCCCGGCGCTGGAACTCGAACGCTTGTACGCCGCGGTGCTCGCCAGCGGTCTGGCCGACGGCGCCGACATCGCCGCCGCGCCGTCGCCGCGGCGCGCGCCCGACGCGCAAGCGCCCGGCCTGCTGCGCCGGCTGGCGCGGCGTTTCGGCCTCAACCTGGGGCGCGGGCCATGAGCGAGCTGATCAAACTGGCCTTCGTCGGCGACATGGGCGCGGGCAAGACCACCGCCATCCGCGCGATCTCCGACCGCGAGCCGATCAGCACCGAAATGCCGATCAGCCACGGCGCGCTCGGCGACAAGACCCACACCACGGTGGCGATGGACTACAGCAGCATCGAACTCGACGACGGCGAGTTGCTGCACGTCTACGGCGTGCCCGGCCAGCGCTATCTCGATTTCATGTGGCCGCTGGTGTGCGAAGGCGCGGTCGGCATCGTGGTGCTGATCGCCGCCGACAGCGCCGACATGGTCGGTCAGGCCGACGCGATGCTGCGCGAGTTCGGCCGCATCGCGCCCGACGCCGCGTTCGCGGTCGGCGTGACCCGCGCCGACCTCAGCGACGACTTCGCCCTGCTCGAATTCCGCGACGCGATGAGCCGCCGCGGTCACCGCCTGCCGATGGCGCGGCTGGATGCGCGCGATGCGGCGCAGGTGGAAACGCTGATTCGGATGCTGCTGTCGTACCGCTACGCCGAATCGCGCATCAACGCGGCCTAGCGGGTCGGCGCGACGCGCGTCGCGGGCGGCGCGTCGCGCGCCCGCGGCCGCCGCGACGTGCGCTGCGTCCGGATCGCCGCTTCGGAGCGCGCGCGAACTGCTTCCGCCGCCCCGCTTTCGCTCGCGCGCCGATGCTAGGGTGCCGCGTGCCGGACCGGCGTCGTCGCTCGCGGTCCGGAACAGGGGGCAAGGCGAGCGTCGCTACAGGATGCAAGCGAATGAGCCTCCATTTCCGCCATCGCGCCGCGCTCGCCTGCGCGGCGGCGTTGGCGCTCGCCGGCTTCGCCGCGCAAGCGCAGACCACGGCGCCGGAAGGCGCGCTCGACCGCGGCTTCGGCGTCGACGGCGTGTTCCTCGACGACAGCTTCGACTACGCCAAGCCCACCGCGCTGACGGTGCAACGCGACGGCAAGATCCTCATGAGCGCGATGGCCGGCGGCGGCCCGCCGAACAGCAACTGCCGGGTGTGGCGGCTGCTGCGCGACGGCGCGCCCGATCCGGACTTCGGCGCCGGCGCGCCGGTCTGGATCGGCGATCCGCGCGGCTTCGTCGCCTGCCAGACATTGGCGGTGCGCGCCGACGGCAAGATCGTCGTCACCGGCTACGGCACCGGCTCGTTCACCGCGGTGCGGCTGCGGCCCGACGGCACGCCCGATCCGGGCTTCGGCGACGGCGGCACCGTCCGCGCCGACTTCGCCGAACTGGGCCATGCCCAGTCGCACGCTTGGGACGCGGCCCTGCAGGACGACGGCAAGCTCGTCATGGTCGGCGACGCGGTGGATTACCGCACCACGCCCGCGCGCACGCGCTTCGCGATCCTGCGCCTGGGCGAGGACGGCCGGCTCGATCCCGGCTTCGGCGACCGCGGCCGGGTGCTGACCGATTTCCAGGGCGTGTCGTCTTCGTACAACGCCTCCGCCTTGAGCGTGGCGATCCAGGGCGACGGACGCATCGTCGTCGTCGGGGTCCTGCGCGGCGTCGGCGCCGCCACCGCGCTGGCGCGCTACCTGCCCGACGGCCGCCCGGACCCGAGCTTCGGAGAGGGCGGCCGCTACGCGTCCTACAGCGAGGCGCTCAGGCCCGGCGGCAACATGATCGCGGTGCAGGCCGACGGCGGCCTGCTGGTGAGGAGCGGCACCAGCGATCACCAATACCAGACCGTGGTGCGCCATTTCGCCGACGGCCGCATCGATCCCTCGTTCCGGCTCCAGCGCGATATGTACATCATCGACGCGCTGAAGCAGCAGGCCGACGGCCGCATCCTGGTGGTCGGCAGCAGCGACCACACCGGGCCGCGCCGGCCCGAGCTGATCCGCCTCAATCACGACGGCACGCGCGACGCCGGCTTCGTTCGCGAAGACTTCGGCTTCGTCGACGGCGCGGATTTCTACCAGGGCGTGGCGCTGCAGGCCGACGGCAGCATCGTGCTGATGGCTGAATCGCTGCGCCGCAACGGCGGCGGCCGCGGCACGCTCGGGGCGGCGCGGTTGCGCGCGAAGACGTACTGCATCGCCGATGCGTTCGATCCGCGGCGCTACCTGGGTTTCAGCCGCGACGGCTGGTTCGCCGCGGCGGGACGCGACCGCGACGGCGCCGCGGTCGGCGCGATCGGGCGCGGACGCGTGAGCGATGTCGCGGCGGCGCGTCTGCACCTGCTGCGCGTCCGCGGCGCCGGCGGCGTCGATGTCGATGCAGCGGTGTTCGACGCCGAGGCCGGACTCGGCTGGGGCCTGGGCCGCGTGCGCGCGAGCGCGCCGGGCGATGCGCGCTTCGCGATCCTGGATCCGCGCCTGGACGACTCGGCCTGCGGCGCGGGCGACGCGCGCTGAGGCGCGCGCCTGCGCGGACGGCCGCGCGGCTCGCTGTGCCCGGGCGCCCTGCGCGCAGCGCGGTCGTGGCGGCATCGCGCTTGCCTCCGCGTGCGACGCGATCGCAGGCGGCGACGCGAGCGGCGATCCGCGCGGCGAAACCCGGCGCCGAATCGGCCAGCGACATCGGCAGGTGAAGTCAGGGGCGGTGGACACGTGCGGGTGAAGCCGGCCGCGGATGTAGGCGAGCGCAGTCGGCCGATGGCATCGGCCAGCGGAATCAGCCCAACGTAACCAACCGCGGAAGAATTTGGCCCCGCTCGCCGCGCCGCGCAAAGTGCTTCCGCGTGCGCGCTTTGCGCGAGCGCGGCGATGTTAGGGTGCGCGCGTGCCGGATCGACCACGTCGCTCGGATCCGGGGCAGGGGGCAGCGAGCGTCGCCGCACGGTGCATGGCCGCATGAGCTTCCCCCGTTCCGTTTGCGTTGCGCTGGCGTGCGCAACGGCGTTTTCGTCCGCCGCTGTTCCGCAGCCGTCGCTCGCGCGCGATGCGCTCGCGCAAGTCTCGCCCGCGCGCGCCGCGCAAGCGCGCGCCGTCGCGCCGGAAGGCGCGCTCGACCGGGATTTCGGCAGCGGCGGCTGGTTCCTGGCGCAGACGCCCGACCCCTATTTCGATCCCGCCGGCATCGTCGTGCAGCGCGACGGCAAGATCCTCGCGCTGGGCACCTCCGGCCGCTACGGTTCGCCCGAACCGAGTTGCCGGCTGATCCGGCTGCTGCCCGATGGCGCGCTCGATCCGGCGTTCGGCGACAACGGCTCGGTCCGCACCGGCGATCCGGCCGGCTACACCGCATGCCGCTCGCTCGCGCTTCGCGCCGACGGCCGCATCGTGGTCGCAGGCCGCAGCGGCAAGGGGTTCGTGGTGTTGCGCCTGCGCGCCGACGGCTCGGCGGATCCCGCGTTCGGCGACGGCGGCGCGACCCGCACCGAGTTCGAGGACCTCGGCTTTCCCGAGGCCGAGCCTTTCGATCTGGCGGTGCAGGACGATGGCCGCATCGTGCTGGCCGGACGTGCCGTGGACCCGCGCGAATGGCCGATGCGCACGCGCTTCGCCGTGGCCCGCTACGGCGAGGACGGCCGCCTGGATCCGGGTTTCGGCGACGGCGGTCGTGTGCTGACTTCGTTCGCCGACTATTCGCGCTTCGACGCCGAAGCCCAGACCCTGGCGATCCAGGCCGACGGCCGCATCGTCGTCGCCGGCGGCCTGGGCGGCGCGTATGCCACCGCGATGGCGCGTTATCTGCCGGACGGGCGGTTGGATCCGAGCTTCGGCGAAGCCGGCCGGCTGGCCTCCTACGGCGAGGGCCTCGACCGCGGCGGCCGCGAGTTGACCGTGCAGGCCGACGGTCGCCTGCTGATGATGCGGGGCCTGCTCGGCAATGAGGGCTACACCACCGTGGTGCGGCACCTGTCCGACGGCCGCCTCGATCCTTCGTTCCAGCGCACCCGCTTCCCCGGCCTGATCACCGCGCTGCGCGTGCAAGCCGACGGCCGCATCCTGGCGGCGGGACTCAGCGGCGATCCCAACCGGCCGCAGGGCGAGGTGATCCGCATCGGCCACGACGGCCGCCGCGACGAGAGCTTTGCGATGGAGCCGTTCCGCATCGGCGCCTGGACCGATTTCTTCGACGGCCTGGCCTTGCAGCCCGGCGGCAAGATCCTGGTGCTGGCCACGGCCTATGCGGACGAGCGCCGCGGCCAGCCGGCGGTGGCGCGGTTGCGCGCGCGCACCCACTGCATCGCCGATGCTTTCGATCCCGGCCGCTACCTGGGTTTCAGCGACGAGGGCTGGTTCGCCGCCGCCGCCGGCCGCGGCCGCGACGGCCGGCCGTTCGGCGCGCTCGGCCGCGGCCGCACGAATTCGCTGCCGTTCGCGCAGTTGCGCCTGTTCGAAGCGCGCGACGGCGAAGGCGCGAGCGCGCAGGCGGCGGTGTTCGGGGTCGAGCCCGGCCGCGGCTGGGGCCTGGGTCGGGTGCGCGCGAGCGCGCCGGACGCTGCGCAGTTCGCGATCCTCGACCCGCGCCTGGACGATTCGGCCTGCGGCGGCGCTTGAAGCGCGACGACGACGCGGTGCGCCGTCGAGCGCGTCCGGTCAAGCCGCGTGTCGCGGCGCCGCCGTCCAGTCCACGGCGAGTTCGGCCCGCACCGACTCGCCCTGGCCGCTGAGCCAGCGCGCGACCCAGCCCGCCGCCGCCGCGTCGGTGCGGAACGGCCGGCTGATGTGGTCCTTGACCCCGAGGTGGCGGCGGATCGTGGCGATCGCGCCGTGCCCCTCGCGCGCCGGCGTGACCGTGGCGAGCCACGCCTCGCAGTCCTCGTCGGGCACCGCGACCAGATGCGCGGGGAAGATCGAACCGGCGAAAGGCGCCTCCCAGTGGAACCCGGGCGGCAGTTCGTGCAGCGGCGATTGAGTGTCCATGGCGCGGACGCTAGAACGGCCGCGTCTCGCGAACTAAGACGACGCGGCGGACGCCGTTCACGCCGCCAGCGGCGCGAACACCAGCGATTGGTGCGCGGACGCGCCCGCGGCGACGCCGTCGGCGGCGGCCCAGGTGGCGTTGTGCATCGGCCGCGCGATGTCGCCGGCGGCGTACACGCCGGGCACCGTGGTTTGGCGGGTGTCGTCGACGCGGATCACCGGGCCGAGCGGGCCTTCGTCGATGGCGCAGCCGAGTCGTTCGGCCAGCGGGCTGTTGAAGCGCACGCGGCTGGCGACGAACAGCGCGTCGACGGCGGCGTCGCGGCCGTCGTTCAAGCGCAGCGCGGACAAGGTTTGTTCGTCGCCGAGCAATTCGGCGACCGGCGCCGCTTCGACGGCCACGCCGCGTTGCGCCAGGCGCGCCGCGGTGTCCGCATCCGGCATCGGCGCGCCGTTGAGGAACAGCGTGGTCGGCCCCCAATCGGCGATCAGCATCGCCTGATGCGCGGACACGCTGGCCGAATGCAGCACGCCCAGGCGCCGGCCGGCGAATTCGTAGCCATGGCAGTACGGACAATGCAGCACGCTCTGGCCCCAACGTTCGGCCAGACCGGGCAGCGTCGGCAGCGCGTCGTTGACGCCGAACGCCAGCACCAGTTTGCGCGCGGCGAACGCGTCGCCGTCGCGGGTGAGGATCTCGAACCCGCCGTCGATCGCACGCGCTTGGCTCGCTTCGGCGGCGATCAACCGCGCCGAGGGATAGCGCCGCAACTGTGCCTGCGCGGCGGCGTTCAAGGCGCGCGGATCGCTGCCGTCGCGGCTGAAGAAGCCGTGCGCGGCGTCGGCGAAGCGGTTGCGCGGGCGGCCGGCGTCGAGCACGCGCACCGAGCGGCGCGCGCGGGCCAACTGCAACGCGGCGGATACGCCGGCGAAGCTGCCGCCGATCACCACGGCGTCGAGCCAATGCTCATCGTTCATGCGCGTGCTCCAGATCGATGCTGTGCCCGGCCGCGACCATGCCGGCGTGGAAATCGGCGCTGAGCGAGGCCAGGGTGACCGAGGCGAAGCGCTGCAGCAGCAGCGTCTGCGCCGCGTCGAAGGCGCCGTCGAGCGCGTGGTTCACCGCTTTCTCGACCAGACAATGCGGGTTCGCGCTGCGGTGGCCGAGCGCGAACAGGCCCGGCGCGCCGATCGCGCGATAGATGTCGAGCAGGGTGATCGCCTCGAGCGGCCGGGCGATGCTCCAGCCGCCGCCGTGGCCTTTCTCCGAGCGCACCAGCCCGGCCTCGCGCAGGCCGGCCATGGTCCGCCGCACCACCACCGGATTGGTGTTCATCGCCCGCGCGAGCACTTCGGAGGTGATCGGATGCGGCGATTCGGCCATGTGCAGCAGGACATGGAGGACGCCGGAGAGGGTGCCGTTCGATTTCATGAAACTAATATTGTTACGTGAAAAGCGCCGTGTCAAACGGCCGTGACCGGCGAGCGAGGCGCATCCCGATCCGAGTTGGGTGCTGATGGCGAATACACCGGCTGCCGACAGTGACGCAGAAGCCGGTCGCGCGGTGCCGGGCAAGCAACGTACCGACATCGATCGTGGCTGGAGCCGGCTCCGCCGCTTCGTCCCGGCGCATCCGTGGTCAGGTGCCGAAGCCGCGCGCCCGGGCATCTCCGCAGCGTGTTTCCGCAGTCCTTTCGCCATCGAAGCGGCGTGGGACGACGGGCCCAGGCCGATCCGATTACCGCGCCGATAGGTCGTTTCCGTGTCGGTACGCCTTACCGATCAGGCGCTTGAACCCAGCTCCGTACCTCGCCGCGTGACCGGCTTCGCTTTCTGTGTCCGCGTCCGGTGCCCGGTAGCGATGGAGGGAAATGGTGAATCAGGGGACGTCCTCCGTGTTGGGATCCATTTTCAAGCAGGCGAGTGCGGCTGGCCGCAACGTGAGTAGGGTGTTCCTGCTCGTATCGTTGTTGCTGGGCGGCGGAAATGCCCTGGCGCAGAGCGCGATCAACCGCGCCAGCGTCGCCCCACCGACGGGAATCACCAACACCGGCGCCGGCTGTACGGCGGCGGGTAGCGCCTTCGACAGTGCAGCCGGTACTTGCACGGCGACCGATACCGATCCGATCGTTTTCCCCGACATCACCAGCAGCAAGTCGTCCAATCCGGCGACGGGCGCGACGGTGAACCCGGGCGACACGATCACTTACACGCTGTCGACGACCGTTGCGACTGCGGCCTTGACCGAGATCTACACGCTGACCGACACGCTGTCGGGCCGTCAGACCTTTGGTTCGGTGACCAACGCGGGCAGCTACACCTGTTCGGGCACCGGCCCGGTGGTGTGCACGTTGCCGTTGGGGACCTTGCCCGGCACCTACACGTTGACCTACACGACCACGGTCGATGCGAACGCGTCGGGCACGGTGGGCAACAGCGTGGCGGGCGCCGGCGGCGGCGATCCGACGCCGACCTGCACCGATTGTTCGACCACGCACACCGTGGCGTTGCCCGACATCACCAGCAGCAAGTCGTCGAACCCGGCGACGGGCACGACGGTGAACCCGGGCGACACGATCACTTACACCCTGTCGACGACGATCGCCACGGCCGCGCTGACCACCGATTACACGCTGACCGATACCTTGGCGGGTCGTCAGACGTTCGGCTCGGTGACTAATGCCGGCAGCTACACCTGTTCGGGCACTGGCCCGGTGGTGTGCACCTTGCCGAGCGGCACGCTGCCGGGCACCTACACGCTGACCTACACGACCACGGTCGATGCGAACGCGTCGGGCACGGTGGGCAACAGCGTGGCCGGCACCGGCGGTGGCGATCCGACGCCGACCTGCACCGATTGTTCGACCACGCACACCGTGGCGTTGCCGGACATCACCAGCAGCAAGTCGTCGAACCCGGCGACGGGCACGACGGTGAACCCGGGCGACACGATCACCTACACGCTGTCGACCACCGTGGCGACCGCAGCTCTGACGGCTGATTACACCCTGACCGACACGCTGTCGGGCCGTCAGACCTTTGGTTCGGTAACGAATGCGGGCAGCTACACCTGTTCGGGCACCGGCCCGGTGGTGTGCACGTTGCCGTTGGGGACCTTGCCCGGCACCTACACGCTGACCTACACCACGACGGTCGATGCGAACGCATCGGGCACGGTGGGCAACAGCGTGGCCGGCATCGGCGGCGGCGATCCGACGCCGACCTGCACGGATTGCACCACGACCCACACCGTGGCGTTGCCGGACATCACCAGCAGCAAGTCGTCCAACCCGGCGACCGGCACGACGGTGAATCCGGGCGACACGATCACTTACACGCTGTCGACGACGGTTGCGACCGCAGCTCTGACGGCTGATTACACCCTGACCGATACCTTGGCGGGGCGTCAGACGTTCGGCTCGGTGACCAATGCCGGCAGCTACACCTGTTCGGGCACCGGTCCGGTGGTGTGCACGCTGCCGAGCGGCACCTTGCCGGGTACGTACACGCTGACTTACACGACCACGGTCGACGCGAACGCGTCGGGCACGGTCGGTAACAGCGTGGCCGGCACCGGCGGTGGCGATCCGACGCCGACCTGCACCGACTGCACCACGACCCACACTGTGGCGCTGCCCGACATCACCAGCAGCAAGTCGTCGAACCCGGCGACCGGCGCGACGGTGAACCCGGGCGACACGATCACTTACACCCTGTCGACGACGGTCGCCACGGCCGCGCTGACCGAGCTCTACACGCTGACGGACACCTTGTCGGGCCGTCAGACCTTTGGTTCGGTGACCAATGCCGGCAGCTACACCTGTTCGGGCACCGGCCCGGTGGTGTGCACGCTGCCGGCGGGCACTTTGCCGGGTACGTACACGCTGACCTACACCACGACCGTCAACGCCGATGCGTCCGGCAGCGTGGGCAACAGCGTGACGGGTACCGGCGGCGGCGATCCGACGCCGACCTGCACCGACTGCACCACGACCCACACCGTGGCGTTGCCCGACATCACCAGCAGCAAGTCGTCGAACCCGGCGACCGGCACGACGGTGAATCCGGGCGACACGATCACCTACACGCTGTCGACCACCGTGGCGACCGCGGCCTTGACCGAGGTCTACACGCTGACCGACACGCTGTCGGGCCGCCAGACGTTCGGCTCGGTGACCAATGCCGGCAGCTACACCTGTTCGGGCACCGGTCCGGTGGTGTGCACGCTGCCCAGCGGCACGCTGCCGGGCACCTACACGCTGACCTACACGACCACGGTCGATGCGAACGCGTCGGGCACGGTGGGCAACAGCGTGGCCGGCACCGGTGGCGGCGATCCGACCCCGACCTGCACCGGCTGCACCACGACCCACACTGTGGCGCTGCCCGACATCACCAGCAGCAAGTCGTCGAACCCGGCGACGGGCACGACGGTGAATCCGGGCGACACGATCACTTACACGCTGTCGACGACGATCGCCACGGCCGCGCTGACGGCCGATTACACGCTGACCGACACCCTGTCGGGTCGTCAGACCTTTGGTTCGGTGACCAATGCCGGTAGCTACACCTGTTCGGGCACTGGCCCCGTCGTGTGCACGCTGCCGAGCGGCACGCTGCCCGGCACGTACACGCTGACTTACACGACCACGGTCGATGCGAACGCATCGGGCACGGTGGGCAACAGCGTGGCGGGCGCCGGCGGCGGTGATCCGACCCCGACCTGCACCGACTGCACCACGACCCACACCGTGGCGTTGCCGGACATCACCAGCAGCAAGTCGTCGAACCCGGCGACCGGCGCGACGGTGAATCCGGGCGACACGATCACCTACACGCTGTCGACGACGATCACGACGGCCGCGCTGACGGCCGATTACACCCTGACCGACACGCTGGCGGGTCGTCAGACCTTTGGTTCGGTGACCAATGCCGGTAGCTACACCTGTTCGGGCACTGGCCCCGTCGCGTGCACGCTGCCCAGCGGCACGCTGCCCGGCACGTACACGCTGACCTACACGACGACGGTCGATGCGAACGCATCGGGCACGGTCGGCAACAGCGTGGCCGGCACCGGCGGCGGCGATCCGACCCCGACCTGCACCGATTGTTCGACCACGCATACGGTGTCGCTGCCGGACATCACCAGCAGCAAGTCGTCGAACCCGGCGACCGGCGCGACGGTGAATCCGGGCGACACGATCACCTACACGCTGTCGACCACCGTGGCGACCGCGGCCTTGACCGAGGTCTACACGCTGACCGACACGCTGTCGGGCCGCCAGACGTTCGGCTCGGTGACCAATGCCGGCAGCTACACCTGTTCGGGCACTGGCCCGGTGGTGTGCACGTTGCCGAGCGGCACCTTGCCGGGCACGTACACGCTGACTTACACGACCACGGTCGATGCGAACGCATCGGGCACGGTCGGCAACAGCGTGGCCGGCACCGGCGGCGGCGATCCGACCCCGACCTGCACGGATTGCACCACGACCCACACCGTGGCGTTGCCGGACATCACCAGCAGCAAGTCGTCGAACCCGGCGACGGGCACGACGGTGAACCCGGGCGACACGATCACTTACACGCTGTCGACGACGATCGCCACGGCCGCGCTGACCACCGATTACACGCTGACCGACACCCTGTCGGGTCGTCAGACCTTTGGTTCGGTGACCAACGCCGGCAGCTACACCTGCTCGGGCACTGGCCCGGTGGTGTGCACCTTGCCGAGCGGCACGCTGCCCGGCACCTACACGCTGACCTACACGACCACGGTCGACGCGAACGCATCGGGCACGGTCGGCAACAGTGTGGCCGGCACCGGCGGCGGCGATCCGACCCCGACCTGCACCGACTGCACCACGACCCACACCGTGGCGTTGCCGGACATCACCAGCAGCAAGTCGTCCAACCCGGCGACGGGCACGACGGTGAACCCGGGCGACACGATCACCTACACGCTGTCGACGACGATCACGACGGCCGCGCTGACGGCCGATTACACCCTGACCGACACGCTGGCGGGTCGTCAGACCTTTGGTTCGGTGACCAATGCCGGTAGCTACACCTGTTCGGGCACTGGCCCCGTCGCGTGCACGCTGCCCAGCGGCACGCTGCCCGGCACGTACACGCTGACCTACACGACGACGGTCGATGCGAACGCATCGGGCACGGTCGGTAACAGCGTGGCCGGCACCGGTGGTGGTGATCCGACCCCGACCTGCACGGATTGCACCACGACCCACACCGTGGCGTTGCCCGACATCACCAGCAGCAAGTCGTCCAATCCGGCGACGGGCACGACGGTGAACCCGGGCGACACGATCACCTACACGCTGTCGACGACGGTTGCGACCGCAGCTCTGACGGCCGACTACACCCTTACCGATACCTTGTCGGGTCGTCAGACCTTTGGTTCGGTGACGAATGCGGGCAGCTACACCTGTTCGGGCACTGGCCCCGTCGTGTGCACGCTGCCGAGCGGCACCTTGCCGGGCACGTACACGCTGACCTACACGACCACGGTCGACGTGAACGCGTCGGGCACGGTCGGCAACAGCGTGGCCGGCACCGGCGGCGGCGATCCGACGCCGACCTGCACCGATTGTTCGACCACCCACACCGTGGCGCTGCCGGACATCACCAGCAGCAAGTCGTCCAACCCGGCGACGGGCGCGACGGTGAACCCGGGCGACACGATCACTTACACGCTGTCGACGACGATCACCACGGCGGCGCTGACAGCGGATTACACGCTGACCGACACCTTGTCGGGTCGTCAGACGTTCGGCTCGGTGACCAATGCCGGCAGCTACACCTGTTCGGGCACTGGCCCGGTGGTGTGCACGCTGCCCAGCGGCACGCTGCCCGGCACGTACACGCTGACCTACACGACGACGGTCGACGCGAACGCATCGGGCACGGTGGGCAACAGCGTGGCGGGCACTGGCGGCGGCGATCCGACGCCGACCTGCACCGACTGCACCACGACCCACACTGTGGCGTTGCCGGACATCACCAGCAGCAAGTCGTCCAACCCGGCGACCGGCACGACGGTGAATCCGGGCGACACGATCACTTACACGCTGTCGACGACGGTTGCGACCGCAGCTCTGACGGCCGATTACACGCTGACCGACACCCTGTCGGGTCGTCAGACCTTTGGTTCGGTGACCAATGCCGGTAGCTACACCTGTTCGGGCACTGGCCCGGTGGTGTGCACGCTGCCCAGCGGCACGCTGCCCGGCACGTACACGCTGACCTACACGACCACGGTCGACGCGAACGCATCGGGCACGGTCGGCAACAGCGTGGCGGGCACTGGCGGCGGCGATCCGACGCCGACCTGCACCGACTGCACCACGACCCACACTGTGGCGTTGCCGGACATCACCAGCAGCAAGTCGTCCAACCCGGCGACCGGCGCGACGGTGAATCCGGGCGATACGATCACCTACACACTGTCGACGACCATCACTACGGCGGCGCTGACGGCCGATTACACCCTGACCGATACCTTGGCGGGTCGTCAGACCTTTGGCTCGGTGACCAATGCCGGTAGCTACACCTGTTCGGGCACTGGCCCCGTCGTGTGCACGCTGCCCAGCGGCACGCTGCCCGGCACGTACACGCTGACCTACACGACCACGGTCGATGCGAACGCATCGGGCACGGTGGGCAACAGCGTGGCCGGCACCGGTGGTGGTGATCCGACCCCGACCTGCACGGATTGCACCACGACCCACACCGTGGCGTTGCCCGACATCACCAGCAGCAAGTCGTCCAATCCGGCGACGGGCACGACGGTGAATCCGGGCGACACGATCACTTACACGCTGTCGACGACGGTTGCGACCGCAGCTCTGACGGCCGATTACACGCTGACCGACACCCTGTCGGGTCGTCAGACCTTTGGTTCGGTGACCAATGCCGGTAGCTACACCTGTTCGGGCACTGGCCCGGTGGTGTGCACGCTGCCCAGCGGCACGCTGCCCGGCACGTACACGCTGACCTACACGACCACGGTCGACGCGAACGCATCGGGCACGGTCGGCAACAGCGTGGCGGGCACTGGCGGCGGCGATCCGACGCCGACCTGCACCGACTGCACCACGACCCACACTGTGGCGTTGCCGGACATCACCAGCAGCAAGTCGTCCAACCCGGCGACCGGCGCGACGGTGAATCCGGGCGATACGATCACCTACACACTGTCGACGACCATCACTACGGCGGCGCTGACGGCCGATTACACCCTGACCGATACCTTGGCGGGTCGTCAGACCTTTGGCTCGGTGACCAATGCCGGTAGCTACACCTGTTCGGGCACTGGCCCCGTCGTGTGCACGCTGCCCAGCGGCACGCTGCCCGGCACGTACACGCTGACCTACACGACCACGGTCGATGCGAACGCATCGGGCACGGTGGGCAACAGCGTGGCCGGCACCGGCGGCGGCGATCCGACCCCGACCTGCACCGATTGTTCGACCACCCACACCGTGGCGCTGCCGGACATCACCAGCAGCAAGTCGTCGAACCCGGCGACCGGCACGACGGTGAACCCGGGCGACACGATCACCTACACGCTGTCGACGACGGTTGCGACCGCGGCCTTGACCGAGGTCTACACGCTGACCGACACCCTGTCGGGTCGTCAGACCTTTGGTTCGGTGACCAACGCCGGCAGCTACACCTGTTCGGGCACCGGCCCGGTGGTGTGCACCTTGCCGAGCGGCACGCTGCCGGGCACGTACACGCTGACCTACACGACCACGGTCGATGCGAACGCGTCGGGTACGGTCGGCAACAGCGTGGCGGGCGCCGGTGGTGGCGATCCGACCCCGACCTGCACCGACTGCACCACGACCCACACCGTGGCGTTGCCCGACATCACCAGCAGCAAGTCGTCCAATCCGGCGACGGGCACGACGGTGAACCCGGGCGACACGATCACCTACACGCTGTCGACCACGATCGCGACGGCCGCGCTGACGGCCGATTACACGCTGACCGACACCCTGTCGGGTCGTCAGACCTTTGGTTCGGTGACCAATGCCGGCAGCTACACCTGTTCGGGCACCGGCCCGGTCGTGTGCACGTTGCCGTTGGGGACCTTGCCCGGCACCTACACGCTGACCTACACGACGACGGTCGATGCGAGCGCGTCGGGCACGGTGGGCAACAGCGTGGCCGGCACCGGCGGCGGCGATCCGACCCCGACCTGCACCGACTGCACCACGACCCACACTGTGGCGTTGCCCGACATCACCAGTAGTAAGTCGTCGAACCCGGCGACCGGCGCGACGGTGAACCCGGGCGACACGATCACTTACACCCTGTCGACGACGGTTGCGACCGCAGCTCTGACGGCCGATTACACCCTGACCGACACGCTGGCGGGCCGTCAGACGTTCGGCTCGGTGACCAATGCGGGCAGCTACACCTGTTCGGGCACTGGCCCCGTCGTGTGCACGCTGCCGAGCGGCACGCTGCCCGGCACCTACACGTTGACCTACACGACCACGGTCGATGCGAACGCATCGGGCACGGTCGGTAATAGCGTGGCCGGCACCGGCGGCGGCGATCCGACCCCGACCTGCACGGATTGTTCGACCACGCACACCGTGGCGTTGCCCGACATCACCAGCAGCAAGTCGTCGAACCCGGCGACGGGCACGACGGTGAATCCGGGCGACACGATCACTTACACGCTGTCGACGACGATCGCCACGGCCGCGCTGACGGCCGATTACACGCTGACCGACACCCTGTCGGGTCGTCAGACCTTTGGTTCGGTGACCAATGCCGGTAGCTACACCTGTTCGGGCACTGGCCCCGTCGTGTGCACGCTGCCGAGCGGCACGCTGCCCGGCACGTACACGCTGACTTACACGACCACGGTCGATGCGAACGCATCGGGCACGGTGGGCAACAGCGTGGCGGGCGCCGGCGGCGGTGATCCGACCCCGACCTGCACCGACTGCACCACGACCCACACCGTGGCGTTGCCGGACATCACCAGCAGCAAGTCGTCGAACCCGGCGACGGGCACGACGGTGAATCCGGGCGACACGATCACCTACACGCTGTCGACGACGATCACGACGGCCGCGCTGACGGCCGATTACACCCTGACCGACACGCTGGCGGGTCGTCAGACCTTTGGTTCGGTGACCAATGCCGGTAGCTACACCTGTTCGGGCACTGGCCCCGTCGCGTGCACGCTGCCCAGCGGCACGCTGCCCGGCACGTACACGCTGACCTACACGACGACGGTCGATGCGAACGCATCGGGCACGGTCGGTAACAGCGTGGCCGGCACCGGTGGTGGTGATCCGACCCCGACCTGCACGGATTGCACCACGACCCACACCGTGGCGTTGCCCGACATCACCAGCAGCAAGTCGTCCAATCCGGCGACGGGCACGACGGTGAACCCGGGCGACACGATCACCTACACGTTGTCGACCACCATCACCACGGCCGCCTTGACCGAGGTCTATACGCTGACCGACACGCTGTCGGGCCAGCAGACGTTCGGCTCGGTGACCAGCGCCGGTAGCTACACCTGTTCGGGCAGCGGTCCGATCGTGTGCACGCTCCCGGCCGGCACCGCACCGGGCACCTACACGCTGACCTACACCACCAAGGTCGACGCGAACGCGTCGGGCACGGTCGGCAACAGCGTGGCGGGCACCGGCGGCGGCGATCCGACCCCGACCTGCACCAGTTGCACGACCGCGCACCCGGTCCAGGGAACCGCCGATCTGCGTTCGGACAAAGCCTTGTCCGCCAATGCCGACGAAGACGGCAGCGGCTCGGTGACCGTCGGCGACACGCTGACCTACACGATCACGGTGACCAACACCGGAAACGTCGCGCTGACCAATCTCAAGGTGACCGACAACAAGATCGCGCCCAACACGACCACCTGCGCCACCGTCGCGCCGGGCCAGACCTGCGTGCTCACGGGCACTTACAAGGTCACCCTGGCCGACGCCAACGCCGGCATCGTGCGCAACGCCGCGATCGTGACGGCGGAGACGCCCTCGGGCGTGCCGTCGCCGTGCACCGCCGGCGCCAGCGATCCCAAGTGCAACCCCAAGCACGAAGTGCCGGTGGTCCAGGCGCCGGGCCTGAAGTCGGTCAAGACGATGGACCGCAACGCCGACGAGGACGGCAACGGCCAAGTCAGCGTGGGCGACACGCTGACCTATTCGATCACGGCGACCAACACCGGCAACGTCACCCTCACCGACGTAGTCGTGACCGACGCCAAGATCGCGCCGAACACCATCACCTGCGCGACCGTGGATCCGGGCCGCACCTGCGTGCTGACCGGCACCTACAAGGTCACCCAGGCCGATGTGGACGCCGCGGGCGTCGTCAACACCGCGACCGTGACCAGCTCCACGCCGAACGTGTGCCCCGCCGGCGCGACCGATGCGGCCTGCAAGCCGACCATCACCGTGCCGATCCAGGCGCATCCGGCCATCGCCATCGTCAAGGTCGCGACGCTGAGCGTCGACAACGCCACTAAGAACGTCGGCAACGTCGACGACGTCATTCGCTACGCGGTGCGCATCACCAACACCGGCAACATCACCCTCAACGACATGAGCACCAACGACGTGCTGCAGAACTACGCGCCGACCCAGCTCAAGTGCGGCGCGACCACACTCGCGCCGGGCGCCAGCGTCGATTGCGAGGCCTACACCCACACCATCACCCGCGCGGAAGCCAACGCCGGCGCGCCGTTGAACAATGTGGTCACGGTCACGGCGAGCTACGGCAGCCTCGGCGGTGGCGGCAGCGGCGGCCAGGCCTCGGGCACGGCGACCGCCACCGGCGTCGCGATCATGCAGGTCGAACCCGAACCGACCACCGACTTGGTGGTCAGCAAGGAAGCGCGTCCGCAGCGGGTCAAGATCGGCGATCTGGTGCGCTACACCGTCACCATCAAGAACGTCGGCGACAACCCCGCCGTGGATGCGACGCTGACCGACACGCCGCCGGCGGGCTTCACCCTGGTGGACGGCAGCGTGCAAGTGGCGGACCGCGACAACCAGGGCCGTTTGGTCGGCACCTACCCGGTGCGCGTGGACGGCATCGACATCGCGGTCGGCCAATCGGCCAGCGTGGTCTACCTGCTGCGCGTCGGCGCCGCGGTGCGGCCGGGCACGCACATCAACAGCGCCTACGCCGAGGACGGCGGCAAGCGGTCGAACATCGCCACCGCCAGCGTCGAACTGGTCTCCGATCCGTTGCTCGACGAATCGCTGCTGATCGGCACCGTATTCGACGACCGCGACGAAGACCGCTGGCAGGATCCGGCCGAACTGACCGACCTGCGCGTGCAGGGCGGCTTCGCCCCGGACGCCTACGTGGCCCACTCGACCACGGTCGATCGCGGCGACGGCGCCAAGCCGGAGCCCGATGCGAGCTCGCCGATGCTGCACGGCATCGTGTTGGGCCGCATCGCCGGCCGTCAGTCGGACGCCGATCCGGTCGCCGCGCACACCGTGACGATCCGCCAGACGCTGCGCGAGCCGAGCTTCACCGACGACTTCGCGTTGACCAACGCGCAGGGCGTCACCGTGCGCATGGATGCGGCCGGCAACACCCGCGTGGAACGCGGCGGCGACGCCGCCAAGGGCCTCACCGGCGCCGACCCGAAGGTCGAGCGGCGGGTGGCGAAGACCGAAGCGGGCTATCAGGTCGATTACATCGTGAGCAATCGCGGCGTGGACGAACGCGGCATCCCGGGCGTGCGTCTGGCCTCGGTGGAAGGCTTGCTGATCGAAACCGACCAGTTCGGCCGCTACCACCTGGAAGGCGTGGCCGGCGGTCCGTGGGAGCGCGGCCGCAACTTCATCCTCAAGCTCGATCCGACCACGGTGCCGCCGGGCAGCAAGCTCACCACGGACAACCCGCTGGTGCGGCGCCTGACGCCGGGCGTGCCGGTGCGCTTCGACTACGGCGTCAAGCTGCCGCCGGGCGACATCCCGGGCGGCAAGGAAGACGTGGAAATGCGCATCGGCGAAGTGTTCTTCGACGCCGGCAGCGCCGTGGTCAAACCCGCCTACCTGCCGGCGGTGGAGAACATGGCCGCCAAGGTGCGCGAGTACGGCGGCGGCGAAGTGGTCATCACCGCCAACGGCGAAAGCGAAGCGTTGGCGATGGATCGCGCTCTGGCGGTGCGCAAGGCGCTGGAGTCGGGGCTGACGCCGGAACTGCTCGCCGCCCTGCAGATCAGCGTGCGCACCGATGCCGAGGATCCCAGCACGATGGTGGTCGGTTTCGCCGAATGGCCCAAGCTCGGCGAAGTGCTGTTCGACACCGACAAGGCGACGATCAAGCCCAAGTACCTGCCGCTGATGGCGAAGATCGCCGCCGCGCTGGAGGAGTTGAAGGGACACCGCGTGGTCATCACCGGCCACACGGACAAGCGCGCGTCGGACGCCTACAACATCGCGCTCGGCATGCGCCGTACGAAGGCGGTCTACGACGCCATCGTCGCCCATGCCTCCCCGGAGGTGCGCAAGACGCTGCGCGTGGATCTAAGCAACGACCCGGACGCCCCCGCCGGCAAGAGCGAGAAATAAGGGGCGCCATGATGAAAATGAAACTGTTGGACTACACCCTGATCGGCATCCTGGCCGGTCTTTCCTCGGCCGCCGGCGCGCAGCAACTGCCCGCGCCGGTCGCCGCCGGCCCGGCCGCGGCGTCGCCGTCGCCGCGGGCGGCGGATCCGGCCGCCGCCGAGCCGCCGCTGAAGTGCGGCGACGACGGCTGCGACAACGGCGACGGCGTGCTGTTCGAGTTGCGCACGCGCGGCAGGCGCCAGCCGTTGACGGTCGGCACCACCGACCGATCGAGCTCGCAGGCCCTGCAGCCCGATCGCCGCGTCACCATCGAGGCCGAGCAGCCGCGTTCCGAATGGAGGGGCGCGCCCAAGCCCGGCCGGGCCGTCGCGGTCGGCAAGTGGTCGCTGCAACTGCCCGGCGGCGGCGTGGTGTGGGCGACCGAGGATCCCAATCTCGGCCAGCCGCACATGGCCGTCTCGGCGCCGACGCTGCTGGGCTTCGAGAACGGCCGCGTCGTCAAGCCGGTGAAGTTCTACACCTACAACAACTATTCCGCGTTCATCAAACGCAGCGAAGTGTTGTTGTTCCGCGCCACCGACACCGACCTGGCGGCGCCGATCGCCCGGGTCGATCTGCCCAACGCCGCGGTCGGCGAGGCCGAATGGAACGGCGAGCTCGATCCCGGCCTGCGTCTGCGCAACGGCGACGAACTGGTGTACATCGTCCGCGCTTACGGCGAGGACGGCAGCTTCGACGAGACCTATCCCAACCGCCTGCAACTGGTCACCCCGAGCGAAGCCGAGCGCGGATCGCGGCTGTTGCGCGATTCGGTGGAGAAATCGCAGAACACGAAATTCAGCGTCGAAGAAGCCGAGCAGCGCAGCCAGATCGACCGGGTGTTCGGCCAGGACGCTCTGCGGCGCCAGAACATCGCCGTCTACGGCTCGCGCATCCGCATCCAGGGACGCAACATCCCGGACCGCGAGTCGATCAAGATCAACGGCCGCTCGCATCCGATCGACCTGGAGCGCAAGTTCGTCGCCGAATATCTGGTGCCGGTCGGGCAGCACCGCTTCGATGTCGAAGTCGGCGGCGGCAAGGCGGGGGCGAGCCATCGTGCGCTCGATGTCGACGTCACCGGCAAGTATTTGTTCGCGGTCGCGCTGGCGGATGTCACCGCGTACAAGGGCAGCACCCGCGGCTCGGTCGAAACCGTGGCCAACGACAAGCGTTTGGCCGACGACAACCTGGTCGTCGACGGGCGGCTCGCGTTCTATCTGAAGGGCAAGTACCGCGGCAAGTATCTCGTCACCGCGCAGGCCGACACCCAGGAGCGCGAAGTCGGCCGACTGTTCAACGGCTTCTGGGACGCCGATCCGCAGGACGTGTTCCGCCGCCTCGATCCGGATCAGTACTACCCGGTCTACGGCGACGATTCCACGACCTACCGCGATGTCGACACGATGGGCCGGCTGTACCTGCGCGCGGACTGGGACAAGAACCAGGCGCTGTGGGGCAATTTCAACACCGGCCTGACCGGCACCGAGTACGCCCAATACAACCGCTCGCTGTACGGCGCGGCGCTGAGCTGGCGCAGCCGGCGCAGCACCGCGCTGGGCGAGCCGGGCACCCAGCTGCGCGTGTTCGGCTCGCAAGCGCAGACCGCGCCGGGGCATACCGAACTGCTCGGCACCAACGGCAGCCTGTATTATCTCAAGCACGGCGATCTGCTGCCGGGTTCGGACAAGCTCGCGGTGGAAGTGCGCGACCGCACCACCGGGCGGGTGCAGAGCCGGGTCGAACTGGTGCGCGGCGCCGATTACGAGATCGACGAACTGCAAGGCCGCGTGCTGCTGACCCGGCGCCTGGACCAGATCACCCGCCAGAACGCGCCCAGCCTGACCCGCGACCGGCCGCTCGACGGCTTCGACCAAGTGCTGCTGGCCGATTACGAATACGTGCCGACCGGGTTCGACCCGGACGACACCACGCTGGGCGTCCGCGGCAAGCATTGGTTCGGCGAACACCTCGCCGTCGGCGGCACCTGGATCGACGAGAACCGCTCGGGCGAGGACTACACCTTGCAAGGCGCGGACCTGACCTTGCAGGCCGGGCGCGGCACCTTCCTCAAGGTCGAGAACAGCCGCACCCAGGCCACCAGCGCGCCGATCTTCTATTCCGACAACGGCGGCCTGAGCTTCAGCGAACTCAATGCCGGCCTGCAGGACCGCCGCGGCCGCGCCCGTTCGGTCGAAGCGCGCGCGAACTTCAAGGAACTGGGTTGGACCGAGGGCGAGTGGACCGCGAGCGCGTGGTCGCGCAGGGTCGACAAGGGCTATTCGATCTCGCGCTACGACACCAATGAGGCGGTCGAGGAGCGCGGCGTCGAGGTGTACGGCGAACTGACCCCGGCCGTGCGCGTGTTCGCCCGCTACAGCGAGGCCGAGCGCGGCAAGGCGTCGTTGACCCAGGCTCAGGCCTCGGCCGAATGGCGCTTCACCGACGAAGCCACGCTCAGCGCCGAAGTGCGCCGGGTGCAGGAAGACCGCGCCAACGGCCTGGACGCCAACGGCGTGCTGGCCGCGGTGCAGTACAAGCAGCGCTTCGGCAGCAAGCTGGAGCTGTACGGGACCGTGCAGAAGACGGTCGACGACGACCACGGCCGCTACGCGCCCAACGACTCGGTCGCCCTCGGCGGCAAGTACGCGTTCGGCGAGTTGTCCAACGTCGGCGCCGAAGTCGTCCACGGCGATCGCGGCGACGCGGTCAAGCTCGACGCCGAATACCGGCTGGCCCCGGACCACTCGATCTACGGCGCCTACACCTATTCCACCGACACCACCGACTACGACCCGCTGTTCGACGACCGCCGCAACACCGGCTGGACCCTCGGCCAGCGCTGGCGCCTGTCGAATCAAGTCAACCTGTACAACGAGAGCGTGTTCCTCAAGGCGCCGAACGAATCCGGCCTGGGCCACACCTTCGGCATGGACTTCTATCCGGGCGAGGGCTGGAACCTCGGTTTCGCCCTGACCAAGTCCACGCTCGAACGCGAGGCCGCGTTGGGTACGGTCGAACGCCGCGGCGCCAGCCTGACCGGCGGGCGCAGTTCGGTCGATACCCAATGGCAGAGCAAGCTGGAATGGCGCCGCGACACCGGCGCCGAGCGGCGCGAACAATGGACCAGCACCAACCGCTTCCTGCACAAGTTCGACGACAGTTTCCGCATCGCCGGGCGGCTCAACTACTCGCAGACCCGGGACCAGCTCAATGCGCAGGCCGGCGCGAAGTTCGTCGAGGGCAACGCCGGCTTCGCATGGCGTCCGTTCGACACCACGCGTTGGGCGATCTTGGGCAAGTACACCTATCTCTACGACGTGTCGTCGCTGGGGCAGGTCGGCCCGGACATCGCCACCTACGATCAGCGCACCCAAGTGCTGGCGTTCGAGGGCGTCTACAACCCGAACCATCGTTGGGAGTTCGCCGGCAAGCTCGCGCGGCGCGTGGGCGAGGTGCGGTTCGGGCGTCAGGAAGGCAAGTGGGAGGATTCGACCACGACCTTCGCGGCGGTGCAGGCGCGCTACCGCGTGCACGAGGTCTGGCACGGTCTGGCCGAATACCGCTGGCTGGACGTGCGCGACGGCGGCACCCGCACCGGCGTGCTGCTCGGCGTGGACCGCGATCTGGGCAAGAACTTCCGCGCCGGCGTGGGCTACAACTTCACCGACTACAGCGACGATCTGACCAACTTCGATTACGACCATCGCGGCTGGTTCCTCAATCTGGTCGGCAGTTACTGAGGGACGCCGGCTCGCGCACCGCTTCGGCGGCGGCGCGTCCGGCGGCGAACGCGAGCGAACCCGTGCCCGCCGGCATGCAGCGCCGGCGGGCACGGTTCGTTAAGGGCCGGGGAGGGCGCGCCGGTCCGTGCCGCAGTTCGCAAGCCGGCGATGCGAGCCGGCGAGCGCGCCGATACGGCCATGCGGATCGCCCCGGCGCTTGTGTAAGCTCGGGGCGACCGCGCGCATCGCCCGCGATTGCGCGTCCCGCGCGCCCGCTCGCGGCGCCGCCCCCCCGACAGCGAACCTTCCCATGCCTTTGGACTGGCGTTCCAAGCTCGCCCATCCCGACGCCGCCGCGCCGGCCGGATTCCGTTCCCTCGCCACCCCGGTCTACCGCGGCTCGACCACGCTGTTCGCCAGCGCCGCGCACGTGCACGACCACTGGGACCGGCGCGAAACCCCCTACACCTACGGCCTGTACGGCACCCCGACCACGCTGGAACTGGCCGCGCGCATCGCCGAATTGGAAGGCGGCGGCCACTGCTTCATCGTCCCGGGCGGACAGGCGGCGATCAGCTTGGTCGACATCGCCGTGCTCAAAGCCGGCGGCCACGTGCTGATCCCCGATTGCATCTACGGCCCGCACCGCGAGTTCTCCGACCGCTGGCTCAGCCGCTGGAACATCCGCGCCGAGTACTACGACCCGATGATCGGCGCCGGCATCGCCGCGCTGCTGCGGCCGGAAACCCAGCTGGTGTGGTGCGAAAGCCCCGGCTCGGTGACGATGGAAGTGCAGGACGTGCCGGCCATCGCCGCCGCCGCGCACGCCGCCGGCGTGCCGGTCGCGCTCGACAACACCTACGCGGCCGGCGTGTTCTTCGACGCCTTCGCCCACGGCGCCGACATCGCCGTGCAAGCGCTGACCAAGTACATCGGCGGCCACAGCGACTTGCTGCTCGGCTCGGTGACCGTGCGCGACGAAGCGTTGTACCAATCTCTCGGCGACGCCCAGCAACTGCTAGGCATGGGCGCCTCGCCGGACGATTGCAGTCTGGCGCTGCGCGGCCTGCAGACTCTGGGCGTGCGCTTGGATCATCTGCAGCGCAGCACGCTGGACGTGGCGCGCTGGCTGCAAGCGCAGCCCCGGGTGGCGCGCGTGCGCCATCCGGCACTGCCGGGCAGTCCCGGGCATGAGATCTGGCAGCGCGATTTCACCGGTTCGGCCAGCGTGTTCTCGGTCGAATTCGATGCCGCGCTGAGCCAGGACGCCGTGGTCGCCTTCATCGACCGGCTGCGGCTGTTCAAGATCGGCTACAGCTGGGGCGGCACCACCAGTCTGGTCGTGCCGCAGTTCTCGCTGCACCGCGACTTGCCGCGGGCCGGGCGCAATCTGGTGCGGTTCAACATAGGCCTGGAGCGCAGCGAAGATTTGATCGACGACCTGCGCGCGTCGCTGGCGCAGTTGCCGGCTTGATCGGCCTGCGCGTTTGCGCGGGAAGGACGACCGGCGTCTCGGCCGCGACCGCCGTGGGCGAAGGAAGGCCAGGAAGCGGCTCGGCGTTGAATGTTGGTTCGTGGAATAAATACACATTAAATGCGTATCAAATCAGTGCCTCACGTGCGCTGACCCAAAAAACACAAAATTCCGCGCGTATTCCTACGCTTCACGCGCACGAAAAGCAGCTATCGTGTGCGTTTGATCGACATCACCCATCCCGTTTCCGCGGAGCGACCGATGAAGCACCAACGCATGACTCTGAGCCTGGACGCGGGCGAAATGGCCGAACTCGAAGACATGGCCCTGCGTGGAAACTCCAACAAGACCGAAGTGATCCGGCGCGCGATCCGCATCTATATGTTGCTGGAACAAATGCGCGCCGAGGGCAAGGAGTTGCATGCGCAGGAGCAGCCGGGCTCGCGGCAACTGGAACGGCTGGTGTTCGTCTGATCCGACTGCCGCCTCGGCGTCGCATGAAGACGCTCGCGACGCCCGCGACGGCGTCTGCGATCGGCCCGGATCCGCAAACACAAGAACACTCGGGCCCGCGCCGATTTCCGTGATCGGCATCCGATAGATTCCTGAGTCGCCGTCGCGCGAAACATCGGCGCCGCGCTGGCGCCGGCACCGCGACGGCCTAACCGATCCATGCCGCGCCGATATTGACGCGGATCAACTTCCCCGCGCTTCGCGCCGCATCGCCGCAAGCGCCACGCCGCGCTATTGCCGCTGCGCGCGAATCGCCCCATGCTGCGCGCATCACGGCCACCGGTCTGCGAGCGAGCGCGATGTCCTCCAAACCCAGCGACGCCGTCCCGGCCGCGCAGCCGCGGCTGCTGCTGGTCGACGACGACGCCGACATCCTCGCGCTGCTGGCGCGTTACCTCGGCGCCAACGGCTGCAAGACCTCGGCCGCGTCGAGCGCGGCGCAAGCGCGCGCGGCGGTGGCGGCGGGCGGCATCGATCTGGTGTTGCTGGACCTGGGCCTGCCCGACGAGGACGGCCTGTCGCTGCTGCGCCATCTGCAAACGCAATGGCGCGGCCCGGTGATCGTGGTCAGCGGCCGCGGCGAAGCGGTGGACCGCGTGGTCGGCCTGGAGCTCGGCGCCGACGATTACATCGCCAAGCCCTTCGATTTCCGCGAACTGCTGGCGCGCGTGCGCTCGGTGCTGCGGCGCGCGGCCGCGCCGGCCGCGGCGCCCGCATCGGAGTCGCTCGCGTTCGAAGGTTTCCGTCTGGACTTGTCCTCGCGCCGCCTCAGCGACGCGGCCGGCGCCGAGATCGCGCTGACCACCGGCGAATTCCAATTGCTGCGCGCCTTGCTGCAGCGTCCGCAGCAAGTGCTCAGCCGCGACGAGCTGATGACCGCGCTGCACGGCCGCGAAGCCGGGCCGTACGACCGCACCATCGACGTCGCCATCGGCCGGCTGCGGCGCAAGCTCGAATCCGATCCGTCCGCGCCGAGCCTGATCAAGGCAGTGCGCGGCGCCGGCTATCTGTTCGCCGCCGCGGTGAGCCCGGCATGAGCGCGGACGCGTCCTTCGCCGGTTTGTTCGAGGCGGTGCCCGACGCGTTGTTGCTGGTCGACGGCGACGGCCGCATCGTCCAGACCAACGCCCAGGCCGAGCGCCTGTTCGGCTACGCGCCGGGCGAATTGCTGCGCATGGACGTGGAAACGCTGATCCCGGCGGCCGCGCGCGACCGCCACCGCCGTTACCGCGAAAGCTACATGGCGCGGCCGCACGTGCGGCCGATGGGCGTGAGCGGGCAGAGCCTGATCGGCTTGCGCCCCGACGGCAGCCAGTTTCCGGTGGAGATCGCGCTGAGCCCGATCGGCGGCGCGCATGGGCCGCGTTATCTGGCCTCGGTGCGCGATATCTCCGAAACCCAGCGCGCCCGGCAGGCGCTGGTGCGCGCGCGCTACGACGCGCTGGCCGCGCGCATCGGCCAGTTGGCGCTGGAAGCGCAGGACGAATCGGGCGTGGTCGACGCCTTGCCGCGCTTGCTCGCCGACGCGCTGGATATTCCGACCGTGGCGGTGCTGTTCGTCTCCAGCGACCGCCAGAGCGTGGAAATCCGCGCCGGTGTCGGCCTCGACGACGGCGGCGCAGCCTTGGACGAAGCGGCGTTGCTGGCCGGCATCGGCGCGGGCGAAACCGCGGTGACCGAAGATTTCGCCAGTGCCGACGCGCCGCGCTTCGCCTTGCCCGCGGCCGCCGGCAGCGGCGTGCTGGTGCCGTTGCTCGACCGCGGCCGGCCGATGGGCGCGCTGCTGGCGCGCGCGCCGCGGCCGCGCCACTTCGATCACGATGCGCTGCACTTGCTGCGTTCGGTCGCCAACCTCACCGCCGCGTTCGTGCAGCGCCGCCGCACCGAGGAACAACTCGCGCATTCGCAGCGGCTGGACGCCATCGGCCAGCTCACCGGCGGCATCGCCCACGATTTCAACAACCTGCTTACGGTGATGTCCGGCAGCTTGCAGTTGCTGGAACTGGAATGCGGCGACAAGCCCGAGGCCGGCGAACTGATCGCCAGCGCGCTGCGCTCGGTCGGCCGCGGCGCCGAACTCACCGGCAAGCTGCTCGCGTTTGCGCGGCGGCAGCGCCTGAGCCCGCGCGCGGTCGACGTGCCGGCCTTGCTGCGCGATGTCGAGAGCATGCTCAAACGCACGCTCGGCGACAGCGTGCACCTGCATGTGCACTGCGCCGCGCCGCTGGCCGCGGCCTACGCCGACCCGGGCCAACTGGAAGCCGCGCTGCTGAATCTCGCGCTCAACGCGCGCGACGCGATGCCGCGCGGCGGCGAGATCGCCATCGACGCCAGCGTCTTCGAGGTCGCGGCGCGCGACGACGGGAGCGAGCTGGCCGAAGGCGATTATCTGCGCGTCGTCGTCGCCGACACCGGCCGCGGCATGGCCCCGGAAACCTTGGCGCGGGCGATGGAACCGTTTTTCACCACCAAGGAAGCCGGGCGCGGCAGCGGCCTGGGCCTGAGCATGGTGTACGGCTTCGCCAAGCAGAGCGGCGGCGACCTGCGCATCGACAGCGCCTTGGGCTACGGCACGCGAGTCGAATTGTTCCTGCCCGCCGCGCGCGCGCCCGCGGCCGCGCCGGCGCCGGCGGGCGGCGCGCACGCGCCGGGGCGCGGCGAAACCGTGCTGGTGGTCGAAGACGACGCGGCGGTGCGGGCGATCGCGCTGGCGTTCCTGCGCGCGTCGGGCTATCGCGCGGTCGCGGTCGGCAGCGCCGGCGAGGCCTTGCGCTATCTGGCGGGCGAGGGCGAAGCGGCGGTGATGTTCAGCGACGTCATGCTCGGCGAAGGCATGAACGGCAAGGAGCTGGCCGCGGCGGCGCGGCGCTTGCGGCCGCGCTTGCCGGTGGTGCTGACCTCCGGCTACGAGACCGAAACCGCGAATGCGGGCGAGGCCTTCGATCTGTTGCGCAAGCCGTATCGGCGCGAGCAGGTGGCCGCGGCGATCGCGCGCGCGATCGGTTCGGGCGACGCCTGAGCGTCGACGCGTCGCGATCCACGTCCGATCCGATGCCGGCGCGGCTCAGTGCACGCGCCCGCCCGCGGCGAGCAGCTCGCTGAGCGCGGCGCGGTCGCGCAGCACGATCTCGCGGCCCGCCACGCCGATCAAACCGCGCGCTTGCAGGCGCGACAGCGAGCGGGCCACCGTTTCCAACGTCAGCGACAGGAAATTGCCGAGTTCGGCGCGGGTCATGCGCAGTTGCAGGCGTTCGCCGCTGAATCCGAGCGCGTGCAGGCGCGCGGCCAGATCGAACAGGAACGTCACCACGCGCTGATCGGCGCCGAGCGTGCCCAACGCCAGCATCCAGTTCCAGTCGCGGCGGATCTCGCGCGCCAGCAGCGCGGTGATGCGTTCCTGGAATTCGGGCAGTTCGCTGCGCAGCCGCGCGAACGGCACCTCCCACAACTCGCCGGTGTCCAGCGCGACCGCGTCGCAGGCGTACGCGCTCATGTCCAGCGCGTCCAGGCCGAGCAGATCGCCGCGCATGCGGAAGCCGGTGATCTTCTCGCGGCCGTCCTCGCTGACCAGCGCGGTCTTGAAGCAGCCGGCGTGCACGAGATACAGCGCGGTGCGCGGCTGCCCGGCGCGGAACACGTGCTGCTTGGCGCGCAGCTTGCGGCGTTGCAGCGGCCAGCCGCGGCGCAGCAGTTCGCGTTGCAGCCACGATTCCAGGCTCTCGTCCTCCGCTTGCGGCGCGACGGCGCACGCGGCGGCGCAAGAGGTTTCGGCGTAGGCGGCGTGTTCGAGCAGCATGGCGGCGGTTCCGGTTCGGCGTGGCGACTGCGCACAGGCTAGGCGCGCGAACGCCCGCGCCGATTCGAGGGCGGTAACCAGCGGTAACGGTTTGTAACGCACCGATCCGCGCGCGCCGGCTTGATCCCGATCAAGAAAGCCGTGCCCGGCGCGGGCACAGTTGACGTCTGCGGGCGCGGCC
Source organism: Lysobacter sp. K5869 (assembly GCF_018847975.1). Lineage (NCBI taxonomy): Bacteria > Pseudomonadati > Pseudomonadota > Gammaproteobacteria > Lysobacterales > Lysobacteraceae > Lysobacter > Lysobacter sp. K5869. Next base: position 247,555 of record NZ_CP072597.1, on the reverse strand, counting down.
CGCGCCGCCGGACCGCCCGTGACCCGCCTGACCCGATTCACCGATGCGCACGCCGTCGACCTGTGGGACACCCGCTTCCGTTGGCGCAGCGGCGAGCGCCTGCGCGACCGCACCGTGGACGCGACCTGGCAGCGCGTGGCCGCGGCGCTGGGCGGCAGCGGCGGCGACGGCGGTCATTGGCGCAGCCGCTACGCGGCCGCGTTCGGCGCGTGGCAGATTCTTCCCGACCCGCGCTTGCTGCGTCGCGCCGGCACCGAGCGCGCCGTGCCGCCGCTGCGCACGCCGCGCGCGGCGCTCAACGTTGGCGCGTTCGTGATCGACGCCGGCGGCGCGCGGGCGCGCTTCGATTTCGAGCGCTTCGCCGCGACGGCCGCGTTGGCGGTGCGGTTGCTCGACGATGCGGCCGAAGCGTTCGGCGTCGATCACGGAACGCTGCGCCTGGAGGTCGGGTTGATCGGCGTGGCCGATGCGTTCGCGTCGCTGGGCGTGGATTATCTCGGCGGCGATGCGCCGCCGTTGGCGCAGGCCATCGCGCGGTCGCTGGCGTTGGGCGCTCTGCAGGGCGCGTCGCGGCTCGCGCGCGAGCGCGGCGCGCGCGGCGAGGGCGGGGCGCTCGCGTCGTTATGGGTGTCGCGCGAACTACCGGCGGCGCTGGCCGATGCCGCGTCGAACAACCATCGGCATGCGCGACTGACCCGCGTGCGCCCGCAGCCGTCGCTGGCGCGTTTGGCCAACGGCGCGAGCGACGGCATCGAACCGGCGTGGCTGCGACCGGGATCGATGGAAGGCGTCACGCCGCAGGCCCTGCGCGCGGCGCGCGCGCGGATCGCCGCGGCGATGCAGGCCTGGATCGACGCGCCCATCCGAACCCGGCCGTAGTTTCGACGGTCCCCTGTAGGAGCGACGCGAGTCGCGACCGCGACCTCGCGCCTGCGACGAAACCTTCCTATCGTCGTTGCATCGAACGCAGCGATGACGGCGGTTTCGGCGTGGTTTCGTTGTCGCGGTCGCGACTCGCGTCGCTCCTACAGGGGGCTGCGGAGCATCAGTGGCCGAAGAACACGGGGATCCGCGCCGACAGGAACAACTCGCGCGTCACCCCGCCCAGCACCCACTCGCGCAGCCGCGAGTGGCCGTAACCCCCGGCCACCAACACCTGCACGCCGCTGCGCTCGGCGTAGTCGAGCAAGGCCTCGGCCACGCCGCGATCGCCCGCGCGCAGGTTGACCAGATCGGTGGGAATGCTGTGGCGGACCAGATGCGCGACCATGCGCCGCGCCGATTCCAGCGCCGGGTCGTCGTCGCCCCGGCCGATCACCACCAGTTCCACCAAGCCCGCGTCGGACAGCAGCGGCAGCGCGTCGTGCACGGCGCGCGTGGTCTGGCGGGTGGGTTGCCACGCGATCATCGCCCGCCGCAACGGCAAGGTCGGGCCGCTGCGCGGCGGCACGGTCAGCACCGGGCGGCCGGATTCGAGCAACAGCGCGGTGAACCATGCGTGCAGCGCGCCGCTGTCCTGCGCTTCGCCGCCGCTGCCGGCGACGAGGCACAGGTCGGCGTCGAAGGCTTCGTGCGCGACCGTGCGCGGCGCGTCGGCGTACAAGGCCTCGACCACGCGCGCGTCCCAGCTCACGGCCTCGTCGTCCAGGCGCAGCTTGAGTTCGCTCAAGCGCTGCTGGCCGCGCTGGCGCAGTTCCTCGTACACGCCGCCGACGGTCGGATCGGGAATCACATCCCAGGCGTGGCTGATCGGCACCGGCAGATCGACGCTCTCCAGCACCGCCAGACGCGCGCTGTGGCGCGCGGCAAGCTTGACCGCCAGACGCAACGCATCGGCGTCGCCGGCGTTGCCGGTCATCGCAATCATCAGATCTTTGTACATGAGGGTTCTCCGCGGCCGCGGCGGGCGTCGCCCGCATTGCGTTCTTGCGCCTACTACAGCCGTCCGCGCGCGCGCGGTGTTGACCCGGATCAAGCCGCGCCGGTGACCGGCGGCGGCGTTCGCCGCGCGCGGGCGGCGGCGGGGCCGGGCGGAGCGTCGCCGCCGGCGGAAGCGGCCGCCGCGCGGCGCGGCCGGCGGCCGGATCGGCGGGCGGCTTGACCTGGATCAACACGCCGCCGGCCCTGTTGCCTTGCAATGCTCGCAGATTCCCCGGGAGCCGGCCGTGAAAACTCCGCCCGCCCAGCTCGATGAACGCGGCGCCCGCGGCGCTGTGAAGCCGCGATGGAGCGCGGCCTTGCTGCGCCGCATCGCGCTGACCATCGCCGCCAAGCTGGCGTTGCTGACCGCGCTGTATCTGCTGTTCTTCTCGCCCTCGCACCGTCCGCCGGTCGACGCCGGCGCGGTCGACCGGCTCCTCCTGCACGCAAGGTGACCCCATGCCGGACCTGTACGTCGTCGATCTGTCGCGCCTGCAATTCGCGCTGACCGCGCTTTACCACTTCCTGTTCGTGCCGCTGACCATCGGGTTGGCGCTGATGATCGCGATCATGGAGAGCGTCTACGTGATGACCGGCCGGGTCATCTGGAAGCAGATGACCCGCTTCTGGGGCGTGCTGTTCGGCATCAACTTCGCCATGGGCGTGGCCACCGGCATCACCATGGAATTCCAGTTCGGCACCAACTGGGCCTATTACTCGCATTACGTCGGCGACATCTTCGGCGCGCCGCTGGCGATCGAGGGGTTGATGGCGTTCTTCCTGGAGAGCACCTTCGTCGGCCTGTTCTTCTTCGGCTGGGACCGGTTGAGCAAGCTGCAGCACCTCACCGTGACCTGGCTGACCGCGCTGGGCGCGAACCTGTCGGCGCTGTGGATTCTGATCGCCAACGGCTGGATGCAGAACCCGGTCGGCGCCGAATTCAACTTCCACACCATGCGCATGGAGATCACCGACTTCGCCGCGGTGGTGTTCAACCCGGTGGCGCAGGCCAAGTTCGTGCACACCGTCAGCGCGGGCTACGTCACCGGCGCGATGTTCGTGCTGTCGATCAGCGCGTGGTACTTGCTGCGCGGCCGCAACATCGAGATCGCCAAGCGCTCGATGGTGGTGGCGGCGAGCTTCGGTCTGGCCTCGGCGCTGTCGGTGGCGGTGCTCGGCGACGAGAGCGGCTACACGGCGTCGGAGAACCAGAAGATGAAGGTCGCGGCGATCGAAGCCGAATGGCGCACGCATCCGGCGCCAGCCTCGTTCACGCTGTTCGGCCTGCCGAACATGGAAAAGCGCGAGACCGAGTACGCGGTGCGCATCCCGTGGGCGATGGGCTTGATCGCGACGCGCTCGCTGGACAAGGAAGTCGCCGGCATCCACGACCTGGTCGAGGAAAACCGCGGACGCATCCGTCGCGGCATCGGCGCTTACCAAGCCTTGCGCGAACTGCGCGCCGATCGCGACGACCCCGAGAAACAAGCGGCGTTCGCGGCCCTGCGCGACGACCTGGGCTTCGGCCTGCTGACGCTGCGCTACACCCTCGATCCGGCCAGCGCCAGCGACGAGATCATCGACCGCGCCGCCTGGAACACGGTGCCGAACGTGCCGGTGCTGTTCTGGTCGTTCCGGATCATGGTCGGCCTGGGCTTCTTCTTCATTTTCCTGTTCGGCGCGGCGTTCTATCTGGCCGCGCGCAACCGCTTGGAGACACGCTGGTTCCTGCGCTTGGCGCTGTATAGCCTGCCGCTGCCGTGGGTCGCCGCGGAGCTGGGCTGGATCGTCGCCGAATACGGCCGCCAACCCTGGGCCATCGACGGCGTGCTGCCGACCTTCCTCGGCGTGTCGGCGACCCATTCCACCCAGGTGATCGCCAGCTTGATCGGCTTCGTCGTGCTTTACACCGGCTTGGCCGTGGTCGACGCGGTGCTGATGCTGCGCGCGATCCGCTCCGGGCCGGACCGGCTCAAGTTCTGGCCCGCCAGCCGCGGCGCCGCGCACGACGCCCAGACCATCTGAGGAACCGTCATGATCGATTACGAACTCTTGCGCGAACTGTGGTGGCTGCTGCTCGGCGTGCTGCTGATCGGCTTCGCCCTCACCGACGGCTACGACCTGGGCTTGGGCGCGATCTTGCGCCTGATCGGCCGCGACGACGTGGAACGGCGCATGGCGCTGGAAGCGATCGAGCCGAACTGGGAAGGCAACCAAGTCTGGTTCATCCTCGGCGGCGGCGCGGTGTTCGCGGCGTGGCCGCTGCTGTACGCGGCCTCGTTCTCGGCGTTCTACTTCGCCATGTTCCTGCTGCTGGTGGCGTTGATCCTGCGACCGGTCGGCTTCGCCTTCCGCAACCGCCTGCCGCATCCGCGCTGGCGCGGCGCCTGGGACTGGGCGCTGACCATCGCCGGTGCGGTGCCGTCGCTGGTGTTCGGCGTGGCCTTCGGCAATCTGTTCCTCGGCGTGCCGCTCCACTTCACCGAGCGATTGCTGCCGGTGTACGACGGCGGCTTCCTCGGCCTGTTCCATCCGTTCGCGCTGCTGGCCGGCGTGGTGAGCTTGTCGATGCTGACGATGCACGGCGCGAGCTACGCGGCGATGCGGGTGGAAGATCCGGTCGGCGCGCGCGCGCGGCGCATCGCCCGCATCGCCGCGACGGCGGCGGTCGCGTCCTTCGCCGCGGCCGGCGTGTGGCTGCGCTCGCTGCCGGGCGCGGCCATCGTCGGCGCCTGGAACACCGGCGCGCCGTCGGACCCCTTGGCCAAGCACGCGATCGCGGTGGACGGCGGCTGGCTGGCGAACTACGCCTTGCAGCCGTGGCTGATCGCGTTGCCGGCGCTGGCGTTCGCGGCCTTGCTCGCGGTGGCGCTGCTGCGTTCGCGCAAGTGGGCGTTCATCGCCAGCGGCGTCGCGGTGGCTTGCATCATCCTCACCGCCGGCGTCTCGCTGTTTCCGTTCCTGCTGCCCTCGGCCACCGATCCCGCGCACGGCTTGACCGTGTGGGACGCCTCGTCCAGCCAGCGCACGCTGGGGATCATGCTGGTGGCCGCGGCGATCTTCCTGCCGCTGATCCTGGCCTACACCGCGTGGGCGTTCCGGGTCATGCGCGGCACCATCACCCGCGCCCACGTACAGGCGCAGGGCGAACACGAAGGAGGTTACTGATGTGGTACTTCGCCTGGATTCTCGGCTTGGCCCTGGCGTGCAGCTTCGGCGTGCTCAATGCGATGTGGTTCGAGCTGCGCGAGGACGAAGAGCAAGCGCGCGGCGAAGCGCGGCGGGGCCGCTGATGCGCGCCGCGCGCGAGTTCGCGCCGGCCGCCGCGCAAGACGCCGCGCCCGGCGCGGGCTGGGCGCGCGCGTTCTCGTTGCTGCTCGCGGCGGCGTTGTCGTTGGCGCTGCTGTTCCTGCCGGCGATGCGTGGCGCCGGGCTCAGCCCGGGCGCGCACGGCTTGCTGACGCCGCTGGTGATGGCGATCTGCGCCGGCTTCGTCCACGGCGTCGGCTTTCGCCCGCGCCGCGCTTGGGCGCGCGCGCTGACGCATCCGGCGCTGCTGTGGCCGCTGATGCTGGGGCTGGCCGCGCTGTGGGCGCGCAGTCTGTAACGGCTCAGCGCTGCGCGGTGGCGAGCTTGGCGGCGAGCCCGGCGAACACCGCCGCGGCGGCGCGGTTCATCCAGCGCTGCGCGCGCGCCGAGCGGGCGAAGCGCTGACCGACCGCGCCCGCGCTCAGGGCCAGCGCGCCGAACACCAGCAGCGTCGCGACGATGAAGGTCGCGCCCAGCGCCAGCATCTGCAAGGTCACCGAGCCGGCCTGCTTGTCGACGAACTGCGGCAGGAAGGCGAGGAAGAAGATCGAGACCTTGGGATTGGTGAGGTTCATGACGATGCCGCGCAGGTAGAGCTTGCCGGCGCCGGCGCGCGCCGCGCCGGCCTCGCCGTCGACCGCCATCGCCGGCGCGCGCAGCGACTGCCACGCCAGATACAACAGATACGCCGCGCCCGCGTACTTGAGCAGATCGAAGGCGAGCCGCGAGCGCTCGAACAGCGCCGCCACGCCCAGCGCCACCGCGCCGGTGTGCACCAACAGCCCGGTGCACAGCCCCAGCACCACCCACAGGCCGGCGCGCTTGCCGCGCAGCGCGGATTGGGTGAGCACGAATACGTTGTCCGGGCCGGGCACGACGCCGAGGAACAAAGCGGTGGCGAAGAAGGCGGCGAGGGTGTTCGGGTCCATCGGCGGCTCCGGTGCGGATGCCTCATTGGAGGCGAGCGCGCCGCCGCATGCAAGCGCCGGTGTCCGGAGAATTCAGACCATGACCCGCCCGCCGGCCACGTCGAGCACGGTGCCGGTGATCCAGGCCGACGCGTCGCTGAGCAGGAACAGCGAGGCCGCCGCGACATCCGCCGGTTCGCCGAGCCGGCCGAGCGGAAACGTCGGCAGCATCTGTGCCTGCCGCTCCGGCGGCAGATGCGCGCGGGTGCGTTCGGTCAGCACCGCGGAGGGCGACAGACAGTTCGCGCGCAAGCCGCGCGGGCCGAGTTCGTGCGCGAGCTGCCGGGTCAAGGCGATCACTCCGGCCTTGGCCGCGGCATACCCCGCCGGCGCGCCGGCCACAACGCGTGCGCCGGCCGAGGCCATGGTCAGCAGCGCGCCGCTGCCGCGCGCGATCATGCCGGGGAGGAAGCTCTTGACGACGAAGAAGGTCGCGGTGAGGTTGTGATCGAGGCTGGAGCGCCAATCGCGCTCGTCGATCTCGTGCACCGGCATCGGCCGGCCGCTGCCGCCGCCGGCGAAGGCGAGGACGAAGTCGGGCGCGCCGAAGCGCGCTAGCACGTCGTCGCGCAAGATTTCGACTTGCGCCAGATCGGAACAATCGGCGACGAAGGCTTCGGCCTCGCCGCCGGCTTCGCGCAGCGCGGCCACGGTCGCCGCCAGCGCATCGCGGTCGCGGCCGTTGACCGCCACGCGCACGCCGTTGCGCGCGAGCGCGAGCGCGGTGGCGGCGCCCAGGCCGCGCGAGCCGCCGGTGATCACCGCGGTTTTGCCTCGCAGATCGTCGTAGGTGGGAACGCAAGCGGGGGGCGCGGGATGCTCAGGACGCAGGCTCATGGGTGCGGATTTCCAGGTTGTGGCGGTCCGGATCGAAGAAGTACAGCGCCTCGGCCGCGCCCATCGCGCCGTACTGGCGGCCGCTGCGCCCGTCGCGCTGGAACGGCGAAGCGCCATAGGCGACGCCCAGCGCGTCGAGGTTCGCGCGCACGCGCTCGAAGCCGGCGCGGTCGAGGCGGAAGGCGAGATGAGCGGCATCGCGCGGCGCTTCCTGCAGCAAGTCGAGGGTAGTGCCGGCGTCCACGCGCAGCACCCGGAACGGCGCGGGGCCGGGTTCTTCGCGCAGGCCGAGGGCGTCGCGGTAGAAGCGCGCCGACGCGGCGGCGTCGGCCACGCGCAAAATCAAATGATCGAGATGCATGACGGCGGACCGGGCGGGGGATGCGGCGCCGTTGCGCTTGTTGCGCGACCGGCGCCGGTGGCAGTCTAGGCGCCCCCGCGGCGCCGGCGCAGTCTTCGCGCAGGCATGGCCGCCATTCGCAAACGCATCGCGCAAGCGGCGAAGGACGACGATGGATTGGGACGATTTCAAGATCGCCTTGGCGATCGCGCGCCACGGCAGCCTCAGCGCGGCGGCGCGCGCGCTCGGCAGCACCCAGCCCACGGTCGGGCGGCGCCTGGACGCGCTGGAGCAGGAACTGGGCGCGAAGCTGTTCGAGCGCGAGGCCGGCGGCATGCGCGTCAACGCGCTCGGCCAGAGCCTGCTGGAAGGCCTGGAGCAGATGGACGCCGGAGCGCTGGCGGTGCAGCGGCGCATCGCCGCGCGCGATACCGGCTTGGACGGTTCGTTGCTGGTGACCAGCCTGGACTGGCTCGGCGACGACGTGATCGCGCCGATGTTGGCGCGCTTCGGCGCGCTGCATCCGGGGCTGGAACTGGAACTCATCAACGACGTGCGGGTGTTCAATCTCGCCCGCCGCGAGGCCGATCTGGCATTCCGGTTCGGTTCGTTCGCGCAAGAGAATCTGGTCGACCGGCGGGTCGGCGATGTCGCGTACGCGCTCTACGCCAGCGACGATTATCTGGCCCGCCACGGCCGGCCCGATCCCGCCAACGGTCTTGACGGCCACGCGTTGGTGTTGATGGACCGCGCCGCCGGCGCGGTCGCGCACGAGGCGTGGCTGCCGCCGCTGGCGACGCGCGCGCGGGTGGCGCTGCGCGCCAACGGCCTGCGTTCGCATCTGGCCGCGGTGCGCGAAGGCGCAGCGATGGCGGTGCTGCCGTGTTTGCTGGGCGAACGCGAAGCGGGATTGCAGCGCGTGGACGTCGGCGCGCCGCCGGTGATCCGGCCGGTGCGGGCGGGGTTCCATTCGGATATGCGGCAAACGCCGCGGTTGCGCGCGTTGGTCGATTTCGCCGCGGCCGAGTTCGAGCGGTTGGCGGATCGGCTGTGTCCGCCGGCCTTGCGTCGTTAATCGGCTTCCCGCTGTAGGAGCGGCGTAAGCCGCGACCGCGAAACCTCGCTTGCGTCGTACGCGGGAGGTCGCGGTCGCGGCTTACGCCGCTCCTACAGGCAGCGACCGCGACGACGCGGCGAGTACGAAGCGTTAACGCCATCGCGACCTCGCTGAAGCGCGCATGCACGCCCTCGCGCATCCTCACCGCCCGCGAACTTCCCGTGCGCCAGGATCGACTCACGAGCTCGGGCTCCACCCGAAGCGCAGCACGCCGCAGGAGGTTCGCATGCTTCACTACGCCGTCGTGTTTTTCGTCATCGCCCTGATCGCCGCGGTGCTGGGCTTCACCGGCATCGCCGGCGCCGCCAGCAACATCGCCTGGATCTTGTTCGTGGTGTTCGTGGTGCTGGCGGTCATTTCGCTGCTGCGCGGCCGCCGTCCGGCGGCGTGACGCGGGCGATCCGTCCGCCGCGGCGCGGACCCTTCGCGCGCCGCACAGCCGGGCCGGTTCGCCGGCCCGGCTTCGTATTGGGGGCTGCGAATCGCGCCGTGCGGCGCTTCAGCCGCGCGTCTTGCGCTTAGCGTTGCCCAGCGCCTCGCGAAAGACCGGCGCCTGCGTTTGCAAATACGCCCACAAGCGCTCGGCCACCGGACCGTGCGCGCGGTCGGCGCGGCGCGCGGCGACCAAGCGCTCGCCGCGGCCCGGCAGCCAGCGTCCGGCGATCGACAGCAGGCGCCCGTCGCGCAGTTCTTCTTCGACCAGGAAGCCCGGCATATGGCCCCAGGCCAGGCCGTGCGCGATCAAATCCTTCTTCATCAACTGATCGGCCACCGTGCACTGCGGCGCGCCGTCGATGGTGAAGTAGTCCACCGGCGGCGAATGCCGCGCGCTGTCGCGCATCACGCATTGGGTCAGGCCGCGCAGCTGCTCCGGCCGGATCGCGCGGTCGATGGGGAAGGGCAGAAAGCCCGGCGCGACCACCGGCACCATCGTCACCTCGCCGAGCGCGATCGCTTCCAGGCGCGCGTCGCCGTCGTCGATGCGGTGCACGATCAGGTCGGCGGTGTCGTCGAACAGGCGCTCCTTCGGTCCGCTCACCGACTCGAAGTGCAGATGCAGGCGGGTGTTCGGGCATTGGGCGAAGAAGCGGCCGAGCACGGCGAGCGCCTGCGGGCGCGGGCACAGATCGCCGAGCACGATGTGCAGCTCGCTTTCCTCGCCCATCGCCAACTGCTCGGCATGGGTGCGCAGTTGCTGCGATTCGCGCAGCAGATTCTGGGCGCGGCGGTGGAAGGAGCGGCCCGCGGCGGTCGGCGCGACCCGGTAGCCGCTGCGGTCCAGCAGCGCCAAGCCGAGCTGGCGCTCCAGCCGCGCGACCGCCGCGAACACCGCCGGATGCGAACGATGCAGCTTCGCCGCCGCGGCCTGGAAGCCGCCGGCCTGGATCACCGCGTCGAAGCATTGCAGGTCGTGCAGGGTGAATCCGGACATGTCGGGCTCTATTTAAATTTTATCTACAAGGAACTTGCGATCTTTGTAATATCAATACGGACGCCCGGCAACCAGGATGTGCGGCATGCGGCGGCATCGATCCGATGCCCGAGCCGCGACACCGACATCCACTGGAGCCCGATCATGTCCGCATCCGACCACATCCTCACCGGCGACGGCGTCCGCATCGCCTACCGTTTCGACGGCGAGCCCGGCCTGCCCGTGCTGGTGCTGTCCAATTCCATCGCCACCGACCTGCACATGTGGGACGCGCAGATTCCGGCGCTGAGCCAACGTTTCCGCGTGCTGCGCTACGACGCGCGCGGTCACGGCGGCTCCGGCGCGCCGGCGGGCGCGTACTCGCTCGACCGGCTCGGCCGCGACGTGCTGGAACTGCTCGATGCGTTGAATCTGCAGCGCGTGCATTTCCTCGGCCTGTCGCTGGGCGGCTTCGTCGGCCAGTGGTTGGCCGTGCACGCGCCCGAGCGCATCGACCGGCTGGTGCTGAGCAACACCTCCGCGCACCTGGGCCCGGCGTCGGTGTTCGACGAACGCATCCGCGAGACCTTGGCCGCCACCGACATGCAGGCCATCGGCGACGGTTTTCTGCGCAATTGGTTTCCCGCGTCCATGCTCGATGCCGCCGACCCGCGCGTGGAGCCGTTCCGCGCCGTCTTGCTGGCGCAGAGCGCGGTCGGCCTCGCCGGCAGCTTCGCCGCGGTGCGCGATGCCGACTTGCGCCGCGTCGGCGGCCTGATCGCCGCGCCGACCTTGGTGATCGCCGGCGAATCGGACCCGGTGACGCTGGCCGAACACGGCCGCGCCATCGCCGAATCGGTGCCGGGCGCGCGCTTCGAGCTGATGCCCGCGGTGCACATGGCCAACATCGAATGTGCCGAAGCGTTCGAGCGGGCGGTGCTGGGCTTCCTGTCCGCCCACTGACGGCTGTCATTGCGCGACCGACGGCGCGGTCGCGTCGCCCGGGCTTGGAGTATCTTCGGCCGGTCTCCACGCCCGCGCCGCACCCATGACCGACCGCGAACGCCGCAAAGCCGATGCCGAACTGGTGAGCCCGGTGGGTTTGCGCGCCGGGCTCAACCGCGCCCAACTCGATGCGTTGGCGACGCTGGAGCAGTTGGGCTGGACCCTGCGCTTCGTGCGCCGGCCGCTGTTCCAAGATCCGATCCCGGTGGTGTTCCGCCGCGACGGCGAGCGGTTCGTGGTGATCGAAACCGACGGTTCGTTGAACGAGAATCCGGGTTTCCGCATCCGCGAGTAAACCTTCGTCGCCTGCGTTCGCGCTGAACCGTCCCCCAGCGGGCCGGCGCGCTTACGCGAACGCAACCCGCGCTTCGCGCGCGGCTTACGATTGAAAACTTTTAATCCTCTCGCCAGCACCACGACAGCCCGGCGGACTGAGGATCACAGGCACGCGTCCGGCAGCCGCGATCGTCGCTGACATCCCGTCAGCCTCCGTTGAGGAGTCCAGATCATGTTCGCCTTGTCCTGTCATCGCTCCCGCCACGCCGCAGCAGCAGCGTTGGCCCTGGCGCTGTGCGCCGCCGTCCTGCCCGCCGCCGCGTTCGAGCGCCGCGGCGGCGGCGTCGAAGTCCAGCGCGAGCCGCACGGCTATCGGCGGATGGAGCCGCCGCGCGGCATCGAACTGCGCCCGCGCGAATTCGACCGCGGCTATTTCGCCCACAACTTTCAGGCCCATCGCGGCTACCGCGTCGGCCCGTGGCGCGCGCCGCCGGGCTACGCCTACCGGCGCTGGCGTTACGGCGAATTCCTGCCGCGCGCGTACTGGGGGCCGGAATTCGTGCTCGCCGATTTCTGGCTGTTCGGCCTCGACATCCCGCCGATGGGCTACGAATGGGTGCGCTACGGCCCCGACGCGCTGCTGATCGACCTGCGCAGCGGCGAAGTGGTGCAAACCGTTTACGACAATTTCCTGTGAGCGCGCGCGCCGCAGCCGCGGCGCCGCTCCCCCGCGTTTTCCCCCGACCGGAGTCCTTCCGATGAATCTTCGCTACGCATCCGTCGCGGCGGCCGCCGCCTTCGCCGTGTCCGCCTTCGCCGCCCAGGCCAAGGACGCGCCCAAGCCCGCCGCCGAACCCTTGCCGCGCTACGAGTCGCTGGACAGCGACGGCGACGGCGTGGTCACCCTGCCCGAAGTGACGGTGCGCGCGCCCGAGTTGGCCAAGCGCATCGCCCACTGCGATGCCGATCGCGACAGCAAACTCAGCCGCGAGGAATACGCGGCGTGCAAACCCGAGGCGGTGGCGCGTCCGCGCGGCAGCTGAGCGCGGACGCGGCTGGTTCCATGGCTTTGCCCGGATCTGGCCCGCCGCGCGCGGGCCGGCGCCGACACACTGAAGGTCCGCCCACACCGGCCGACCGCCATGAGCGCTCCCGCTACCGCCGCCCCGAGTTCCGCCGCCGCCGAAGCGGCGATCCTGCCGACCGACACCTTGCCGCGAAGCCGCGTGCGCGCGCTCGATCTGGAGATGAGCCAGGTCGAGCTCGGCCAAGGCGCGCCGATCGTGTTCCTGCACGGCAATCCGACCTCCTCGTTTCTGTGGCGCAACGTGATCCCGCACGTCGCCGGCCTGGGCCGTTGTCTGGCGCCGGATCTGCCGGGCATGGGCCAGTCGCAGCCGATGCCGGGCGGCGGCTATCGCTTCGCCGACCACGAGCGTTATCTCGACGCATGGTTCGAGGCCATGGACCTGCGCGAAGGCGTGACCTTGGTGCTGCACGACTGGGGTTCGGCGCTGGGTTTCGATTACGCGCGCCGCCATCCCGAGCGCATCGCCGCCATCGCCTACATGGAAGCGCTGGTGCAGCCGCGCGCGTGGAGCGATTTCCCGCCGGCGCGCGAGCAATTGTTCCGCTCGATGCGCTCCGAGCAGGGCGAGCGTTTGGTCCTCGACGAGAATTTCTTCGTCGAGACCGTGCTGCCCAAGAGCATCCTGCGCACGCTGAGCGACGAGGAAATGGACGCCTACCGCGCGCCGTTCCGCACGCCCGCCTCGCGCCTGCCGGCGCTGGCGTTCGCGCGCGAGCTGCCGATCGACGGCAGCCCGGCCGATGTCGACGTCGCAGTGGCCGCCTACGCCGAATGGCTGGCGCAGAGCGAACTGCCCAAGCTGTTCGTCAACGCCGAGCCCGGCGCATTGTTGACCGGCCGCGCGCGCGAGTTCTGCCGCAGTTGGAAGAACCAGACCGAAGTCACGGTGCCGGGCATCCATTACCTGCAAGAAGACGCGCCGCACGCCATCGGTCGCGCCCTGGCCGCGTTCGTCGGTGCGCTGCGCTGAGCGCGGCCCGAACCGTATTCCTGGGACGACGGCGCGGTGGTAGCCTGCCGCGTCGGCGCCGCGGGCGCCGGTTCGCGTTCGCGGACCCGCGCTGTCCGGGCCGCGCCGGCACAGGCTCAGGAGTCGCGCATCAAAGTCCTCATCCTCGGCAGCGGCGTGATCGGAACCGCCGCCGCGTACTACCTCGCCCAGGCCGGCCACGAGGTCGACGTGATCGACCGCCAGCGCGCGCCGGCGATGGAGACCAGCTACGCCAACGCCGGCGAGGTCTCGCCCGGCTATTCGGCGCCGTGGGCGGGGCCGGGCGTGCCGTTGAAGGCGATCAAATGGCTGGCGATGAGCCACCGGCCGCTGGTGATCCGGCCCGGGCTGGATCCGGCGCTGTGGCGCTGGTGTCTGGCGATGCTGCGCAACTGCACCCACGAGCGCTATCGCATCAACAAGGGCCGGATGGTGCGGCTGGCGGAATACAGCCGCGATTGCCTGCGCGAACTGCGCGCGGCGACCGGCATCGAGTACGACGCGCGCCAGCAGGGCACGCTGCAGTTGTTCCGCACCCAGAAGCAGCTCGACGACACCGGCAAGGACATCGAAATCCTGCGCGAATCCGGCGTCGCCTACGAGTTGCTCGACCGCGACGGCTGCGCCGCGTACGAGCCGGCGCTGGCGCGCGTGCGCGAGAAATTCGCCGGCGGCCTGCGCCTGCCCGGAGACGAGACCGGCGACTGCTTCAAGTTCAGCCAGAATCTCGCGGCGCTGGCGCAAGCCGAAGGCGCGCGCTTCCGCTTCGGCACGCACCTCACCGGCCTGGAGGCCGAAGGCGGGCAGTGGCGGCGCGCGCACACCGATGCCGGCACGCTCGAAGCCGATGTTTGTCTGCTCGCGTTGGGCAGTTACTCGCCGCGCTGGCTGGCGCCGCTGGGGCTGCGCATTCCGGTGTATCCGGTGAAGGGCTATTCGCTGACCTTGCCCATCGTCGATGCGGCCAGCGCGCCGGAGTCGACGGTGATGGACGAAACCCACAAGGTCGCGGTGACCCGCCTGGGCGACCGCATCCGCGTCGGCGGCACCGCCGAACTGGCGGGGTACGACCTGCGCTTGCACGAAGCGCGGCGGCGCACGCTGTCGCACGTGGTCGGCGATCTGTTCCCGGGCGGCGGCGATGCGGCGCGCGCCGAGTTCTGGTGCGGCCTGCGGCCGATGACGCCGGACGGCACGCCGCTGCTCGGCGCCACCGCGGTGCGCGGGCTGTATCTGGCCACCGGTCACGGCACCTTGGGCTGGACGATGGCGGCCGGCACCGGCCGCGTGCTGGCCGATCTGATCGGCGGCCGCGCGCCGCAGATCGATCTGGAAGGCTTGGGCATCGAGCGCTACGCGCGCTGAGGCGCGCAGCGCACGCGTTCGCGCGCGCGACGAGTTCGCCGCGCGCCGCGCTTACTTCAACATCGGCCCGAGCTTGCTCCACACGTGATCGCGCAGCTTCGGCTGCGCCTGCGCGGTGGGATGCAGGTTGTCGTTCTGGAACAGGCTGCGGTCGGCGGCGACCGGTTCGAGCAGGAACGGCAGCAGCTGGGTCGAATACTTCTGCGCCAGTTCGCGGTAATTGCGCTCGAAGCCCTCGGTGTACTCGCGGCCGAGGTTCGGCGGCATGCGCATGCCGATCAGCAGCACCTGCGCCTTGGCCGCCTGCGCGGCCTGGATCATGCGCTCCAGGTTGGCCCGGCTCTGCGCCAGCGGCAGGCCGCGCAGGCCGTCGTTGGCACCGAGTTCGATCGCGACCACCGCCGGTTGATTGCGCTGCAGCTCGCCGGCGATGCGCGCCGCGCCGCCGGCGGTGGTTTCGCCGCTGATGCTGGCGTTGACCGCGCGCCAGCCCGGCTTGGTCTGGGCGATGCGCTGCGCGGTCAGCGCCACCCAGCCCTGCGGCGCGGCGAGGCCGTAGCCGGCCGACAGCGAGTCGCCCATGAACAGCACCGTGCGCTGGGCCTTGGGCGCGGGCGCGGCGGGCGCCGGTTTAGCGGCCTGCGCGGGCGCGGCCGCCGCGGCCGGCAACGCGGCCAGGAGCAGCGCGGCGGCGAGCAGGGCCGGACTTATGGCCCATTGAAGCCGGCGCCGCGACCCCGCATATCCTTGTTTCGCGACCTGCGAACTCTTAAAGATCATTTAATAACGTCTCCCGAAGATGCGGCGAGGCAGGCAGAAGGACGATCATGGCAGCTTCCGACTTGGCCGCAACGATCATGGCCGATGACATCGCCGAAAACGATGAACGCGCACGAACCGGCGGCGACGCCGGCGCGGCGCGCCCGTTGACCCTGGAAGTGCAGGGCCTGGGCAAGCATGTGTCCTTGCCGTCGGGCGAGCTCACCATTCTCGATGGGGTCGGTTTCTCCATCGCCAAGGGCGACACGGTCGCGATCGTGGGCGCGTCGGGTTCGGGCAAGAGCACGCTGCTGTCCTTGCTCGCGGGCCTGGATTCGCCCAGCACCGGCACGGTCAAGCTCGACGGCGAAACCATTTCCGCGCTCGACGAGGACGGCCGCGCGCGCGTGCGCGGCGAGAAGGTCGGCTTCGTGTTCCAGAGCTTCCAGTTGCTGCCGTCGCTGACCGCGCTGGAGAACGTGATGCTGCCGCTGGAACTGCGCGGCGACCGCGACGCGCAGGCGCCGGCGCAGGCGATCCTGGCCAAGGTCGGGCTCGGTCAGCGTCTGGATCACTATCCGCGTCAATTGTCCGGCGGCGAGCAGCAGCGCGTGGCGCTGGCGCGCGCGTTCGTGACCCGGCCGTCGCTGCTGTTCGCCGACGAGCCCACCGGCAATCTCGACACCCACACCGGGCAGGCGATCATCGAACTGCTGTTCCAGCTCAACGCCGACGCGGGCACGACCTTGGTGTTGGTGACCCACGACGATCACCTCGCCGAACGCTGCCACCGCCGCATCCGCCTGGACAGCGGCCGACTGGTGCAGGCCTGAGATGGGCCGCACGATCGCGATGGCGTGGCGCCAACTGCGCCGCGACCTCAAGGCCGGCGACGTGCGCATCCTGCTCGCCGCGCTGGTGCTGGCGGTGTTGGCGGTGACCGCGGTCGGCTTCGTCACCGACCGCGCCGAGCGCGCGCTGGCGATCGAGGCCAACCGTTTGCTCGGCGGCGACGCGGTGATCCGCGCCGATCAACCCATCGCCGGCAAATTGCGCGAAGCCGCGTCCGCGCCCGAACTGCGCCGCGCCGAAGCCCACGAATTGCAGACCATGATCCGGGTCGGCGAGCGTTTGCAGCTCGGCGATCTGCGCGCGCTCGGCGAAGGCTTCCCGCTGCGCGGCGCGTTCCGCATCGCCGATAAGGCCGGCGGCGCCGAACGCGACGCGGCGGGCGTGCCCGCGCGCGGCACGGTGTGGATGAGCCAGGCCGGCGCCGACACCTTGGGCGCGAAGGTTGGGCAAGAGATCGCCATCGGCGATTCGCGCCTGCGCCTGGCGGCGTTGGTCACGCAAGAACCCGACGCGTCGCTGGATTACTTCAACATCGCGCCGAAGGTGTTTCTCAACCTCGCCGATCTGCCGGGCACGGGCTTGATCCAGCCGGGCAGCCGCATCCGCTATCGCTTGGTCGTCGCCGGCCCGGCCGCGGCGGTGGAGCGTTTCGTCGCCGCCGCCAAGCCCGCGCTCGGCCGCGGCCAGCGTTTGGAAACCATCGCCGACGCGCGCCCGGAAGTGCGTTCCGCGCTCGACCGCGCCGGTCGCTTCCTCGGTTTGGCGGCGCTGGTGTCGGTGGTGCTGGCGGCGGTGGCGGTGGCGATGGCCGCGCGCCGCCACAGCGAGCGCCATTTGTCCGGCACCGCGGTGATGCGTTGCCTCGGCGCCAGCCAGCGCACCTTGGTCGGCATCCACGTCGGCGAGATGGTGTTGCTCGGTTTGCTCGCCAGCGCGATCGGCGTGGCCTTGGCGTTCGCGCTGCAATGGGCGATCGGCGGCTGGCTGGAGCAATCGCTGAAGATGTCGATTCCGCCCGCGGGCTGGTTGCCGGCGCTGCAAGGCTTCGGCGTCGGCCTGGTGGTGTTGCTGGCGTTCGGCGCGCCGCCGGTGCTGGCGCTGCGCCGGGTGCCGGCATTGCGCGTGCTGCGCCGCGATCTCGACGCCACCGAGCCGAGTTCGTGGCTGGTCGCGCTGGCCGGCCTGGGCGGCCTCGCCGCGTTGCTGTGGTGGAAGGCCGGCTCGCTGATGCTCGGCGCGTACATGCTGGTCGGCATCATCGCGACCTTCGCGGTGTTGGCGTTGCTGGCGCTGGGCATGATCGTGCTGGTGCGGCGCCTGCGTTCGCGCCTGCGCGGCGCGCTGCGCTACGGCTTGGCGAACGTGAGCCGGCGCGCGGGCGCCAGCATCGCCCAGGTGTCGGCGCTGGGCCTGGGCCTGATGGCGCTGCTGCTGCTGACCTTCGTGCGCACCGACCTGCTCGACCGCTGGCAGTTGGCGCTGGCGGCGGATGCGCCCAACCGCTTCATCATCAACGTGCAGCAGGACCAGATGGCCGACGTGCGCCGTTTCATCGGCGAACAAGGCCTCGCCGAGCCGGTCTTGTTCCCGATGATCCGCGCGCGTCTGGTCAGCCACAACGGCCAGCCGGTGACCGGCGACAGCTACGCCGAGCGCGGCGACCGCGCCAAGCAATTGGCCGAGCGCGAGTTCAACCTGTCGGTGGCCGACAAGCTGCGCGACGACAACAAGCTCACCGACGGCAAGTTCTGGGCGCCGCGCAAACTGGCGCAGCCGGAGGTGTCGGTCGAGGAAGGCTTCGCCGAAACCTTGGGCTGGAAGGTCGGCGACCGCATCGGCTTCGACATCGCCGGCCAGCCGTTCCAGGCCAAGATCACTAGCCTGCGCAAGGTCGATTGGGAAAGCTTCCGGCCGAACTTCTTCGTGGTCGCATCGCCGCAGTCGATGGACGGCTACGCGGCCAGCTACATCACCGCGATCAGCGTGCCGGCGCAGAACACCCGCTTCACCTCGCAATTGGTCGAGCGCTTCCCGAACCTGTCGGTGATCGACGTCGAGCAGGTGCTCAAGCAGGTGCGCAGCACCGCCGATCAGGTGTCGACGGTGGTCGAGGTGGTGTTCTATTTCTCGCTGTTCGCCGGCGTGCTGGTGTTGATGGCGGCGGTGAGCGCGAGCCAGGACGAGCGCCTGCTCGAAGGCGGGGTGATGCGCGTGCTCGGCGGCAGCCGTTGGCAGCTGCGCTTGGCGCAGGCTTCGGAGTTCGCGGCGATCGGCTTGTTGTCGGGCTTGGTCGCGGCGATCGCGGCGTCGGTGCTGGCCGGCGTGGTCGCGGTGCAGGTGTTCGATCTGCCCTGGGAATTCGACTGGCGCATGGCCGCGGCCGGCGGCGCGGCGGGCATGCTGGCGGCGCTGGCGGCGGGGATGTTCGCGACGCGGCGGGTGCTGGATGCGCCGCCTTCGGTGACGCTGCGCGAGTTGCAGAACTGATATCGCGCGCCACTCCGGCCCGAACGCTTTGCGTTCGGGCCGGAGTGGTCGGGAAACTTCAAACGCTCAACTGCGGCTCGGCCTCGAACCTGCGCGCATACCCGCGTTCCTCGGCCACGCGCTCGATCTCGCCGTCGGCCAATTCCGGCGCGGCGTACACCGCGTAGACCATGGCGCCGTCGCGCAGTCCCACATGGTGCAGACGGTAACGCGCGGTGCCGCTGCCGGTGTCCGGCGGATAGTGACGCGGCGCCGTGCCGCCTTCCAGGTCGAGTTCGCTGTTGTCGACGGTGCCGCCGACGAAGAGGGCTCGCATCGTGCAAGGCTCCTGGGATGGACGAGGTTTCATCCTCGCGGCGGCGACGTTGGCTGCGGATGAAGCGGATGTTCGCGCGGCGCGAAGATCCCTCGGTTCGCGGGTTCAGTCGCTGTCCGCCGCGATCGTGGACGACCGAATCGAAACGCCGTCATTCGCCCGGCGACAAATGCCCCGAAAACACCCGATGCCGCGGATGCAGCCGCAGCCACAGCGTCTGCGCGAGCAACAGCGCGCCGATGCCGGCGGCCGTCCACGCCGCGACCGTCGCGCCGGGCAAGGCCGACGCCGATTGCTTCATATACACGCCGGCCAAACCCCACAGCGCCGCCAGCACGAAGCCGGCGCTGGCGCGCATGCGCGCGTTCAACGCCGCCAGCAACAGCGCCGCGGCCGCGAACAGGCCCAGGCTCCAGTGCAACATCGGCTCCGCCGGCAGCAGGCGATAGGCCACGATCACCTGCGCGGTGTTCAGGAACGCCGCCAGCGCCAGCCAGCCGGCGTGCAGCGACAGCGCGAATTTCGCCCAGGCGCGCTGGCCCGGCAGCGGCGTAGCGTCGCGCGCCAGCACGGTCGCCGCCCAGGCCAGACAGGCCAGGGCCAGCCAGATCGTCGCCAGCGCCAGCCAGAACCACTGCTGCGAGAACAGCGGCATCCACAGCGCGGTGAGGGTGAAACCGGCCGCAGCGGCGGGGCGGACCCGCCGCAGGGTGTCGTCCTCGCGCCGGCGCGCGCCGAGCTGCCAGACGGCGAAAGCGAGGTCGAGCAGGAAAATCAGGCCCCAGATCGCGAAGGCATAGCCGGCGGCGACCAGCAAAGTGGGGTATCGGTCGGAAATCGCGCCGTTGTCGGGGCCGAAGTAGCCCTGTTGCGAGAACCAGGCCACCGCCGGCATCAGCGCGGCCGCGATCAGCACGGGCAGGCGCACGGGGGACGCTCCTTGCGTCGGATGCGATGCCACACCCTAACCCGCGGCCGCGTAAAATCGGCGCGATGAACCTATCGTCCGCAATCCATCCCGTGTCTTTCGACCATGCGCGCTGACCGTTCCGACGACGCGCTGGAAACCCTGTTTCAGCCCCTCGCCGACGGCGTGCTGAGCTGGCCCGGCGACGCGCTGTTCCTGCGCGCGCGCGACGGCCTCGGCCTGCGTCAGGCGCCGCGCCCGGGGCTGTTGTGCGAGCAGGACTTCAAGCCCGCCGCCGACGCGCTGGAGCGCGGCGGCCTCGACGTGGCCGACCTGGAATCGCTGGCCCCGGACCGCCGTTTCCCGCTGGTGTTGGTGCTGCCGCCGCGCCAGCGCGAGGAAGCGCGCGCGCTGTTCGCCCAGGCCGTGGCGCGTTGCGCGCCGGGCGGGCGGGTGCTGGCGTGCATGCGCAACGACGAGGGCGCGCGCTCGGGCGAGGACGATCTGGGCACGCTCGCCGGCAAGGTCGGCAGCCTGTCCAAGCGCAAATGCCGCGCGTTCTGGACCGCGCCGTTGCACGGCCCGGCCGACGCCGCGCTGGCCCGCGCCTGGGCCGCGCTGGACGCGCCGCGCGAGATTCTCGGCGGCCGCTTCCTCAGCCGCCCCGGCGTGTTCGCCTGGGACCGCATCGATCCGGCTTCGGCCTTGCTCGCCGCGCATCTGCCGGCGGATTTGGCCGGCCGCGCCGCCGACCTCGGCGCCGGCTACGGTTATCTCTCGGCCGAATTGCTGGCGCGCTGCCCGCGCATCGCCTCGCTGGATCTGTTCGAGGCCCAGGCGCGCGCGGTCGCGCTGGCCCGGCACAACCTGCGCGAGGCGCGGGTGCCGCTGGAAGCGTTCTGGCACGACGTCACCGCCGGCTTGCCGCGCCGCTACGACGTCATCGTCAGCAATCCGCCGTTCCACGCGCAGGGCCGCGAGGAGCGCCCGGACATCGGCCGCCGCTTCATCGAAGTGGCCGCGCAATCGCTCAACCCGGGCGGGCGGCTGTGGCTGGTCGCCAACCGCCATCTGCCGTACGAACAAGCGCTGGACGAGCACTTCGGCGAAGTGCGCACGGTCGCGCAGGACGGCGGTTTCAAGGTCGTGGAAGCGCGCGGCGCGCGGAGGCGGGCATGAAACTGGTCAAGCTGATCGCCAACCTCGGTTACGGCAGCCGCAAGGACGTGACCGCGATGTTCCGCCAAGGCCGCATCACCGATGCCGACGGCGAAGTGCTGTACGCCGACGATCAGGTCGAGCACGCCGCGATCCGCATCGACGGCGAGCCGCTGGACCCGCCCGCCGGCTTGGCGGTGATGCTGCACAAGCCGGTCGGCTACACCTGTTCGACCAAGGACCCCGGCCGCATCGTCTACGACCTGTTGCCGCCGCGCTTCCGCCTGCGCTCGCCGCTGCTTTCGCCGGTCGGCCGGCTCGACCGCGACACCAGCGGCCTGTTGCTGATGACCGACGACGGCGCGCTGCTGCACCGGATCGTTTCGCCGAAGGCCAAGCTCGGCAAGGTCTATGAAGCTACTCTGGCGTCGGACCTGCGCGGCGACGAAGCGGCGGTGTTCGCCAGCGGCGAGCTGATGCTGGAAGCGGAAAAAACCCCGCTGGCGCCGGCCGCGCTGGACGCGCTGGAACCGCGGCGGGCGCGGCTGACGCTCACCGAGGGCCGCTACCATCAGGTGCGGCGCATGTTCGCCGCGGTCGGCAATCACGTCGAAGCGCTGCACCGCGCGCGCATCGGCGGCTTGTCGCTGCAGGATTTGCCGAGCGGGCAATGGCGCACGCTCGATTCCACCGATCTCGAGACTCTGTTTCGTGGCTGAAGATTCCGTGGCTGAGACGTCCATCGCGCTGGAGTTCGTTCCCGACGCCGTGCTGTTCGACATGGACGGCCTGATGCTCGACAGCGAGCAGGCGATGCTGGAAACCTGGCGCGAAGCCGCCGTGGCCGAAAACCTCGCCGCCGAAGACGCGGTGTGGCTGGCGATGGTCGGCATGCACGACCGCGCCAGCCTCGCCCACCTGAGCGGGCATTTCGGCGCCGACGCCGCGGCGCGGTTGCGCGACACCAGCTACCGGCTCTACGACGAACGCGTCGCCGCCGGTTTGCCGCGCAAGAACGGCTTGCTGGAACTGCTCGATCTGCTCGAAGCGCACGGCGTGCCCAAGGCGGTCGCGACCTCGACCCAGCGTCCGCGCGCGCTGGCCAAGCTGGCCGCGACGGGCTTGCTCGGCCGTTTCCGGATCGTGGTGACCGGCAGCGATGTCGAACACCCCAAGCCCGCGCCGGACATCTATCAGTTGGCCGCGCGCGAACTCGGCGTCGACGTGCGCCGCTGCGTGGTGCTGGAGGATTCCGAGCCCGGCGTGCGCGCCGCGCTGGCGGCCGGGGCGACGCCGATCCAGATTCCCGATCTGGTCGCGCCGGGCGAGGAGCTGCGCGCGTTCGGCCATCGCATCGTGGCTTCGTTGGAGCAGGCGCGCGGTTTGTTGGAACGCGTCTTGTCCGAGTAGCTGGAAGCTAGCGGGTAGGAGTTAGGAGATAGCGGCGGCGCGGCGAAGGCGGGTGGGCTGCGCTCAGCCGCTGAAATTCCAGGCCGATAGCTTGCGCCAACCGTCCGCGCCGAGCTTTTCCAGCGTCGCCAGGTTGCGCTCGACGATCGCGTCGGGATCGGGAAACGCCGCCACCGCGCGCTCCACGCTGCTCTCGCGCAGCAGGTGCAAGGTGGGGTAGGGCGAGCGGTTGGTGCAGTTGCCGATGTCGTCGAACGCGGTGCCGGCGAACTGATAATCCGGGTGGAAGCTGGCGATCTGGATCTCGCCTTCCAGATCCAGCAGCGCCACGGTTTCGTCGGCGAGTTCGAGGAAATCGTTGAAGTCGAGGAAGTCGGTCAGCACCTGCGGATGGATCAGCAAGGTGGTGTCGATCTGCTCGGCCGGGGTCTGCTCCAGCAGCACCAGTTCCGACGACAGTTCTTCCAGCAACTGCTCCGGCGTGCGCGCGTAGCTGAGCACGAAGCGGATCTGGCGCTTGGCCAGCACCGCCTTGGCGAACGGGCACAGGTTCAGCCCGATCACCGCGCGCTCCAGCCAGCGCACGGTTTCGGCGACGGGATCGGGACCGTACTCGCTCATGGCGCGCGGCTCAGTCGCGGAAGTTGTCGTACTGCAGCGGACGCTCGAAATCGCCGGCGCGCAGCAGGGCGATGGCCGCCTGCAGGTCGTCGCGCTTCTTGCCGGTCACGCGCAGCTTGTCGCCGTTGATTTGGGTCTCGACCTTGAGCTTGGCGTCCTTGATCGCCGCGGCGATCTTCTTCGCCAGTTTCTGCTCGATCCCCTGCTGCACGGTGATCTTCTGGCGCGCGCCGGCGAGGTTGGTCTCGATGTCGCCGAACTCCAGGCAGCGCGAGTCGATCTGGCGCGCCGCCAGGCGCTGGCGCAGGATCTGGGTCATCTGTTCGAGCTGGAACTCGCTCGGCGCCGTCTGGCTGATCTGCTTGTCGTCGAGCACGAACTTGGCGTCCACGCCCTTGAAATCGAAGCGGGTGGACAGCTCGCGGTTGGCCTGATCGACCGCGTTGGTGAGTTCGTGGGTGTCGACTTCGGAAACCACGTCGAAAGAAGGCATGGCGCACTCGCACTTTTGGGGAGGAAACGCCGCACAGGGTAGCGCAAGCGCGGCGGCGATACGCAGCGTTGCAGCGGCGCGACGTCCGCGGGGCGCCGCGATTGACGCGGCGGCAACGCGGCGGGCCTAGAATGGCGGTCCAGCGTTCGCCGCCCCCGACTGCGCGCCCAGGCCTCGAGTACGGCCCGGACGGGGGCCGATCCGGCCGCCGCTGCGTCCCGTCCACGCTAACCGGAACTCATCCCCTTATGCTTAAGACCGCTGCTTATGCCGCGCAGAACGCGCATTCGTCCCTGGCCCCGTTCTCGATCGAACGCCGCGAGCCCGGCCCGGACGATGTGCTGATCGACATCCTCTATTGCGGCGTCTGCCATTCCGACATCCACCAGGCCCGCGACGAGTGGGGCGGGTCGATCTTCCCGATGGTGCCGGGCCACGAGATCGTCGGCCGGGTCGCCCGGGTCGGCGCCAACGTGACCGCCTTCAAGGCCGGCGACGCCGTCGGCGTGGGCTGCTTCGTCGATTCCTGCCGCGAATGCGCGCAGTGCAAAGCCGGCGAAGAGCAGTACTGCGACCAAGGCATGACCGGCACCTACAACTCGACCGAACGCGGCAACGGCGCGCCGACCTACGGCGGCTACTCGACCCGCATCGTCGTCGATCAGGCCTACGTGCTGCGCATTCCCGAGTCGATCCCGCTCGACCGCGCCGCGCCGCTGCTGTGCGCCGGCATCACCACCTATTCGCCGCTGCGCCACTACGGCGTCAAGGCCGGCGACGAACTGGCGGTGGTCGGCCTCGGCGGCCTCGGCCACATGGCGGTCAAGCTGGCGGTGGCGATGGGCGCGCGGGTGACCGTACTGAGCACCTCGGAGTCCAAGCGCGAGGCCGCACTGGCGCTGGGCGCGCACGCCTTCGCCGCGACCCGCGAGAAGGAAACCTTCAAGCGTCTGGCGCGCAGCTTCGATTTCGTCATCGACACCGTCTCCGGCGAACACGACTACAACGCCTACCTGAGCCTGCTCAAGGTCGACGGCACGATGGTGCTGCTCGGCGTGCCGGAGAAGCCCGCGGCGGTCGCGGCGGGTTCGCTGATCATGCAGCGGCGCAAGCTCGGCGGCTCGCTGATCGGCGGCATCCGCGAAACCCAGGAAATGCTGGATTTCTGCGCCGAGCACGGGGTGGCGTCGGACATCGAGCTGATCGGCATCGAGGCCATCAACGAGGCCTACGAGCGGATGATCAAGGGCGATGTGCGCTATCGCTTCGTGATCGATATCGCGAGCCTCGACAAGGCGGCTTGATCGGTTCGGCGGAACCGGGCCTCGTGCCCGCGCGGATGCGCGGGCGCGGGGCACCGCCGAAGCATCGCGCTGAAGTCTTTGGATCCCCGCGTTCGCGGGGGTGACGGTTCGGGGAGACGAGAACCCCACCTTCCGTCATTCCCGCGAACGCGGGAATCCAGGGCTTCATCGGGGCATGGCCCGAAGTCCGCCCCCACGTTCGGGCGGACGACATCCCGGAAGAAGCGCGGCGACCTCCGCTTCTTCCAAGCCCGACGGCGTTCGATGAGGCCGCGGCCGAACCGCCGATACCGAGCCCGAATGCGCTTCAGCGCCGAGGCATCGGCGCCGGCAGCCGTAAACTGCCCGCATGCCCCTCCTTCTGATCCCGCTCGCGCTCGTGGCCCTGGCCCTGCTGTGGGCCTTGCTGATCCCGGTCGGCCTGATCCAGCGCTACCGCTACGGCAAGGCGCGCCGCCGCGCGCTGGGCTGGGCGGTGGGCCTGGGCGCGGCGCTGTCGCTGCTCTCGCTGTCGCTGTTCTTCCTCGGTGCCTGGGTCAGCGGCCACTGGGTCGCCGACGCGCCGCTGTACGCCGGCGCCGGGCTGTGCGCGGGCTTGCTGCTCGGCGCGTTCGGCCTCGCGCTGACCCGCTTCGAGGATCTGCCCAAGGGCTTGTACTACACGCCGAACCGTTGGCTCGCGCTGGGCCTGACCGCATTGATCGCCGCGCGCCTGGGCTACGGCCTGTGGCAAGGCCTGCACGCCTGGAGCGCGCAAGCGCCCGACAGTTGGCTGCCGCGCCAGGGCGGTTTGTTCGCGGTCGGCGGCGTGCTGCTGGGGTATTACGTGCTCTACACCCTCGGCGTGCGCCGGCGTCTGCGCCGCCATCTGCGCCTGCGCGAAGCCGCCGCGAACACGGGTGACAGGCGCTGACAGCAGCCGGGTGACGGCCCGCGGCGGCCGCGTCATGATGCGGGACCTTCCCGTCGTCGCCGCCATGATTCCGTCGTTCTTGCGCTCCACCGCCGCCCGCGCCGGGGCGGCGCCGTGACCGCCGCGCACCCGCACGCGCGCCGCGCGATCTTTACCATGCTCGCCGCGGTGCTGATGTTCTCGCTGATGGACGCGCTGCTGAAGCTGCTGTCCGAACACTACCCGCCGTTCCAGGTCGCGACCTTGCGCGGCGCGTCCTCGCTGCCGTTCGTGCTGACCTGGGCCATCGCCAGCGGCGGCGCGCGCAGCCTGCTGCGCGTGCGCTGGCCGCTACACGTGCTGCGTGGCGCGCTCGGCATCGGGATGATGGCGAGCTTCGTCTACGGCGTGAATCGGCTGCCGCTGTCGACGACGTACTCGGTGTTCTTCATCGCGCCGCTGCTGATCACCGCGCTGTCGGGCCCGTTGCTCGGCGAACAGGTCGGGCCGCGGCGCTGGGTCGCGATCGGCATCGGCCTGCTCGGCGTGCTGGTGCTGCTGCGGCCGACCGGCGAGGGCATGCTCAGCCTGGCCGCGCTGGCGGTGCTGGCCGCGGCGCTGGGCTACGCGGTTACCGCGATCACCGTGCGGGTGCTGGCGCGCACCGACAGCACCCAGGCGATGATGGTCTGGCTGATGGTGCTGATGACCCTCGGCGCCGGCGCGCTGGCGTGGCCGGGCTGGGTGGCGGTGCGCGGCGAACACCTGTGGCTGATCCTTGGCCTGGGCGTGGCCGGCTCGCTCGGCCAGTACGCGGTCACCGAGGCCTTCCGCCTCGGCGAGGCCTCGCTGATCGCGCCGCTGGAATACACCGCGCTGATTTGGGGCGTGATCCTCGACCTGACCCTGTGGGGCGTGCTGCCCGACCGGGTGACCTGGGCGGGCGCGGCGATCATCGTCGCCAGCGGCCTGTACCTGCTGCGCCGCGAACGGGTCCACGTCGAAGCTGAACATCCTTAGCGGGTACGCCGTTTTCTCGCCGCAGCGCGCAATGACGGACGCGGCTCCCGGGCGTACTGTCGTGACGAAGTTGGCAGTAACGACTGTGCAGTAGCCGGGGGGAAGTCAGCCATGACCGCGCTCGTCCACGCTCCGGGGGCTCCGTGCTGGTTCGAGCTGGCCACCGACGACCAGCCGGCGATCGAGGCGTTCTATGGCGCGCTGTTCGGCTGGACGCTGGAGCGCACGCCGATGCCCGACGGCAGCCTCTACACCATCTTCCAGCTCGACGGCCGCGACGTGGCCGGCACCTACACCTTGGTGCCCGGCGCGGTCGTCGGCGTCGACGGGATCGGCGCGCCGCACTGGGGCGTGTACTTCCGCACCGCCGATTGCGACAAGGCGGTCGCGCGCGCGGTCGCGCTGGGCGGACGCATGATCGCCGCGCCGTTCGAACTGATGGAACACGTGCGCATGGCGGTGTGCGCCGACCCGGAAGGCGTGGTGTTCTCGCTCGCGCAGCAGCGCGCCCACCCCGGCGCCGACGCGCTGGGCGTGGACAACGCGGTGTGCTGGGCGGAACTGGCCACCGGCGACATCGACCGCGCCGAACGCTATTACCAGCAACTGTTCGGCTGGCGCATGCGCGGCCATCCCAGCGCGCCGGACGGCTACCGCGTGTTCGCCGACGAACAGCGCATGCTCGGCGGCCTGCTGCAGATGCGGCCGGAGTGGCGCGACCGGCCGCCGCATTGGTCGATCTATCTGCAGGTGCAGGACGTGGACGCTTGCGTGCAGCGCGCGTTGGACCTCGGTGGGCGTCTGGAATCGGCGCCGTTCCAAGCCAACAGCGGCGTGCGCATCGCCCGGCTGGCCGATCCGCGCGGCGCGGCGTTCTACGTCATCCAGTTCGTCGGCGACGCGCCGGCCTGAGGTGCGTTTCCCGCGGGCAAAAAAGAACGGGCTCCCGCGAGGGAGCCCGTTCGGTACTGCGACTGCGTACTGCTACATCGGTACTGCGTACTGCGACTGCCTTCGATCACAACGGTGTTGCGGTGCATCGCTTGCTGTCTTGCGGTACTGCCACTGCTTGCTGCGTACTGCCACTGCGCGGTAGCGCGGCTCGCTCGGAGCGTGCCCGCTTAGGTGGTGCTCGCTTAGAAGCGCGCGCCGATGCCGACGCCGACGGTGACCGGGTTCAGTTCGGCCTCGCCGACCTTCAGGCCGTTGAGCTTCACGTCCGACTTGCTGCCCTGCATGTAGCGCACGTCGGCGCGGGCGAACCAGGTCGGGTTGATGTTGAGGTCGACGCCGGCGGTGGCGATGCCGCCCTTGGCGTTGTCCACGCCCAGGCGCTGGCCGTTCTCGAGCTTCTCGCCGGTGTAGTTGGCCTGGTAGTAGCCCAGGCCCACGAACGGACGCACGATGCTGTCGGCGCCGCGGAAGTGGTACTGGCCGCTCAGCGCGACCGGCTGCGAATCGACGCTGCCGAGTTTGCCGGCGCTGGAGTTGATGCGGTGGCCGAACTTGTCGGCCGAACCCCACAACTCGACGGCGAAGTTGTCGTTGATGAAGTAGCTGGCGCTGAGGGTCGGAGCGCCGTCGCCGTCCAGGTTGGTGCGGGTGCCGGCGATCTGCGGATTCTTGGTCGGCTGGGTCAGGGCGTAGCCGCCGACGATGGCGAAGCGCTTGCCGCTCGCGCTGTCGGTGGACGCATCCTGAGCGAACGCGGCCGGGGCGAAGGCCAGGGCGCCGAGCATGGCAAGGGTCAAATGACGGAAGCGGATCATGGAGTGGACTCCTGTGTTGTTGTGTGTGTTGCGTAATGCCTTGGGGGAGGCGGGGCGCAAGTTAGCAACGCATGCATGAACCGAACTTGCCGCGCGAACGCGCGTGAAGGAACTTTTCACGCGAGAAGCGTGTTAGAGGCCTGTTTTCAAGGCAAAAATGAATGAAATGAACGGATGGGGACTGGCGAAAAACCTTGCGCATCGAGTGCGTTCGAATGCATCGCGGCTATCGCGTCGATACTTCGCTGAAGCCGCTGTCGGCGAGGAAAACCCTGGAAAATGCGGCTCCAGAGACGAATGGCCGCAACATGAACGATGCGCGCGCCGGCTTGCGCGCGCACCGGCGCGAAGCGCGCGACTGCGCGCGCGCGTTGGCGCGAGTCCGCGCCGATTTCTTGAACGGAACGAAAACGAGCCGTTTTCGGCGTTCCGCGCACCTGCGAAAAGGCGCGTCCGCGCGCGAAGGCACCAGCGTCGCCGCGTGCATCCGCATCGCCGCGCGCACGCGACCGACACGAACCTTGCAAGGCGTAAGCGCGCGGCAAGCGCCAGAATCGGCACGTCCAATCGCCATGACGAAGGTCATGCCATCGAAAGGCACGTGCCGCCGCCGCGACGCGAACGGCAAGCTGCGCCCATTCCACCGTCGAGGACACGACGATGCCGTCCCGCCCGCTTTTCCGACTCGCCGCTGCGGCCGCAACGACGCTGGCCTGCGGCGCCGCCTTCGCCGAGGTCAAGATCGACGGCCGCTGCGAGATCGACAGCCCGTACCAGCTCACCCTCAACCAGCGCAGCCTGATCCTGACCCGCCAGGACGGCGAGCCCAAGGCCATCGTCATGCGCCAGGGGCGGATGTTCGTCGACGACCGCTGGGTCGAGCTCAGCGCGCAGGACTCGCGCCGGCTGGCCGAGTTCGAACGCGGCGCGCGCGCGGCCATGCCCGAGGCCCAGGCCATCGCGCGCGAGGCCGCCGACATCGCCCTGGTCGCGCTCGGCGAAGTCGCGGCCAAGCTCGGCAATCATCCCGACCGCACCCAGGCCAAGGTCGAGCAGGCGCGCAAGCAACTCGACGCCAGCCTGCGCGACGCCATCGGCCCGACCCGCTTCAGCGGCAAGCTGCTCGGCGACGGCATCGGCAAGGCGATCGGCGAGGCGGTCCCGCTGGTGATCGGCGATCTGGTCGGCGGCGCGGTCAGCGCCGCGCTCAGCGGCGACACCCAGCGCTTCGAGCGGCTGGAGAATATCGACACCCAGATCGAAGCCGCGGTGCAGCCGCGCGCCAACGTCCTGGAACGCCGCGGCGAGCGCCTGTGCCAGCGCATGCTCGAACTCGACGGGCTGGAGAACGCACTGTCCTACCGTTTCGACGGGCGCTCGCTGGATCTGCTCAAGGTCGAGCTCAAGCCCAAGGACGACAAACCGGGCGACAAGCGCTGAGCCCGCGCCAGGCGTGGCGGCCGCCCTCAGTACTGGGGCGTACGCAAACGCCGGCGGCGCAGCGGCTGTGCCGCTTAGGCCTTTAGTACTGCAGCGGGCGTAACGCGGTTGGCGCCACCGCCCGCACAAGACACAATAGGGTTTTCGCGCATTTGCGGAGCCCCACGAACATGGCTGATCTGAAGGAAGCACGCGTCCCCGACATCGGCGACTACGACGGCGTGCCCGTCATCGAACTGTTGGTCGCGGTCGGCGACACGGTCGCTCAGGACCAGGGCCTGGTCACGCTGGAGTCGGATAAAGCCACGATGGAAGTGCCGGCGCCGTTCGCCGGCATCGTGCGCGAACTCAAGGTCAAGATCGGCGACGAGCTGGCGGAAGGCAGCGTGGTCGCGTTGATCGAACCAACCGAAGGGGAAGCAAAGCAGGCGCCCGCGCCGGCCCAAGAGCCCGCCAAACCGGCCGCCCCCGCCAAGGCCGAAGCCCCGGCCCCCGCCAAGAGCGAACCCGCCCCGGCCGCGAAGGCCGAAGCGCCCAAGTCCGAAGCCCCGGCCGCGCTGCCCGGCGCCACCGCCGGCACCGACCCCGAGGCGCTGCCGCCGCGCACCCCGCCGGTGGCCTTCACCGCCGAAGAGCTGATGCCCGACAAGGTGCCCTACGCCAGCCCGGCGGTGCGCCTGTTCGCGCGCGAGCTCGGCGTCGACCTGATGCGCGTGACCGGCAGTTCGCGCGGGGGCCGGATCAGCAAGGAAGACGTGCAGTCCTTCGTCAAGGGCGTCATGCAGGGCGGCGGCGCGCCGGCCGCGGCGGGCGCCGCGCCCGCGCTCGGCGGCGGCCTCAACCTGCTGCCGTGGCCGAAGGTCGATTTCAGCAAGTTCGGCGAGATCGAAACCAAGCCGCTGACCCGCATCCAGAAGCTCTCCGGCGCCAACCTCGCGCGCAACTGGGCGATGATCCCGCACGTCACTCAGCACGACGATGCCGACATCACCGACCTGGAAGCGCTGCGTGTGGCGCTCAACAAGGAAAACGAGAAGGCCGGCATCAAGCTGACCATGCTCGCCTTCCTGATGAAGGCCTCGGTCAATGCGCTGCAGAAGTTCCCGACCTTCAACGCCTCGCTCGATGCGAGCGGCGAAAACCTGACCCTCAAGAAGTACTTCCACATCGGCTTCGCCGCCGACACCCCGAACGGGCTGGTGGTGCCGGTGGTGCGCGACGTGGACAAGAAGGGCGTGCTGCAGATCGCCCGCGAAACCGGCGAACTCGCGGCCAAGGCGCGCGAAGGCAAGCTCGGCCCGGCCGACATGAGCGGCGGCTGCTTCTCGATCAGCTCGCTCGGCGGCATCGGCGGCACCGCGTTCACTCCGATCGTCAACGCGCCGGAAGTGGCGATCCTGGGCGTGTCCAAGTCGGCGACCCAGCCGGTGTGGGACGGCAAGCAGTTCGCGCCGCGCCTGATCCTGCCGCTGTCGCTGTCCTACGACCACCGCGTCATCGACGGCGCCGCCGCGGCGCGCTTCACCGCGTATCTGGCGCAGTTGCTCGCCGATATGCGCCGCTCGCTGCTGTAACGGCCGGGGCGGCCGCCGCGCGCGGCCGTCCGGCGCGCCGCTTCGTGCGGCCGCCGCCCGGTTCGCTTTCGCCGTCCGCCACCAGGAACCTTCTTTTTCGATGAGCCGTCACCCGCGCAACGTTTCCGCCTCCCGCCGCCTGGCCCGCCTCGCGTTGGCCCTCGCCCTGGCCGCGCCGCTGGCGCAGGCCGCCGACGGCTGCACGGCCCCGCTCGGCCGCGGCTGGCCGCCGGCGACGGAGAACCACGGCTCGGCCGTGGAACAACTGCTCGCGGCCAAGGCCGAACCGCGCCTGAGCCTGACCCTGCTGCCGACCCGCGGCACCGAGAGCGGCCTGCTGCTGATCCCGGGCGCCGGCGGCGACGCCGACTGGACCCTGCGCCACGGCGTGCCGAACGAGCGCGTGCAGGTGTGGAGCCGCTCGCGCGGCGGCGGCGCGCTGGAACTGCGCGTGGATCAAGAAGTCGAGAGCGAGGAAGCGCCGATCCCCGCCGCGCTGGCCCAGCGCCTGATCGCGGCGTGGAAGCGCGCGCTGGAACAAGCGGTGCCGTCGGACAAGCCGGCCGAGTACCGCGACGCCGAACAAGTGCTGTTCGTGGTCGACGGCCTGCGCGTGAGCGGCGCGCGCCCCGACTGCGGCGTCGGCGAAACCCTGATGGAGCAGGCGACGCTGCTGACCGAAGCGGCCAGCGCCAGCGCCAACAAGCGCGAGCGCCGTTGGCGCGCGCTGGGCGAGTCGCTGGACGAACTCGAACAGCAACTGCAAGCCGCGCCCGCGCCCTGATCGAGCCGGCGCGCGCGGCGGCGACGCCCGCGCGCACCGGCGCTTTTCCGGCGTCCGCCGCGGCGGACGCCACGCATGGCCCGTCCGTGCGCCCCCACCGCGCGCGCCCCACGCGCGCGCCAGCGAAGCTTTTCAAGAGGATTGCCGCGTCATGGCCAACAGCATCGAAGTGAAGGTTCCCGACATCGGCGGCTACGACGACGTACCGGTCATCGAGTTGCTGGTCGCGGTCGGCGACACGGTCAAGAAGGACCAGGGGCTGGTCACGCTCGAATCGGACAAAGCGACGATGGAAGTGCCGTCCTCGGCCGACGGCGTGGTCAAGTCGATCAACGTCAAGCTCGGCGACAAGGTGTCCGAGGGCGCGGTGATCGCGATCCTGGAAGCCGAAGGCGCGGGCGAGGCCAAGCCGGCCGCCGAAGCGGCCAAGCCCGCCGCCAGCGCGCCCGCTGCCGCGCCGGCCCAGCCCGCCGCGGCCGAAGCGCCGAAGCCGGCCGCCGCGCCCGCCGCGAGCGCGCCCGCGCCGACCGCCGCCGCCGCGAGCGGCCGCAAGGCCGACGTCGAATGCCGCATGCTCGTGCTCGGCTCCGGCCCCGGCGGCTACACCGCCGCGTTCCGCGCCGCCGACCTCGGCCTCGACACCGTGCTGGTCGAACGCTACGCCAGCCTCGGCGGCGTCTGCCTCAACGTCGGCTGCATCCCGTCCAAGGCGCTGCTGCACGCCGCCGCGGTCATCGACGAGGCCGAGCACGCCAGCGATTACGGCGTGAGCTTCGGCAAGCCGAGCATCGACCTCGACGCGCTGCGCAAGTACAAGGAAAAAGTCGTCGGCCAGCTGACCAAGGGCCTGGCCGGCATGGCCAAGCAGCGCAAGGTCCGCACCGTCACCGGCGTCGGCGCGTTCGTGTCGCCGAACGAGCTGGAAGTGCAGGGCGAGAACGGCACCCAGCTGATCCGCTTCGAGCAATGCATCATCGCCGCCGGTTCGCAGGCGGTGAAGCTCGGCAACTTCCCGTGGGACGACAAGCGGGTGATGGACTCCACCGACGCGCTGGAACTGGCCGAGGTGCCGAAGCGCTTGCTCGTCGTCGGCGGCGGCATCATCGGCCTGGAAATGGCCACCGTGTACCGCGCGCTCGGCAGCGAAGTCACCGTGGTCGAATTCATGGACCAACTGATGCCGGGCGCCGACCCGGATCTGGTCAAGCCGCTCGCCGACCGCTTGAAGAAGCAGGGCGTGGCCGTGCATCTCAAGACTAAGGCCGCGGGCACCGAAGCGCTCAAGGACGGCATCAAGGTCTCGTTCGAAAGCGCCGAGGCCGGCAAGACGCCGGCGCTGGAATCGGGCGTGTACGACCGCGTGCTGGTCGCCGTGGGCCGCTCGCCCAACGGCGCCAAGATCGGCGCCGACCAAGCCGGCGTGCAGGTGACCGAGCGCGGCTTCATCCCGGTCGACCGGCAGATGCGCACCAATGTGCCGCACATCTTCGCCATCGGCGATCTGGTCGGTAACCCGATGCTCGCGCACAAGGCCACCCACGAAGGCAAGCTCGCCGCCGAAGTGGCGTCGGGCGAGAAGAAGGAGTGGGTCGCGCGGGTGATTCCGTCGGTGGCCTACACCGATCCGGAAATCGCCTGGGTCGGCGTCACCGAGACCGAAGCCAAGGCCAAGGGTCTCAAGGTCGGCGTCGGCAAGTTCCCGTGGGCGGCCAGCGGCCGCGCGATCGGCATCGGCCGCACCGAGGGCTTCACCAAGCTGATCTTCGACGAAGCCACCCACCGCATCGTCGGCGGCGGCATCGTCGGCGTGCATGCCGGCGATCTGATCGCCGAAGTGGCGTTGGCGATCGAGATGGGCTGCGAGGTCGCCGACATCGGCCACACCATCCACCCGCATCCGACCCTGAGCGAATCGGTCGGCATGGCGGCGGAGGTGTTCGATGGCACCATCACCGATCTGTACATCCCGAAGAAGAAGTAATCGCCGCGACGGAGCCTTCGGGTTCGGCGCATTCGCTTCGGGTCGCAAGGATCCGAAGCGAACGCACCGGGTTCGAAGGCTCTTTCGTTATGCGGTCAGAACGAGAACGTCACGCCCGCCATCGGCCCCTTGAAGCGCTGATCCAGGCCGACATCGACGTTGCCGCGGCTGCGCTTGGCGTCGATCTTGAACCAGTCGTAGCCGACGAACATGCCGACGTTGCGGGTGAAGCGGTATTCGGCCAGCGCGTTGGCGCGGCTGATGTCGCCCTTGTAGTCGCCGAAATCGCCCCAGTCGGCGTCGAGATATTGGCCCTGCACGACGAAGCGCCAATGCTCGTTCGGCGACAGCGTCAGGCGCGTGCCGACCACCGGCGCGTAACCGTCCTCGCTGCGGCTGCCGTTGTAGTTCGCCGCGCCCGCTTGCGCGCGCAGCTTGCCTTCGATCTTGGCGTACTCCACGCCGATCTGCAGGCCCCAGCTGATCGTGTCGGTTTCCACCACCGCGTAGTCGTACATCGCGCTGGCGAGTTCGAACTTGGTCTTGGCGCGGGCGAAGCTGCCGGCGGGAATCGTGGTGTCGTCGAAGGACACGTCCTGGGTCAGGCGCGCGGTCTTGCTCTTGTCGTAGCCCCAGTAGTTGAACAGCACGCGGTGGCGGTCGCCGAACTTGAACAGGCCTTCCAGGCGCGGCACGGTTTCCTTGCTGCCGAAATCGAAGTCCTGGCTGAACTCGTAGGGATTGCCGCGGAAGGTGGTGCCGGCGGTGAATTCGCCGCTGGTGTCGACCGACATCGCGCCTAGGCGGATGGTGAAGCGGTCGTCCTCGGCGTGCGCGGGCAGGGCGTACGCGCAGAGCGCGACGCCGGCGGCGAGCAGCGCCGATGGCAGAAGTGCGTTGGTCACGGGATCACTCCGTATGCGGGGGAAGTCAGCACGCAGGCGTACTGACGCTTCCATGCATGCCGTCGCTGCGGTTCAGCGACCGTGAAACGTGGAGGCCTCGACCGATTCAGCAAAACCGGATCGGCGGATGAGTGAGCCGGGTCACAAAAAAGGCGAAGCCCCGGCGGTGGGTGCCGGGGCTTCGGGGTGCCCGCCGCTGCTTTGCCATTGACGAGGAGAGAGTGGCGGCGGGCGTTCGCAGATACTGACCGGTGCGCCGCGGAAAGGTTCCGCAGTTCGTCAAAGATTTCGATCAAGTGGCCAACGTGCCGCTGTCGCGCGCGGCGGCGGCCGCGGAGCGGCGCTGTTCGATGCGCTTCCACACCTTCTCGTGCAGATGGAACGCGACGGTGTTGCAGGCCGGTTCGACCAGGGCGAGCGCGCCGCCCACCCACACGCTGCCGGTCATCAAATAGCCGACCAGGAAGGCGACGGTGAAGTGGACGCCGGCGAAGCTGAGGGTCTTGTCCATGGGGGAGGGTTCAAATGAGAATGATTCTCAACATACGCCTTTCCCGGCCAAAATCAAATCGAATGATGCGACCGTTTTCATAGTTCCGATCTATCATTGCGGCCTCAAGCGCACAGCGACTTACCTCCCAGGT
The DNA here is from genome assembly GCF_018847975.1 of Lysobacter sp. K5869. NCBI lineage: Bacteria > Pseudomonadati > Pseudomonadota > Gammaproteobacteria > Lysobacterales > Lysobacteraceae > Lysobacter > Lysobacter sp. K5869. The sequence goes on along the minus strand of NZ_CP072597.1, from coordinate 211,610 downwards.
AATTCAACGCACTAGCGCTTGGCCGCATAGTCGCGGCCGTGAACGCCCGGACCGCCGCAGCCATCGCCGCCCAACACGCCGCCTATGGCAAGGTTGTGACTGCCGCCGGTTGCCGCAAAGTCGGTCTCGTTCTATACTTTTGCGGCTCTACCGGGCGCTTTGCGCCAACCCCAGACCGACGAGACCCGCGTGCACGATCCATTGTCCGCAGGCCGCCGGCTGGCGTCGCGCGCGATTGCTTGGCAAGCCGGCGCGACGGCGCTGGCCGCGCTGGCCTTCCTCTCCCTCGGTGCGACGTCCGCGCTGGCGGCAGCGGTGGGCGGAGGCGCGGCGGTGGCCGGCAGTCTTGCGGCCGCCAAGATGGCGTTGGGGGGCGGCGTGCAACCGGCCGGATCGGCGATCGGGCGGTTGCTGCTCGGAGTCATATTCAAATGGGTGGCGGTTTTGACGATGCTCGGCCTGGGAATGGCCGTGTGGCGTTTGCCTCCCCTTCCAATGCTGGTGGGTCTGTCGGCGGCGACGCTGGCGTTCGTACTGGCCAATCTTTTGAAACGATAGGTGTCTTTCGTGAGTGAACAGACCGGTTCGGGCGGCCTGAACGAATACATCCAGCACCACCTCCAGCAGAACACCATCTCGCTGGGCAGTGGCGCGTTCCACATCGACACCTGGGTCGTTTCTCTGATCCTGGGCTTGATCTTCATCACCTGGTTCGGCTTCTTCGCGCGCAAGGCCACTTCGGGCGTGCCGTCGAAGGGCCAGGCGTTCGTCGAGCTGATCCTCGAGTTCATCGACGGCCAGGTGAAGGACAGCTTCCACGGCGATCGCAGCTCGCTGACGCCGCTGGCGCTGACCATCTTCGTCTGGGTCGTGCTGATGAACGGCATGGACCTGCTGCCGCTCGACCTGCCGGGCTGGGTGGTCAAGACCACCGCCGGCGCCGAAGTCGCGCACGGCACCTATTTCCGCTGGGTCCCGACCGCGGATCTGAACACGACGCTGGCGCTGTCGACCACCGTGTTCTTCCTGATCCTCTATCACTCGATCAAGGCCAAGGGCGGCCTGGGCTTCGGCAAAGAACTGCTGACCTCGCCGTTCCACGCTCACGGCACCGGCGCCAAGATCGCGCTGGCTCCGGCGAACCTGGGCCTCAACGTCATCGAGTACTTGGTCAAGCCGGTCAGCCTCGCGATGCGACTGTTCGGCAACATGTACGGCGGCGAGCTGGTGTTCATGCTCATCGCCGGCTTGCTGGGCGGCGGTCTGCTGATGTTCGTGCCGGGCGTGATCTTCAACGCCGCCTGGGCGCTGTTCCACATCCTGATCGTGTTGCTGCAGGCCTTCATCTTCATGATTCTCACCGTCGTCTACATCGCCGGCGCGTACGAGAGTCATTGACCCGGGTTCCACCTTTCAGTTCTTTGCGCGTTTCACCCTTTCCTTTAGCCAAACCAACGTTTCAGTAGGAGAAAACCCATGGAATTCATCGCCAATGTGCAGGGCCTGACCGCTATCGCGATCGGCATCATGGTCGGCCTCGGCGCGATCGGCGCTTGCCTCGGCATCGCGCTGATGGGCTCGAAGTTCCTTGAGTCGGCCGCTCGTCAGCCGGAACTGGTGCCGATGCTGCAGGGCCGCATGTTCCTGCTGGCCGGCCTGATCGACGCGGCGTTCATCATCGCGCTGGCCGTCGGCTTGCTGTTCGCGTTCGGCAACCCGCTGCTGGGCGCCGTGCAGGCTTCGGCCGCCGCCGCGCCGGCCGCCGCTGCCGCCGCTCACTAAGTTGCTTGAACGGAACCGTCCGCGCGAGCGGGCGGTTCTCCCGGGTGTTCGCGCCCGCAGCGTCCTATCGGAGCTGTCATGAATATCAACATGACCTTCTTCGGCCAGATGATCACGTTCGCGATCCTCATCTGGTTCACGATGAAGTTCATTTGGCCGCCCCTGAACAAGGCGATCGAAGAACGTCAACAAAAGATTGCCCAGGGCCTGGCGAATGCCGAAGGCGCCGAGGTTCTCGTCCAGCAGGCGCGCGCGCAGGCGGACGAAATCGTGCGCGAAGCCCGGGTCAAGGCCAACGAAGTCGTCGATCAGGCGCATCAGCGCGCCAATCAGATCGTCGATCAGGCCAAGACCGATGCGATGGTCGAAGGCACGCGCTTGAAGGCGCTGGCCGACGCCGAGATCGCCGCCGCCGCCGACCGCGCCCGCGAGGATCTGCGCAAGCAGGTGTCCGCGCTGGCCGTGACCGGTGCCGAGAAGCTGCTCAAGCGCGAAATCGACGCCAACGCCCACAAGGCGCTGCTCGACGAGCTGGCCGCGGAAATCTGACCGGAACGCCCCACGCGATGAGCCAGAACCTCACCCTCGCCCGTCCGTATGCCCGCGCCGCGTTCGCGCTGGCGCGCGAAGCCGGCCGCACCGCCGATTGGTCGCAAGCGCTCGCCTTCTCGGCGCGCGTCGCCGCCGATCCGCAAGTGCAGTCGGTGCTCGGCCATCCGCGCCTGACCGGCGCCGAAGCGGTCGCCCTGGTCGCGATCGACGGCGCGGACGAGTCCGTGCAGCGGTTCCTGACCCTGCTGGCCGACAACCGCCGTCTCGCTCTGTTGCCGGAAATCGCCGGCCTGTTCGAGGAACTGCGCGCCGACGCCGACCGCGTGGTCAAGGCCAAGGTCACCTCCGCCAGCGATTTGCCGGCGGCCGAGCTCGATTCGATCAAGGCCGCGCTGGTCAAGCGCTTCGGCCGTCAGGTCGAGATCGAGACCGCGGTCGACGCCTCGCTGATCGGCGGCGCCGTGATCGACGCCGGCGAAGTGGTGATCGACGGCTCGCTCAAGGGCAAGCTGTCGCGCCTGCAGACGGCGCTGGCCGGTTAAAGCCGGGATCCGATGTCCGCGGCGCGCGATTGGCTAGCTCAGGCTTCAGCGCAATCGCGAACCGCTCCGCTTCGATCCCGTTAAAAGAAAGCACCCGCGCGTCGCTTCGTCGCGATGCAGGACCAAGGAAACGACAATGGCAAGCACCCAGCTCAACCCGTCCGAAATCAGCGAACTGATCAAGACCCGCATCGAGAAGGTCAAGCTGGCCGCCGAAGCGCGCAACGAAGGCACCGTCACCTCGGTGTCCGACGGCATCGTGCGCATCCACGGCCTGGCCGACGTGATGCAGGGCGAAATGATCGAACTGCCGAACAACACCTTCGCCCTGGCGCTGAACCTGGAGCGCGACTCGGTCGGCGCCGTGGTCCTGGGCGATTACGAACACCTGCGCGAAGGCGACGTGGCCAAGACCACCGCCCGCATCCTCGAAGTGCCGATCGGCCGCGAGCTGTTGGGCCGCGTGGTCAACGCGCTGGGCGAGCCGATCGACGGCAAGGGCCCGATCGGCGCGACCATGACCGCTCCGGTCGAGCGCGTCGCTCCGGGCGTGCTGTGGCGCAAGTCGGTCGACCAGCCGGTGCAGACCGGCTACAAGTCGGTCGACTCGATGATCCCGATCGGCCGCGGCCAGCGCGAGCTGATCATCGGCGACCGCCAGACCGGCAAGACCGCGATGGCCATCGACGCCATCATCAATCAGAAGGGCACCGGCATTAAGTGCATCTACGTCGCGATCGGCCAGAAGGCCTCTTCGATCGCCAACGTGGTGCGCAAGCTGGAAGAGAACGGCGCGCTGGCCCACACCATCGTGGTCGCCGCGACCGCATCCGAATCGGCCGCGATGCAGTACATCAGCGCCTACTCGGGCTGCACCATGGGCGAGTACTTCCTCGACCGCGGCGAAGACGCGCTGATCGTGTACGACGATCTGTCCAAGCAGGCCGTGGCCTACCGCCAGATCTCGCTGCTGCTGCGCCGTCCGCCGGGCCGCGAAGCCTACCCCGGCGACGTGTTCTACCTGCACAGCCGCCTGCTCGAGCGCGCCGCTCGCGTGAACGCCGACTACGTCGAGAAGTTCACCAACGGCGAAGTGAAGGGCAAGACCGGTTCGCTGACCGCGCTGCCGATCATCGAAACCCAGGCCGGCGACGTTTCCGCGTTCGTGCCGACCAACGTGATTTCGATCACCGACGGCCAGATCTTCCTGGAAACCGACCTGTTCAACGCCGGCATCCGTCCGGCGGTCAACGCCGGCATCTCGGTGTCGCGCGTCGGCGGCTCGGCCCAGACCAAGATCATCAAGAAGCTCTCCGGCGGCATCCGTATCGCCCTGGCGCAGTACCGCGAACTCGCGGCGTTCGCCCAGTTCGCCTCGGACCTCGACGAAGCCACCCGCAAGCAGCTCGAGCGCGGCCAGCGCGTCACCGAGCTGATGAAGCAGAAGCAGTACGCGCCGATGTCGATCGCGCTGCAGGCGCTGTCGATCTACGCCGTGGACAAGGGCTACATGGACGACGTGCCGGTCGCCAAGATCGGCGCCTTCGAAGATGCGCTGCACGGTCACTTCGTCAACACCCAGGGCGCCTTGGTCGAGAAGATCAATTCGACCGGCGGTTGGGACGACGAGATCGAGGGCGCCTTCAAGAAGGGCATCGAAGAGTTCAAGCAGACCGGGACCTGGTAAGGCGGGCAGAGCGGGAACCGGGAACGAAGGGAACAGGGAATGGCAGGCGCGCAACCCAGCCGTTCCCCAAGACGACATCCCCCGCATTCCCCTGAATCCCCTTCTTCCCCTTATTCCCTAAAGCGAACAAAGCGAGCGAAAGATGGCAGGCGGACGCGAAATCAAAACCAAGATCAAGAGCGTGCAGAACACCCGCAAGGTGACTCGCGCGCTGGAAATGGTCTCGGCTTCCAAGATCCGCAAGGCGCAGGATCGGATGAAGACCTCGCGCCCGTACGCGCGCGTGATCAAGCAGGTGATCGGTCACTTGGCCCAGGCCAATTCCGATTACCGGCATCCGTACATGGTCGAGCGCAAGGACGTTAAGCGCGTCGGCTACGTGATCGTGTCGTCCGACCGCGGCCTGGCCGGCGGCCTCAACAACAACCTGTTCCGCAAGCTGCTCGGCGAATTCCGCAAGTGGCAGGAGCAGGGCGTCGAGGTCGACGTGGTCACCATCGGCCAGAAGGCCTCGGTGTTCTTCCGCCGGATCAAGGTCAACATGCTCGCCTCGGTCACCCACTTGGGCGACCAGCCGCACCTGGAGCAGCTGATCGGCGTGATCAAGGTCGTGCTCGACGCCTACAGCGCCGGCACCGTCGATCGCGTGTTCGTCTGCTACAACGACTTCGTCAACACCATGACCCAGCGCGCGGCGTTCGATCAGCTGCTGCCGCTGCCGGCGCCGGAAACCCAGGTCGCCAAGCACGATTGGGACTACATCTACGAACCCGATGCGCAGACCGTGCTCGATCACGTGCTGACCCGCTACATCGAGTCGCTGGTGTACCAGGCGGTGCTGGAGAACGTGGCCTCCGAGCATGCCGCGCGCATGGTCGCGATGAAGGCGGCGAGCGACAACGCCACCAAGCTGATCGGCACCTTGAACCTGGTCTACAACAAGGCGCGTCAGGCGGCGATCACCCAGGAAATCTCCGAAATCGTCGGCGGCGCCGCCGCGGTCTAATCCATCCGGTGGGCGCGGCCTGAAGCCTGCGACCACGAGCAGCATTTGAAAGTTACTGAGGAATCCAAGATGAGCAGCCAGGGCAACCAGGGCAAGATCGTTCAGATCATCGGCGCGGTCGTCGACATCGAGTTTCCGCGCGAGTCCGTGCCGAAGGTGTACGACGCGCTGAAGGTCGAGAACACCGCCATCACGCTCGAAGTGCAGCAGCAGCTCGGCGACGGCATCGTCCGCGCGATCGCGCTGGGCTCCACCGACGGCCTGAAGCGCAACCTGATCGCGACCAACACCGGCCGCGCCGTGGCCGTGCCGGTCGGCACCGCGACCCTGGGCCGCATCATGAACGTGCTCGGCGAGCCGATCGACGAGCGCGGCCCGGTCGAGAGCGACGTGCATTGGGAAATCCACCGCGCCGCCCCGGCCTACGACGAACAGTCCTCGGGCAACGAGCTGCTGGAAACCGGCATCAAGGTCATCGACCTGATGTGCCCCTTCGCCAAGGGCGGTAAGGTCGGCCTGTTCGGCGGCGCCGGCGTGGGCAAGACCGTGAACATGCTCGAGCTGATCAACAACATCGCGACCGAGCACGCGGGCCTGTCGGTGTTCGCCGGCGTGGGCGAGCGTACCCGCGAGGGCAACGACTTCTACCACGAAATGTCCGACGCCAACGTCATCGTGCAGGACGACCTGTCGAAGTCGAAGGTGGCGATGGTGTACGGCCAGATGAACGAGCCGCCGGGCAACCGTCTGCGCGTCGCGCTGACCGGCCTGACCATGGCCGAATACTTCCGCGACGAGAAGGACGCCAGCGGCAAGGGCCGCGACGTGCTGTTCTTCGTCGACAACATCTACCGCTACACCCTGGCCGGCACCGAAGTGTCGGCGCTGCTGGGCCGCATGCCGTCGGCGGTGGGCTACCAGCCCACGCTCGCTGAGGAAATGGGCGTGCTGCAGGAGCGCATCACCTCGACCAAGACCGGTTCGATCACCTCGATCCAGGCCGTGTACGTGCCCGCGGACGACCTGACCGACCCGTCGCCGGCGACCACCTTCGCCCACCTCGACGCCACCGTCGTGTTGAGCCGAAACATCGCCGCGCTGGGCATCTACCCGGCGGTCGATCCGCTCGATTCCACCTCGCGCCAGCTCGACCCGAACGTGGTCGGCGCCGAGCACTACGACACCGCGCGCCGCGTCCAGTCGACCTTGCAGAAGTACAAGGAACTGAAGGACATCATCGCGATCCTGGGCATGGACGAGCTGTCGGAAGAAGACAAGACCGCCGTGGCCCGCGCGCGCAAGATCGAGCGCTTCTTCTCGCAGCCGTTCCACGTCGCCGAAGTGTTCACCGGCGCCCCGGGCAAGTACGTGTCGCTGAAGGACACCATCCGCGGCTTCAAGGGCATCTGCGACGGCGAGTACGACCACCTGCCGGAGCAGGCGTTCTACATGGTCGGCGGCATCGAAGAAGCCGTCGAGAAGGCCAAGAAGATGGGTGTGGGCTGAGGAAATCAGGGGAAAGAAGGGAATAAAGGGAATGAAGGGAATGGCAGCCGCACCGGCTGACCGCTTTCCCCGCTGACCCGCCATTCCCTTGAGCCCCCTAATTCCCCCCTTTCCCCTCGAACGAGCGAAGCGAGAGAGACATGGCATCCACCTTCCGTTGCGACATCGTCAGCGCCGAGGATGAAATCTTCCACGGCGAAGCGACGATGCTGGTCGCCACCGGCGAGATCGGCGAACTCGGCATCGCGCCGCGCCATGCGCCGTTGATCACCCGCCTCAAGCCGGGCAAGGTCGTGGTGACCCTGCCCAACGGCGAACAGCTCGACTTCGCGGTCTCCGGCGGCATCCTCGAGGTGCAGCCGCAGGTCGTGACCGTGCTGGCCGACACCGCGATCCGCGCCCAGGATATCGACGAAGCCGCCGTGCGCGCGGCCAAGGAAGAAGCCGAGCGCGCGCTGGCCAACCGCGGCCCGCAGATGGACATCGCCGAAGCCCAGGCCAAGCTGGCCGAAGCGATGGCGCAGTTGCAGGCGCTGGAGCGTCTGCGCAAGAACATGAAGCACTGATCCGGCGTCCGCGCCGCGATGCGAAAACGCCGGCCTCGCGCCGGCGTTTTTGTTTTTGGAATCGGGGGTGGCTGGATCGGTTCGAGACGAAGCCGCAGTTCGGCCGGATCATCAGCCGGATCAGGCGTCGGTCGCCCGCGCCCCTAACCTGCGAACGATCGCCGCTTCATGCCGCGACCGCGGCGATTGCGTGGTGCCGGAGGCATCGAGCGGCGAAGTCTCGCCGCCGTCATCGCCTCAGCGCCGATACACCCAGTACCGCGACACCGTGAACCCGACCACGGCCAGCACCAGTTCGATCACCGGCTTGGCCAGCCAGGTCCATTCCAGTCCGGCGTAGCGGTCGACTAGGCTGATCGCCAGCGTGCTGATCAAGGTGGTGCCGACCCACAGCGCGAGGAAGCGCGCGAACTGGCGGCGGCCGAGCGCGGTGTTCTCGCTGTTGAAGGTGAAGCGGCCGTTGAGCCAGAAGCCCAGCAACGCGCCGCTGATGCGGCCGGCCAGATTGGCGGCCTCCACCGGCATGCCCAGGTGGCTCAGGAGGACCATGACGCCCCAGTCCACGCAGTACTGGATGCCGCCGAACACCAGGTAATTGCGGCCTTGCCGGGTCAGGCTCATGCGGCGCCCCGGTTGCGGCGCGAACGGGGCGTGGCGGGGGACGGGGCGAGGGGGTTCATGGCCCGCATTCTAGCCAGACGAGGCCGAGCGGAGGCTGTACCATCGCGCCATTCCAGAACGTTTCGGAGCGCGGCCTTGCGCAGCGCGGTACTCATTCCCTGTTACAACGAGGCCCGCACCGTGGCCAAGGTCGTCGCCGACTTCCGCCGCGCCTTGCCCGAAGCCGAGATCTGGGTGTTCGACAACGCCAGCACCGACGCCACCGCCGAGCTGGCGCGCGAAGCCGGCGCCTTGGTGCGCCGGGTGCCGGCCAAGGGCAAGGGCAACGTGGTGCGGGCGATGTTCCGCGAGGTCGAGGCCGACGTGTACCTGATGGTCGACGGCGACGACACCTATCCGGCCGAACACGCGCGCGCCTTGCTCGAGGACGTGCTCCACGGCCACGCCGACATGGTCGTCGGCACGCGCCTGGAACAGCACGACAGCGGCTCGTTCCGCCGCTTCCACGGCTTCGGCAACAAGCTCGTGCGCTGGAGCATCGGCCGCTTGTTCGGCCAGCCGGTGCGCGACGTGCTGTCGGGCTATCGCGCGTTCTCGCGCCGCTTCGTCAAATCCATGCCGGTGCTGTCGCGCGGTTTCGAGATCGAAACCGAGATGACCGTGTTCGCGATGGCCAACGCCTTCGTGCTGACCGAACGCACCGTGCCCTACGGCGTGCGCCCGGAAGGCAGCGAGTCCAAGCTCAACACCTTCCGCGACGGTTTCCGGGTGCTGCGCACCATCGGCTTCCTCTACAAGGACCTGCGCCCGCTGCTGTTCTTCGGCACCGCCGCGGCGCTGGCGGGCTTGGCCAGCCTGGGCTTCGGCGCGGTGGTGATCCACGAATTCGGCGGCACCGGCGCGGTCACCCACCCGTCCACCGCGGTGCTGGCCGCGGCGTTGGCGCTGACGGCCTTCATCTTGCTCGCGACCGGCTTGATTCTGGATACGGTGAACCGGCGCTCGAACGAGATCTTGCGGCTGATCACCGATCAGGTCGTGCATCGCGGCGACGGCCGCTGAAGCGGCGCGTCGCGCGAGCTGCGAACGACGCTTACTTCTTGACGCAAATCGGCGCGAACGGCGCCCGCGCCAGCGCGCACAGTTCCAAGTCGCCCATATTGTTGTCGAGCGGCTTGCAGGCGCCGGAGACGCTGAGCCCGTACAGCGCGATGCGGCTGTCGGCGACGGCGTCGGGTTGGGCTGGGCGCAGCAGCCACAGCGGGCCGGGGTTGCCGGCGACGGTGCGCTCGACGCGTTCTTGCAGGCGGGTGCACTGCTGCGGGTCCATGAAGTTGTTGCGCACCGCCATCGCCGGCACGTCGTGCGGGAGGAAGGCGACGGCGTAGGCGACCGGGTGTTCGGTGCTGGTCAGGACCACGCTGCCGGCCGGCAGCGGCGGGAATTTCACCGCGATCATCGGTGTGCGGAACGGATCGCGGCCCCAGTTGGGGTGCTTGGTCGGCACGATCACCAGCACCGTCGCCACGAGCATCGCCACGACCGGCCGCTTGCGCGCGAACAGCGCCGAAACCGCGCCGACGATGAGCAGCGAACACAGCACTTCCAGCGGCAGCAGATAGCGGTAGATGCCGTACATGCCGGCCCAGCCGAAATAGCTGACCGCGACGAACGCGAGCAGCGGCCAGCGCAGCGCGACGGCGTTGGCCTGGGCGGCGGCGAGGTCGGAATCGGCGGCGCTGAGGCCGCCGGCAGCGGAGCCGCTCGCGCCCGCGCCGGCCTGCGCGCCTGGGCGCAACAGCCACAGCCACGCGCCCAGCGCGCACAGGCCCAGCAGCAAGCGCGGATCGGCCAGCAGCGGTTCGGAATAGTCGCGGTTGCGGCGCAGCAGGCGCAGCGGCGGGTCCAACACATCGATCAAGCCGTGCGGGACGTAGCGCGAGTCGCGCCACGACGCGGCGATGGTATCGGGCGAAAGGAACCACTGATTGAAGTACGGAAACAGCGGATTGGCGTGCAGCTTCCACACGTACCAACCCCACGGCCCCCAGCACACCGCGACCGCGGCGACGCCGCCGATGCCCAGCGCCAGGATCCGCGCCGGCCACTGCCGCACCGGCCCGGCGACCAGCGCCGCGGCGACGAAGCCCAGGCAATACGTGACCCCGGTCAGCTTGAACCCGGCCGCCGCGCCGGCCATCAAGCCGACCGGCAGCCAGGTCGCGAATGGCCCGCGCCGGCCCTGCGACTGCGCCCACCACAGCAGCGCGCCGAGCACGAACATGCCGACGATGTGGTCGTTGAAGATCGCCGCGGTGCCCGGGTACATGGCCGCGCCGGTCATGATCGCCAGCCCGGCGATCCAGGTGCGCGCGCGGCTGCGCTGGGCCGGCAGCAGGGCGTCGAGCAGGCGCAGGGCGAAATACAGCGCCAGCAGGCTGGGAATGGCCAGCCACAGGGTGATCGGCAGCCCGCCCAGGCCCGCGCGCACCATCAGCGCGAACGGGATATCGACGATGGGGTTGTGCCAGGTCTGCAGCTGCGCCGGGGCGATGTCCTGGGCCATCCGGCCGTCCAGCCAAGCCAGCGGCGTATACAGGTGGTAGTTGCGCAGATCCCAGTTGGCGTCCTGGCGCAGGACGATCACCGCCACCGCGACGAAGAAAAACGAGACCAGTGCGGCGGTCCGCCAGGGGGCGCGCTCAGCGGGCATGCAGAGTCCTTGCGTGGGCAATTGCTAAGATTCGGACCCGACGGGGGGCCCACGTCAAGCACCGAACAGGTCAGGAAGGTTTAGTACATGGCTCATGAGTCGATGAACCAGTTGCACATCGTGATTCTCGCCGCCGGCGAGGGCAAGCGGATGAAGTCTGCGACCGCCAAGGTCCTGCAGAAGATCGCCGGGCGGCCGATGCTGGCCCATGCGATCGACACCGCCCGCGCCCTGCGCCCGGCCGGCATTCATGTGGTTTACGGGCACGGCGGCGAACAGGTCCGCGCGACCTTCGCCGGTCAGGACGACCTGAGCTGGGCCGAGCAGACCCAGCGCCTGGGCACCGGCCACGCCGTGCAGCAGGCGATGCCCGGCGTGCCGCAGGACGCGCGCGTGCTCATTCTTTACGGCGACGTGCCGTTGATCCAGGCGTCGACCTTGCAGCGCCTGCTCGACGCGCCCGGCCGTTTGGCGGTGCTGGTCGCCGATCTGGACGATCCCACCGGCTACGGCCGCATCGTCCGCGATCCCGAAGGCCGGGTCGGCCGCATCGTCGAGCACAAGGACGCCGACGAGGACCAGCGCGAAATCCGCACCGTCAATACCGGCATCCTGGTCGCCGACGGCGAGCCGCTGCGGCGCTGGCTGGAGCGGTTGGGCAACGACAACGCCCAGAGCGAGTACTACCTCACCGACGTGTTCGCCTCGGCCGCGGCCGAATACAGCCCGGCCGAGATGGTGCATGTGGACGATCCGATCGAAGTGGAGGGCGCCAACGATCCCTGGCAGCTCGCCCAGCTCGAACGCGCGTTCCAGCGCCGCGCCGCGCGCGCCTTGTGCGTGCAGGGCGCGCGCCTGGCCGATCCCTCGCGTTACGACCAGCGCGGCACGGTGACGGTCGGGCACGATGTCGAGATCGACGTCGACGTGATCCTGGAAGGCGTGGTCGAACTCGGCGACGGCGTGCGCATCGGCCCGTTCTGCCGGCTCAAGGACGTGCGCCTGGGCGCGGGCACCGAAGTGCGCGCGCACTGCGATCTCGACGGCGTCGTGGTCGAAGGCAGCGCGCAGATCGGCCCGTACTCGCGCCTGCGTCCGGGCACGGTGCTCGCCGACGGCGCGCACGTGGGCAATTTCGTCGAGACCAAGAACGCGCGCGTCGGCGTCGGCAGCAAGGCCAACCATCTGACCTATCTGGGCGACACCGTGATCGGCGCCGGCGTCAACGTCGGCGCGGGCACCATCACCTGCAACTACGACGGCGCGAACAAGTCGGTCACCGTCATCGAGGACGGCGCCTTCATCGGCTCGAACTCGTCGCTGGTGGCGCCGGTGACGATCGGCAAGGACGCGACCATCGCGGCCGGTTCGACGATCACCCGGTCGGCGCCGGCGGGCGAGCTGACCATCGGGCGCGCGCGGCAGTCGACTGTGGAAGGCTGGAAGCGGCCGGTGAAGAAAACGCCGCAGAAGTGAGCGGCGGCGCGGCGCAGCGCGCTTGCCGCGGAATCGCGGGAGCGCGCTTCGCCGACGATCCGCAAAACGATCCCGCGGCGTTCGCCGAGGGATCGTCGTATCGGCTCCGGCGCGGCGATGCTGCCGCCGCGCCGGCCGCCGCGATCACGGCACGTATTCCACCGTTTCGGTCGAACCGGCCTGCGACTTGACGATCGCGGTGTAGTACTGCGCCGCGGCGGTGGTGTCGAGGAACGCGTTCGGCGCCCAGATCATCACGCCCTGATAGCCGCCGTCGGCGACGTTCTTGGCGATGGTGCCGGCCTGCGAGGCCGAACTGAACTCCGGCGAGATGCCGAGGAATAGATTGCTCTTGGCCATGCCGTAGCCGACATAGGGCGTCAGATAGCTGACGCTGCCGCCGTAGGTCATCTCATAGCCTTCGGTGAGCTGATTGGCGGCGTTGTACGGCGCCTTGAAGTAGCTCGAGTCCGACCACAGCGCCTTGCTCAGGGTCTTGCCGGTGAAATAGGTGTTGGCGCGGATCGCCTTGAGCACCGCGTAGAACGAGCTGGCGCTGCCCGAACAGGTGGAGTACTCGTCGTCGACGCTGATGCCGTCGAGGCCGTACTTGACGACATCGGCGACCATCGCGTTGGCGAGCTTGGTCGCGGTCTTCGAGGTCATGTTGCACGACCAACCCGCGTTCTGGTGATTGCCCAGGTACGAGATCTGGACCTTGATGCCGCTGTTCTGCAACTGGCGGACGGCGTCGATGTTGTCCTTGAGGATCGCGCTCATCTCCGTGTTGTAGTACAGCACCGGCGTGTTCGGCGTGCTGCCGTTGATGTTGGCGGCGAACAGGACCAGATCGGAGAAGAACGGCTTGCCGGTGCTCTTGACCACGTAATGGCCGATGTCCTTCACGTCCTGCGGCGAAGGATTGTTCAGGAACACGACATTGCGCGCGCTGGCGCCGTAACTCGCGAGTAATGCCATTAGACCGACAGCCAAAAGCGTAGGTTGACGAAGCATTGACGGATCTCCTCTTCCATTGTTTGGAAAACGCTTGCGATTTGGCGGGCGCGAACGTCGTCTGCCGCGCGCGTCCTCGCTAGAAACGGGCGAAGAGGCGCATCACCCTACGGGCCGCGCGTACGATTCGTGCGAGTGCGATGCGATGAAGTTCGCCGCGCAAGCGTGGGTCAAGCGGCGCGCGAAGAACATGCGCGCGTTCGCGAATCGCGCGAGTGGGACGCAGTGCGGGGAAACGAGGCGTTTAGGAAACGAAGCGGCGCGCGCGCCGGCTTCTCCGCGAATTCATCGAAGGCCGATGCGCGCGGCCGACGGCGGCGCCGAAGAGCGACGCCGCCGGATCAGTCCGGCAACACCATCGATACGCACAGCCCGCCGCCGTCGCGGTTGAGCAGGGCGATGCGGCCGCCGTGCGCTTCGGCGATCTCGCGCGCCAGCGCCAGGCCCAGTCCGGTGCCGTTGCGCTTGGTCGAATAGAACGGCAGCAGCGCGTTGGCCAACACCGCTTCGTTCATGCCGCTGCCGCGGTCGAGCACGTCGATGCGCCACGCATCGGGCGCGCGCCGCAGCTGCAGGCGCACTTCTTCGGGCGGCGAGCCGGATTCGTGCGCGTTCTTGAGCAGGTTGATGAGGCTTTGCTCCAACTGCGCCGCGTCGACCCGGCCGATGGCGTCGACGGGAATGCCGTCGCAGGTGAACTCGACCTGGCTGCGCAACTGTTGGATGAAGCGCGACCACTCCACCGGCTGCAAGCGCGGCGCCGGCAGCTTGGCGAAGCGCGCGTAGTCGCGGATGAAGCCTTCCAGATGGCGCGCGCGTTCCTCGATGGTGTTGAGCGCGATCGGCAGGCGCTCGTGCTGGCCGCGGCGCAGCAGTTCGGCGCCGGAGTGGGCGAGCGAGGCGATCGGCGCCAGCGAGTTGTTGAGCTCGTGGCTGATGACCCGGATCACCTTCTTCCAGGTCTGCACTTCCTGCCGGCGCAGTTCGGAGGTGAGTTGGCGCAGCAGCACCAGTTCGTGCGCGCGGCCGTTGAGGCGGAACATGCGCCGCGAGAGGTGGTAGATCTCCTCGTCCTCGACGTCGCCGACGCTGAACATGCCGTCGCCGCCGCGCTCGAAGGCCTCCTGCATCGGCGCCGGCGCCAGCCGCATGAGTTCGTCGAAGTCCTGGCCTTCCAGGCGCCGGCCTTCGCCGAGCATCTTGCGCGCGGCCAGATTGCCGAGCACCACGCGCCGCGAGGGATCCATCAGCAGCATCGCCACCGGCGTGTTCTGCACCATGGTGTCGAGCAGCAGTTCGCGCTGGACCAGATTCAGCCGCTGCTCGCGCAGCGTGTCGCCGAGCCGGTTGTGGCTGGCGACCAGTTCGCCCAGATCGCCCTGGCCGTTCCAGTTGAAGCTGAAGGAGTAATCGCCGTCGCGATAACTCGCCACCGAACCCGCGAGGGCGCGGAACAGCGAATTCATCGGCGCGAACAAACGGCTCACGTGATAGACCAGCAGTGGCGCCAACACCGCGACCACCAGCGCCGGCGCCAGCCAGCGCGGCGAGAGATAGTCCGCCAGCCACAGCGTCGCCGCCGCGCCGACGGCCAGATACGCCAGCGCGACCGCGCCGAAGGTCAGACTCAGGGGCAGGCGGCGCATGCTCGCTCTCCTCAGTCGCGCTTGATGCCGAGCCGGTCCAGGCGCCGGTACAGCGCTTGTCGCGACAGTCCCAGTTCGCCGGCGGCCTGCGCCAGCACGCCGCCGGCGCGCTCGATCGCCGCTTCGATCGCGGCGCGGTCGGGTTCGTCGCCGCCGCCGCCGTTGTACGCGGCGGCGGACGCGACCGGTACCACGGGCAAACCCAGATCCGCCGCGGCGATGGCCTCGCCGCGCGCGAGCAAGGCCGCGCGTTGCAAGGTGTTGCGCAGTTCGCGCACGTTGCCCGGCCACGCGTGCGCGGTCAGCGCGCGCTCGGCGTCCTCGCTCAGGCGCTTGCCCGCGCCGAGCGGGTTGTCGGCGAGGAAATGGCGCGCCAGCGGCAGCACGTCGTCGCGGCGTTCGCCCAGCGGCGCGATTTCGATCTGGATGGTGTTGAGGCGGTAGTACAAGTCTTCGCGGAAGCGGCCGTCGCGGATCATCGCCGGCAGATCGGCGTTGGTGGCGCTGATCACCCGCACCTTGACCTGCCGTTCGCGGTTGGAGCCGAGCCGCTCGAAGCGCCCGGTTTCCAGCACGCGCAGCAGCTTCATCTGCCCGGCCGGCGGCAGGTTGCCGATTTCGTCGAGGAACAAAGTGCCGCCGTCGGCGGCCTCGAACTTGCCTTCGCGCATCTTGTTGGCGCCGGTGTAGGCGCCCGCATCGGCGCCGAACAGTTCGGCTTCGATCAGCTCGGTCGGCAGCGCGCCGCAGTTGAGGGTCACGAACGGGCCGGACGCCACCGCGGAATTGGCCTGCACGATCTCGGCGATCTTTTCCTTGCCGGCGCCGTTGGGGCCAAGGATCATCACCGGCACGTCGGCGCGGGCGACGTGGCAGGCCAACTCGACCACGCGCGCCATCGGTTCGGAGGCGAACACCAGCCCGCGCAGGTCGTAGCGCGCGTCGAGCTCGCGGCGCGCGCGCCGGCGCTGCTCGTGCAGGCGGCTGACCTCGCGCGTGCTCGAACCCAGTTCCAGCAGGTTTTCCACGCTCGCCAGCAGTTTCTGATCGTCCCAGGGCTTGGCCAGATAGTCGGCGGCGCCGGCCTTGGCCAGATCCACCGCGGTGTCCAGGTGGGTCCAGGCGGTCAGCAGGATGATCGGCAGGTCCGGGTGGCGCGCGCGGATCGCCCGGAACAGCGCCACGCCTTCCTGGCCGGAGGTGGTGTCGGCGGTGAAGTTCATGTCCTGCAGCACCAGCCCCACGTCCTCGCGCGCGAGCGTCTCCAGGCCTTGCTCGGGCGATTGCGCGGTCAGCACGCGGATGTCGCGCAGGCCGAACAGCAGATCGAGCGCGGTGGCGACCGCGGGGTTGTCGTCGATGACCAGAACGGTGCGCATGGAAGGCCGTGGGCGGACGCGGAGACGGAAGCGGAAAGCGCGGAGCGGATCGCGGTTTCCTGGTGCCGAGTATGCCAGCGAGGGCCGGCGGCCGCGTAGGCCGAAGGGTAGGGGGGCGGAGCGGGTCGCGTGCGGCGCGGCGAAACCGAAACGGGGCGCGGCGTTCGCCGCAGCGACGGGATCGGGGCTGGACCGCGATGCGATCGTGGCGAGGGCGGCGCGCGCTCCGCGATGCGGGCGCGCGCCGCGCGGGCTCACTTCGCCGTCGCCGCGGAGCCGCCGGCCGCGACCGAGGCGATCCACTCGTCGACCCGCGTTTCCAGCTCGCTCAGCGGCAGCGCGCCGCCGCCGAGCACGCGGTCGTGGAAGGCGCGCACGTCGAAGCGCGCGCCGAGCTTGGCCTGCGCCCGCGCGCGCAGCTCGCGGATCTTGAGCTGGCCGGTCTTGTACGCCAGCGCCTGACCCGGCCAGGCGATGTAGCGGTCGGCCTCGGCCTGGATGTTGGGTTCCTCCATATCGGAGTGGTCGCGCATCCACTGCACCATCTGCTCGCGGCTCCAGCGCTTGTAGTGCACGCCGGTGTCGAGCACGAGGCGGTTGGCGCGGATCAGTTCCTGCGAGAGCCGGCCGAAATCGCTGTAGGGATCCTGATAGAAGCCGACTTCCTTGCCCAGTTCTTCCGAGTACAGCCCCCAGCCTTCGATGAAGGCGAGTTGGCCGAGCAGGGTGCGGAACTTGGGCAGCGCCGGCAGTTCGCGGGCGATGGTCATCTGCAGATGATGGCCGGGCACGCCTTCGTGATAGGCCACCGCTTCGACCGTGGTCAGCAGGCGCTTTTCCGGCTCGCCGGTGTTGACCGTGATCAGGCCCGGACGCTTGCCGTCGGGCGTGCCGGCCATGTACTGCGCCATCGAGGCTTCCTTCTCGCGCCACGCCTCGACCGCCTGCACCTGTACCTTGGCCTTGGGTAAGGTGCCGAACAGCTGCGGCAGCTTGGTCTCCATCTGCGCCAGATACTTGCGGTATTCCTCCAGCAGTTGCTCGCGCGAGGTCGCATGGCGCTTGGGATCGGCGGCGACCGCATCGCGCATGGCCTTGAGGCTGGCGTAGCCCAGGCGCTGGGCGATCTCGCTCTGCGCCTTCTCGATGCGCTCGACCTCGCTCAGGCCGAGGCGGTGGATCTCCTCCGGCGGCGTCGTGGTCGTGGTGTATTGCTCGATCGCGTAGCGGTACAGCGCGTCGCCGTTGGGCAGCGACCACACGCCGTATTGCTCGCGGCCGTGCGGCGCGTAGTCCTTGCGCACGAACTCGGCCAGCTGGCGGAAGGCCGGGCGCACTTCGCCGTCGACCGCGGCGACGATCTCGCGGCGCAGGCGCTCGCGGTCGGCGGCCGGCACCGCGTCGGGGAATTTCTTCAGCGAGGCGGCGAAGACGTTGTCCTCGCCGGCCGCGGCGGCGAGGTTGTCGCATTGCGCGGCGACCTTCTCCAGCAGGTAGCGCGGCGGCATCAGCCCGTCCTTGGCGCCCTGGCGGGCGACGCCGGTCACTTGCTCGAGCAGCTTGGGCAAGCCGTGCAGGCGCTTGAGGTAATCCTCGTACTGCTTCGTATCGTTGAACGGGAACGCGCTGACCAGCGCGGTCAGGTTGAGGTGCACGCCGATGAACTGGTCCAGCGGCATCTCGTGGGTCTTGAGTTCGTAGCCGCGCACATAGGTCTTGAGCCATTGCACCATCAGCCGCTGGTTGAGGCGGTCGGCTTCGGGAAAGCCGCGGGTGTCGATCGCCTCGAACTTGGCGAGCATGCGCTGGGCGGTGTCGCGGGTGCGCTTGGCGCCGGCGAGCGAGTAATCCGACCACGCGTCGTTGTAGCGATAGTCGCCGAAGAAGCTGGCCTGCTCGGGCAGCAGCCGCATCATCTCTTCCCACTGCTGATCGACCAGGGCGTTGAAGGCGGCGACGCGCTTGGCGACGTCGGCGTCTTGTGCCGGCGCGGCGGCCGGCGCGGTGGCTGCCGTAGCGAAAGCCGGCAGCGCCGGCACGACGGCCAGCGCGGCCGACAACAGGGCGATGCGCAGCGCCGGGCGCAGGCCGCGAGCGGACAGGTTCGGCAGGGAACGGCTGGATTTCATGGACGACTCCGTGGCGATGGGGCGGGACGCGCGCCGGGCGCGACGTCCGGGACCGTCCGGCGCGGACGCCGGACGGAGCGGTGGGAACGCGGGGATGCGGCGGGTCGGAAGCTTGCCGGAATCGCGTTCCCGACGCCGCTGACGAAAACGAGTCTTGCGCTATGACTTGCGTAAGCCGCGTTCGCCGGCGTGTCGATACCACCGATACGGCGAACGCGGCGGCGGTTGCGATGCGACGATCGAACCGCGCCGATCGGATTGCGCGAACGGAATCCCGTGGCTCACGCCGCGCGCGTCGCCAACGCCGGCGGCACCATCGCCGCGCGCTTCGCCGGGCCGTACACCGCGAGCTGGCCGAGCAGCCACAGGCTCAGCGCGCCCAGCGGCAGGTACAGCGCCGGCAAGCGCGGCAGCTCGTAGTACTTCATCAGCAGCAGGTTGATCGCGAACGCCAGCACCATCCCCAGCACGATGCCGATCGAGGTCAGCAGGAAGTTTTCGGTCTGGAAGTAGCGCAGGATCTGCCCGCGGGTGGCGCCGAGCGCGCGGCGCACGCCGATCTGCTTGGTCCGCTGCTGCACCCAGAAGCTGGCGAGGCCGACGATGCCCAGCGCGGTGACGATCAGCAGCGCCACGCACACCGCGCCGAGCAGCCACACCATCGCGTGGTCGGTGCGCTTGAACTCCGCGGCCATGGCCTCGACGGTCTTGTTGTCCTTGGACAGGATGCGCTGCGGGCCGTTCTTGATCAGCGCCTCGCCGGCGGCCTTGAGCACTTCCTCGCGGCGCGACGGGTCGGTCACCCGCAGCAGATACAGCCCGTTGTTGTAGTCCACGCGGGAGGGATAGACCACCGAGAAATCCGCCGAGGCCGGGCCGTTGAACTCGTTGGGCCGCATCAGGTGCTCGACCACGCCGATCACCCGGATGCCCTCGTTGTCGCCGACGTAGAACGGACGGCCGAGCGGATCCTGGCCGGGGAAGATCTTGTCGGCCAGCGCCTTGGTGATGAGCGCGACCGGCACCGGCGCGGCGCCGGGCTTGATCCGCTCCGACAGCGGCACGATTTCGTCCTCGCGGAAATTGCGCCCCGCGATCAGCTTCATCCCCATCGTGTCCAGCGTCTGGGTTTCGGCGTAGAACACGCCGACGCTGGCGGTTTCCAACTGCTGGTTCGGCTTCGGGCCGACGCCGGAGTTCCACGCCGAATCGCCGTAGCGCACCTGGTTGGAGACCGTCGCCGAGCGCACGCCCGGCAGCGCGCGCAGCACGGCCAGGTCGCCGCGGGTCAGCGCGTCGGTGTCCTTGTTGGTGCTGATGTCGGTGATGCGCAGCGCCACCAGTTCGTTCTCCGCCATGCCGCTGGGCCGTTGCAGGCGGGCGACGCGGTTCTGGATCAGGAACAAGGCGTTGCAGATGATCGCGCAAGTCAGCGCGACCTCGAACACGATCAGCGCGGCGGCGGTCTTGTGGCGACGCAGGGTGGTCAGGATCGGACGGATGTCCATGCGGGCCTCATTGGCTCTTGAGCTGGATGGCGGGCGTCACCTGGCAAGCGCGCCAGGCCGGCAACAGCCCGGCGAGCACGCTGGCGGCGACGGCCAGAACGAAGGTGGTGGCGAGCATGGTCGGGTCCAGCTTGGCCAGCCCGGCGTAGCCGACCGACTGCTGGCGCACCGCCCACAAGCCGAACTGCGCCAGCAGCAAGCCGAGCAGGCCGCCGGCCAGGCCGATGCTGCCGGCTTCGACCAGGCACTGGGCGAAGATCGCGCGCTTGGGCGCGCCGAGTGCGCGGCGTACGCCGATCTCGCCGGAGCGGCGCAGGAACTTGGCCAGCAGCAAGCCCACGGTGTTGAGCAGGCACACCGCGAGGAAGCCGAACGCCAGCCACATCTGCAGGCGCACGTCGGCCGGGACCACGCGCTTGTAGGCCAGCCACTCCATCACGTTGTCGAGCTTGGCCGCGGTGGGGCGCACGTAGATGCCGGCGGCGCGCTGCTGGGCGACGTAGTTGTCCAGGTAGCGGCGGTACGCGGCGGTCTTCTCCGGCGTGTTCAACTGCACCCAGTACTGCATCCAGATGCACTTGGCGTTGCTATCGCGGTTTTTCTCCGGCAGTTCGCTGCTGTCGCCCCAGCAGCTGATGCTGCCTTGCGGGGCCATGCGCATGTCGCGCGAGCTGTTGAACGGCACGAACAACTGCTCGGACTCGCCGAAGCCGCGCTCCATGGTGAGGTCGTAGAAGTTGGGCTGCGGATGCCAGTCGTCGATCACGCCAATCACGCGCAGCTCGTAGTTGTCGGCCCAGATCGTCTTGCCGACGCTGTTCGCGCCGCCGAACAAGCGCTCGTTGAGCTTCTTGCCGATCACCGCCACGCGCGCGCGGCTGGCGTCGTCCTTGGCGGTCCACGGCGCGCCGTACACGAACGGCACCTGGAACATCGGGAAGAAATCGGCCGAGGCGAAGCGCGAGTTTTGGCGGAACGCGGGCAGGTTGTCGCGGCGCGGTTCGATCGCGACGTTGCCGCCGGTCATCAGCGCCTGACGGTCGCCGCGCGCGTCGCGCAGCAGCGCCTGCGCGTCCAGGCGCGACAGCGCGTCCGGCGGTTCGGCGCCGGGGATGTAGCCGGTCATCGACTGCGGGTCCAGACGCGGCTGATACAGGTTCTGGCTGTGGCCCGGCAGCGGATCGCCGGACAGCACGTAGAACACGGTGAGCGTGGTCATCGCCGCGCCGATGCCGAGCGCGATGGCGAGCACCATCAGCGCGGTCAGCACCTTGTTGCGCTTGAAGCTGCGCAAGGCGAGCTGCAGGTAGTAAGCGAACTGGCTGTTGCCGGACATGGGCGCGGCCTCAGGCGGTGGCGGCGTCGGCCGCGGCGGCGATGGCCGAGGCGCGGACCAGACTCGGCTCGGCCTTCAGATCGGTGGCCATGCCGTCGACGATGTGGACGTTGCGCTGCGCGCGCGCGGCCAGTTCCGGATCGTGGGTGACCATGACGATGGTGGTGCCCTGGCCGTTGATCTCCTCCAGCAGTTCCATCACCCCGCGCGCCATTTGCGAATCCAGGTTGCCGGTGGGTTCGTCGGCCAGCAGCAGGCGCGGCGAACCGGCCAGCGCGCGCGCGATCGCTGCGCGCTGCTGCTGGCCGCCGGACAGCTCGGTCGGGTAGTGGCGCATGCGCGAACCCAGGCCGACCTGAGTCAGCGCCTGCTCGATGCGCTGGCGGCGTTCGGCCGCGCCCATGCGCCGGTAGCGCAGCGGCACGTCGCAGTTGTCGAACAGGTTGAGGTCGGGGATCAGGTTGAAGCTTTGGAAGATGAAGCCGATCTTCTGGTTGCGCAGGCGCGAGCGCGCGTCGTCGGACAAGCCGCGCACGTCCTCGCCGTCGAGCTTGTATTCGCCGCCGGTGAAGGTTTCCAGCAGGCCGGCGATGTTGAGGAAGGTGGTCTTGCCCGAACCCGAGGGCCCGGTCACGGCGACGAATTCGCCGTCGCGCACGTGCAGGTCCAGCGAGCGCAGCGCGTGCGTCTCGACGAGTTCGGTGCGGTAGACCTTGGTGACCTGGCGCATCAGCAGCATGGCGGTGTCCTTGGAGCGGAGATTGGGAATTCGGGAGTCGGGATCGGTTGGAGCGGCGGCGCGGTTACCGGTACGTCGTCCCCGCGCAGGCGGGGAGCCAGGGCTTCATCGCTGCACGAACGCGAAGCCTCTGGATCCCCGCCTGCGCGCGGACGGCGTGCCGATCGGCGCGCGGCGAGCGCGGCATGCCGGGCCGGCTCAACGCACCGAGAACATCGGCAGCGCGATCGCGCTGACGAAACGCAGGCGCGCGGAGCGCTTGGGCGCGGCGGTGTCGGCGTTGGCGCTGCGCCGATCGTCGCGAGCGAAGTCGATCAGCTGATGCAGGCGCAGCGGGACCGCGTCGGCGAGTTCCTGGGCGTTCCAGCGGGGGGCGAAGTCGTAGGCGTTGGCGGCGTTCATGGGGATCATTCTCCGGAGATGCGGACGGTTTCGGCGTTGGCGAACTGATCGGCGCCGGAGACGACGACGCGTTCTCCCGGCTGCAGACCTTCGAGGATTTCCACTTGGCTCAAGCTGCTCGCGCCGGTGCGGATGGCGCGGCGGGTGGCGATGCCGCCGGACACGACGTAGGCGTTGCGGCCGCCGTCTTGTTCCAGGAACGGCCCGCGCTCGACCATGAGCGCGTTGCGGCGGGTGTCGAGCACGATGCGCGCGCTCAAGCGCTGGTTCTGGCGCAGCGCCGGCGGTTGCTTGCCGTCGAAGCGCAGGCGGCTGGCGACTTCGCCGGACACCACTTCCGGCGACACCGCCGAGATCTTCGCCGCGTAGCTGCGGCCGTCGTTGCCGGCGATCTGCGCCGGCATGCCGATGGCCAGATCGCGGGCGAAGCTTTCCGGCACCTTGATCTCGACCTCGAACACGCCCAGGTCGACCACGCTCAGCACCGGATCGTTGATGGCGACGTTGGCGCGCTGAGCGACCTGGACTTGACCGACCTGCCCGTCGAACGGCGCGCGCAAGGTCAACGCATCGACCTGACGCTGCGCTTCGGCGACGATCGCGCGCTGACGCTGCGCCAGCAGGCGCTTGTTGCGCGCGTCGAGCGCGGCGCTGCGGTCCTGGCGGCCGACGCCGTCGCGGGCGTGGCTCAGGCCGATCTCGGTCTTCTTCAGTTCGTCCTCGGCCTTGGCCACGTCGACCTTGGCCACCGCGCCGCCGGCGAAGGCGCGGTTGTAGCGCTCCAGGTCGCGCTCGGCGGCGGTGCGGTCGATGCGCGCCTGATCGAGTTCCTTGCGCGCGTTGGAGCGCGCCAGTTCGCCGTCGAGTTCGGCGCGGCTGGCCTCGGCTTCCAGGCCGGCGAGGGTGGATTGTTCCTGCGCCAGCTTGCTGCGCAGTTCGGGGCTGTCGATCTCGGCCAGCACCTGACCCTTGCGCACCGCGTCGCCGGCGACGACCTTCAGATCGACCGAGCCGCCGGCGATGGCGTACAGCACCGGGCTGTTGGCGGCGATCACGCGGCCGTCGGCGGCGATGTCGCGGGTCAGGTCGCCGCGCTTCACTTCGGCGATGCGCACGCGCTCGGCCGAGAACGAAGCGCCGCCCGCGGCCCAGCCCGACGCGACCCAGGCGCCGGCGCCGAGCACGACCGCGCCGACCGCCGCGGCCAGCGCCCACTGCCGGCGGCGCCGGCCCTGTTGGGCGGCGGGGGCGACGGCGTGGTCTTGGGCGGAGGTGTCGCGGATGCTCATCGGGGCGCTCGGCAAGGGGTCTCTGCCCAATACCAAGCACGATGCGTGCCAACTTTAACTATTTGATTTTAAAGGGCGGGCATCCGCGTCCGGGCGTCCGTTCGTCCGGACAGCGCGTCCGCGCGGACACCGCGGCGACCGCCGCGCCGTTAGAATGCGGTCACACTTTCTTGGACGCCTTCCAGCATGTGCGGAATCGTAGGAGCGATCGCCGATCGCGATGTGGTGCCGGTCCTGATCGACGGCTTGAAGCGTCTGGAATACCGCGGTTACGACTCGGCGGGCATCGCCGTGTTCGACGGCTCGACGCTGCGCCGGGTGCGCCGCACCGGGCGCGTGGCGGAGATGGAGGCGGCGGCGCAGGCGGAAGCCTTCAGCGCGCAGATCGGCATCGGCCACACGCGCTGGGCGACGCACGGCGGCGTGACCGAGGCCAACGCCCACCCGCACATCAGCTTCGGCGAACTGGCGGTGGTGCATAACGGCATCATCGAGAACCACGACGAGCAGCGCGAGCGCTTGCGCGCGGCCGGTTACAGCTTCGAGTCGCAGACCGACACCGAAGTGATCGCGCACTTGATCCATTCGTACCTCAAGCAAGGCCACGACCTGCTGGTGGCGGTGCAATCGGCGGTGCGCGAACTGGTCGGCGCTTACGCGATCGCCGTGGTCAGCCTGAAGGAGCCCGGCCGCTTGATCGCCGCGCGCATGGGTTGCCCGCTGCTGGTCGGCCTGGGCGAGGGCGAGAACTTCGTCGCCAGCGACGTGTCGGCGATCGTGCAGGCGACGCGCCGGGTGATCTTCCTGGAAGAGGGCGACACCGCCGAAATCACCCGCGCCGCGGTGCGGGTGTTCGACGCGCAGGGCGTCGAGATCGAGCGCGAGGTGCATCTGTCGGACGTGTCGCTGGCCTCGCTGGAGCTGGGCCCGTACCGCCACTTCATGCAGAAGGAAATCCACGAGCAGCCGCGCGCCATCGCCGACACCATCGAGGCGGTGATGGACAACAACGGCTTCAGCGCGTCGCTGTTCGGGGCCAAGGCCGAAGAGGTGTTCGCCGAGGTCGAAGGCGTGCAGATCCTGGCCTGCGGCACCAGCTATTACGCGGGTTTGACCGCGCGTTACTGGATCGAAGCCATCGCCGGCCTGCCGTGCCAGGTCGAGATCGCCAGCGAATACCGCTACCGCGCAGCGGTGGCGAATCCGAAGCAGCTGATCGTGACGATTTCGCAGTCCGGCGAAACCCTGGACACGATGGAAGCGCTGAAGTACGCCAAGTCGCTGGGCCACCAGAAGACCTTGTCGATCTGCAACGTGCCCGAGAGCGCGATCCCGCGCGCGAGCCAACTGGTGTACTACACCCGCGCCGGCGCCGAGATCGGCGTGGCCTCGACCAAGGCCTTCACCACCCAGTTGGTGGCGCTGTTCACCCTGACCGCGACCCTGGCCAAACTGCGCGGCGCGCTCAGCGACGAACAGGAAGCCGAGTACCTCGACGCGCTGCGCCACCTGCCGGGCAGCGTGCAACACGCGCTGAACCTGGAGCCGCAGGTCGCCGGCTGGGCCGAGCGTTTCGCGCCCAAGCACCACGCGCTGTTCCTGGGCCGCGGCGTGCATTACCCGATCGCGCTGGAAGGCGCGCTCAAGCTCAAGGAAATCTCCTACATCCACGCCGAGGCGTACCCGGCGGGCGAGCTCAAGCACGGCCCGCTGGCGCTGGTGGACGCGGCGATGCCGGTGGTGGTGATCGCGCCGAACGACAAGCTGCTGGAGAAGGTGAAGTCGAACATCCAGGAAGTGCGCGCGCGCGGCGGCGAGATGTTCGTGTTCGCCGACCTGGACAGCCACTTCGGCGAATCCGATCAGGTGCACGTGATCCGCACCCCGCGCCACGTCGGCGTGCTGTCGCCGGTGGTGCATGCGATTCCGGTGCAGTTGCTGGCGTACCACGCGGCGTTGGCGCGCGGGACGGATGTGGATAAGCCGCGCAATTTGGCCAAGGCGGTTACGGTGGAGTAAGCCGCCGCGGCGCAACCGGGTGAGCCGGTTTTGCCGCATCCTGCGGGTTGGACAGGGACGAGGCGAGGGGATCGCCGGGAGCGGGCAATGGAATCGGGCAGGCGCAATCGCCGCGCAAACGCGCTGTGGATCGCGGTTCCGCTGCTGCTGGCGGCGGGCGCGGCGGGTGTATGGATGCATGGGCGCGAGCGCCCCGCCGGGCGCAGCGACGGCGCCGATACGCAGGCCGCCGCAGAGTCCGCGACGGCTGCGGGAACCTCCGCGCACGCGGCCGCGACGCACCCGTCGCCGCTGCCGCGAGGCCGTTTCCAGGACATCCGCGCCGAACTGGAAGCGCGCGCTCGCGCCGGCGACGCGCAGGCCGCCTATCGGCTCGGCGAAGTCCTGGGCCGGTGCCGCAACTATCAGCCGATCGCTGGCGGCGAGTTCACCGAGATGCTCGCCCGCGCGATAGCCAACGGCGGAACTTACCTGCGCATCGGCGGGCGCAGCGTGGACGATCCGCAACTGCTCGACGTGATGCTGTACTCGAAGGACAGGGCCGATGCGGTCTGCGGCGACGTCGGCGACCTGTCCGGCGCGGTGCGCGCGGGCGACGCGCGCGCGTGGCTGGAACTGGCGGCCGAACGGGGACATGCGCGCGCGATGGTCGACTACGGCGAGTTCGCGTTCGAAGACCTGCCCACCGACGGCGACCTGCTCGACCACGCCGACGAAGTGGCGCGCCGGCGCGAACTCGCCCGCGCTTATCTGCGGCGCGCGTTCGAAGCGGGCGAGCCCGAATCGTTGCTGGCGCTGGCCGCCGCGCACGGCAACAAGCCCTATCTGGGGCGCGACGCGGCCGAGGCCGCGGCCTATTTCAAGGCGTACCGCGGCACCGATGCCGGGCGCAGGATGCCGGCCGGCGTGCTCAGCTTCATCGAACAACAGCTGGCGCCACCGGGCGACGCGCGACAGACGGCCGACGTCGAGCGGCGCGCCGCGCAGATCCTGCAGGCGTTCCAGCAGCGCAGGGCGCCGCGATGAAGCGCGCGGCGATAGCGGCGACGGCGCTGGCGTGCGCGGGCTTGGCGGCGCTGGCGTGGTGGTTCGCGCGCGCCGGCGCGGGGGATCGTGGCGCGTCGGCGCCGGTGTCGGCGCAGACGGCGACGGTGGGGGCGAGTCCCGCGCCGCGCGCGCAGGACTCCGCGGCCGAACTGCGCCGGCGCCTGTCCGCGCTTCCCGCGTCGTCGCCGGCGATGCTGGCCGAATTCGAGCGCCAACAGGCCGAAACGATGGCGCGCGATCCGTCGCAGCGCCGATGGATGCTGCCGATCGACCGGGTCTACCCCGAATTGCTCGCGGCCGCGCGCGGGGGCGATCTCGCCGCCGCCTCGGTGCTGGGCCAGCGCTTGAGCGGTTGCCAGCGCACCTTGCAGGACGCCTCGCCGGCGAAGCTTCTGGAGAAACTGGATATGGTTCTGGCGGGTGAACCAGATCCGCAGGCCGACCCGAATTCGCGCGAGCGCCAGGCCAACCTGCGTCGGCAGTTCGCCGAGGATGTGGAACGTCACGACGCCTGCGAGCGCGTCGGCCGCGCCGCGCTGGACGAGGGCATGACCTGGCTCGAGCAAGCCGGGCGAGGCGACGCGAACGGCGCCCGGCTGGCTTATGTCAGCGCCTGGACGCAGCAGGGCGGAGGCGACCGCGACGCCCTGATCGCCGACATCGAGCGGATCGCCGCGCGCCGCGCATTGGCGCGCGAATGGCTGGAGCAGGGCCGCACCGCCGGCGAGGAACAGGCGCTGGATCTGTACGTCGACGCCTACGCCGGCCAAAACGGTTTGTATGCGCGCGATCCGCTGCAGGAGCAGGCCTATCGCTACGCGCGCGATCTGGTCCGCGGGCGCCGCACCGGCGAATTCGATGCGCTCTGGTCCGACGGCCCGCGCCGTTACGGGACCGAGCTGACCTCCGCGCAATGGGAAGCCGCCGAAGCGCAGGGGCGCGGCATCTTCAAGCAGTACTACGAAGCGCGTCCGGCGTGGCGCCATGGCCCGCCGCCGCGGCTGCCAACGCAGGGACGCTGAGCGGCGGCGCTCGCGCGCTTCGTCGCGGCTTCGGTCCGCTGAGATCGCGCGATAGGACGGTCGCTTCGCAACGACGCCCGCCGGCATACCCGGCGAGCGGATTCGAGCAGGGCTCGACGGCGCGGATGGGCGCGTAGGTTCGGCGCCGCGTGCATCGGCTCGCAGCGCTTCGGCGCAAGGCAAAAGCAAAATGGGTTCCGGCTTTCGCCGGAATGACGGCAAGAAGGAAACGCGGCTACTCGCCGTCGCGACCTTGACCTCCGTCATTCCGGCGAAAGCCGGAACCCATTTTTTTCCCTGTTTCGTCCCCACGCCGCATCGACGCAGAAGGCAATCGCCAACGAACAGTCGCGCTGGTTCGCGTCCCCGATTCGCCCCCGCCGATGCCGCCACGCTGCCGCCGATACGTCGCCGCGGATGCCACCCGATGCCGCAACCGTGACCGCGCTCCCCTCGCATGTTGCACTGCAGCTTGCGAGCCTTGGTCGTATAGATAGTATTTATCATACAAATCGCGCACGGCGGCCCGGAACCCCCGGCGCCCGGGTGCGCTTGCGGGGACCGCGGCAGGGGGCCGCGATCCGCGTCGACCAACGCATCCAACACCGCTGTCTGTGGGGACCAGGTAATGCATCGATCAGCACTCGCCGTTTCCGTCCGCAACGCGCTTTTGTTCATGCTCGCCGTATCCGGCGGCGGGATTCACGCCGCAATGGCCCAGGAAGCCGGCGCACCGGCCGCCGCGGCCGAAGACGCATCGAAAGACCCGACCACGCTCGGCGCCGTGGTCGTCAGCGGCACCCGCGCCAGCATCCAGAAATCGCAGGCGCTCAAGCAGGACGCCGTCGGCACCGTCGATGCGGTGTCGGCCGAGGACGTGGGCAAGTTCCCCGACCAGAACGTGGCCGATTCGCTGCAACGCATCGCCGGCGTATCGGTCGACCGCTCCGGCGGCGAAGCGCGCTACATCACCGTGCGCGGCTTCGGCCCGGAGTTCAACACGGTGTTGCTCAACGGCCGCACCATGGCGACCGAGAACGCCGGCCGCGAATTCAGCTTCGACGTGCTGCCGTCGGAACTGATCAGCACCGCCGAGGTGTTCAAGACCTCGCAGGCCAACCTCAGCGAAGGCGGCATCGGCGCGACCGTCAACATCAAGACCCGCCGCCCGCTCGACGACAAGGGCTTCCACATCGCCGGCAGCGTTTCGGCGGTGGACGACAGCATGTCGGGCAAGACCAAGCCCAAGATCTCGGGGCTGATCAGCGACACCAACGCCGACGGCACCTTCGGCGCCTTGCTCGGCTTCGTGCGCTACCAGCGCGACCACACCAGCGAAACCATCGACGACGAAGGCTGGCTGACCGGCACCAACGGCATCAACGGCGTCGGCGGCCTCAACAACATCGCGGTGCCGCGCACCATCCAGTACAAGGTCAACCAGGAAAGCCGCACCCGCACCGGCGTCAACGCCGCGCTCGACTGGCTGCCGGCCGAGACGGTGCGGGTGACGATGGACGCGATGTACTCCAAGTACGAAATCGACTCGCGCGTCAACGCCTTCGGCCTGTTCACCGACCCGGCGGACGTACAGTCGGTCACCGCCGACGGCAACGGCACCGCCACTTCGTTCGTGCGCGGCAACACCGGCGGCCTCGCCAACGACCACATCGTCTCGTCGAGCCCGCGCAACTCGGTCAATCAGCAGGTCGGCGTCAACGTCGACTGGAGTTTGAGCGACCAGACCTCGCTGAACTTCGACGGCTCTTACTCCAAGGCCGAGGAAAACAGCGGCGGCAAGGGCTATTTCATGGTGCTCGGCGCGCGCAACGTCGGCGTCAATCCGACCTGGAACCTCAATCCGGGCGGCTTCCCCAGCTACAGCCACTTGTTGCCGACCACCGACACCTCCGACCTGCGCGCGCACTTCGTCGACCGTGAGGGCGACGACCGCAGCGACGAACTGTACGAAGGCAAGCTCAGCCTGACCCGCAATTTCCTCGAAGGCACGCTGTCGCAGCTGCAGTTCGGCGTGTCCGGGTCGAAGCGGACCAAGGGCAGCGTGTCCGTGCGCACGTCCGACAGCGACCTCAACTGCGTCTACTGCGGCTATGCGGTGCGCGTGCCGGGCAGCTTGGCCAGCGTGTTCGGCGCCGGTTCGCTGGTGGACGGCGCCTCGCGCGGCGGCCCGACCCAGTGGCTGAGCTTCGATCCGCAAGCCTATTTCGACTATCTCTCCAGCCCGGCGGCCTACAACCAGTTCGCGCCCGGCGGCGAGTTCTACGATCCCAACGACCCCAACCGCGCCCAGCGCATCGCCGATGCGCTGAGCAAGTACGGCGGCTACACCGCCATCCCGGTGCCGCAGAGCCGCTGGCAGGTCGAGGAGAAATCGTACTCGGCCTTCGCCCAGGCCAATTTCGAGAACAGCTTCCGCGGCATGCCGTGGACGCTCAACCTCGGCGTGCGCTTCGTCAAGACCGACGCGGCCTCGCGTGCGGTGTCCTCGCAGGTGGAGTCGATCACCGGCACGCCGGGCGATCCGACCAACGCCCAGGTGCACTTCACTGCGCCGATCCCGATCCAGAACAGCACCAGCTACCAAGACTGGCTGCCGTCGATGAACTTCCGCATCAACGTGCGCGACAACGTGGTCCTGCGCGCCTCGGCCTCCGAGACGCTGACCCGGCCGACCCTCACCAGCCTGCGCATCAGCGAGGACATCGGCGTGCGTCCGCCGGGCCCGGGCTCGATCAACACCGGCAACATCGACCTCAAGCCGTACAAGGCGCGCAACTACGACCTCGGCGCGGAGTGGTACATCAACGACACCAGCTATCTGGGGCTGGCGGGCTTCTACAAGAAGGTCGAAAACTTCGTCACCAACGTCACCCGCCCGACCACGATCCAGGGCTATCCGTTCCTGGAAACCTTGCCGGTCAACGCCAACACCGCGGTGGTCAAGGGCGCGGAGCTGTCGTTCCAATACACCTTCGATCGCCTGCCGGCGCCGTTCGACGGCCTCGGCGTGCAGGCCAACTACACCTACGTCGACAGCAAGCAGAGTTTCGATCCGTCCATCGCCACCGGCCAGTTCGCGGTGGTGGGATTGGCCAACTCGGGCAACCTGATCGTGTTCTACGAAAAGGGGCCGGTAAGCTTCCGCGCCGCCTACAACTGGCGCGACGAGTACCTCGCGGCGGTGCGCGGTTCGCAAGGCGAGCCGACCACGGTCGAGCCGTACGGGCAGATCGATCTGAGCGGCAGCTACAAGCTCAACGAGCATGTCTCGCTGTTCGCCGAAGCCACCAACGTCAACAACGAAACCGAAGCGGCGTATTCGCGCTACGCCAACCGCGTGCAATGGGTGGCGGCGAACGGGCGCGCGCTGTCGTTCGGGATCCGCGGTTCATGGTGACGGTTACGATCGCGCGATGGCGCCGGGCCGGCCGCGCGCTGGCCGCGGCCGCGGCGCTGTGCCTGGCCGGTTCCGCGCTCGCGGCGGAACCGGTCGCGGAGTGGGAGCGGCCGGACATCAACCAGATCCATCGCGAACCGATGCGCGCGACGGGCTTCCCGTTCGAGTCGGTCGAACTGGCCAAGGCCGGCAAGCCGGCCGGCTCGCGCTACTTCCTCGATCTCGACGGCGATTGGCGCTTCGCGTTCGCGCCCAGCGTGGATCGGCGCCCGCGCGATTTCTTCCGCGACGATTTCGACGCCTCGGCGTGGAAGACGATCCCGGTGCCGTCGATGTGGCAGGCGCAGGGCTACGGCCAGCCGCTGTACAACAACATCGCGTACCCCTTTCCGGCCAATCGGCCGTTCATCCCGCACGAGATCAACTCGGTCGGTTCGTATCGGCGCGAGTTCGATCTGCCGCAAGGTTGGGACGGCCGCCGCGTGCTGTTGCACATCGGCGCGGCCGGCGCGGCCTATTACGTATGGGTCAACGGCCGTCAGGTCGGCTACAGCGAAGACTCCAAGCTGCCGGCCGAGTTCGACGTCACCGCCGCGCTGCGTCCCGGCAAGAACAACGTGTCGATCCAGGTCTATCGCTGGTCCGACGGCAGTTACCTGGAAGACCAGGATTTCTGGCGAGTCAGCGGCATCGAGCGCGGCGTCTACCTGCTGGCGCCGCCGCCGACCTGGATCCGCGATTTCTTCGCCCAGGCCGGGCTCGATGCCGGTTACCGCAACGGCGTGTTGAACCTGGATCTGAGCGTCGTCGGCGGCGACGGCGCGGCCACGGTCAAGGCCAGCGTGCTCGACGGCGAGCGCAGCGTGTTCAGCCGCGAAGCCGCGGTGCCGGCGTCGGCGCAGGTGCGCGAACTCAGCGTGTCCGGCGAGATCGCCGATGTGCGCGCGTGGTCGGCGGAAACGCCGAACCTGTACACGCTGCTGCTGGAACTGCGCGATGCGCGGGGACGGTTGTTGCAAGCCACCGCGACGAGAATCGGCTTCCGCACCGTCGAGGTGAAGAACAGCCAAGTCCTGGTCAACGGCCGCGCGATCAAGATCCGCGGGGTCAACCGCCACGAGCACGATCCGCACACCTTCCACGTGATCTCGGAAGCCTCGATGCGGCGCGACATCGAGCTGATGAAACTCAGCAACATCAACGCGGTGCGCACTTCGCACTATCCCAACGCCGAGCTGTGGTATGCCTTGGCCGACGAATACGGCCTGTACGTGATGGACGAGGCGAACATCGAATCGCACCGCTACATGCAGCTCGGCGACGAGGGCATGCGGCCGCGCGACAAGGTCCAGATCGGCTACGACCCCCAGTGGCGCCAGGCCCATCTGGAGCGGGTCCAGCGCATGGTCGAGCGCGACAAGAACCACCCCTCGGTGGTGTTCTGGTCGCTCGGCAACGAAGCCGGCACCGGCCCTAACTTCGCCGACGCGGCCGCTTGGGTGCATGCGCGCGACAAGACCCGGCTGTTGAGCTACCTCGGGCAGGGCACGCTGTATTCGCAGCACCGGGTGGAACCGTACGTGGATTTCTACGCGCCGATGTACGACTCGGTCGAGCGCATCGTCGATTACGCGACCAACCCCGACTATCCGGCCAAGCCGCTGATCCTGTGCGAGTACGCGCATGCGATGGGCAACAGCCTGGGCGACCTCAAGCGCTACTGGGACGCGATCTACGCCCACGACCGCTTGCAAGGCGGCTTCATCTGGGACTGGGTCGATCAGAGCATGATCAAGACCGGCGCCGACGGCAGCCCGTTCTGGGCCTACGGCGGCGACTACGGCCCGAATCCTTCCGGCAATGATGCGATCGAGTTCGGCGACGGACTGCTGCAGTCCGACCGCACGCCCAATCCGCATTGGTACGAACTGGTGAAGGTGTACGCGCCGGTGCAGTTCGAAGCCGCGGATGCGGCGGCCGGGCGCTTCGTGGTGCGCAACCGCAACAACTTCGTCAGCCTCGAAGGCTACGACTTCGACTGGTTGCTGCGCGAGAACGGCAAAGTCGTCGCGCAGGGCGCCGGCCCGGCGCTGAAGACGCCGGCCGACAGCGCCGAGACCGTCGATTTCGCCTTGCCCAAGTTCGCGCGCAAGCCCGGCGCCGAGTACTTCCTGACCTTGCGCGCCCGCGCGCGCGCCGGTGCGGTGCCGCTGGTGCCGGCGGGGCAGGTGATGGCTTGGGATCAGTTCGCGCTGTCGCCCGCGCCGTCGTCGCTGCCGGCCATCGCGGCCAAGGGACCGGAGGTGAGCATCGCCGATTCGGCGCGGACCGCGACGCTGCGCGCCGCCGGCGCCGAGCTCAGCGTGGATCGCGCCAGCGGGCAGATCCAGCGCTACGCCGTCGGCGGCGAAACCCTGCTCAGCGGCGGCACGCCGAACTTCTGGCGCGCGCCGACCGACAACGACATCGGCACCGGCCTGTTCGCCGGCCATCAGATATGGAAGGCGCTGTCGCAATCGCGGCGGGTGCGCGCGGTGACGGTGGAGCGGGCCGAGGACGGCGCGGCGCGGATCAAGGTCGGCTTCGACCTCGGCGGCGACGAGCAGCCCGATGTTCGCTTCGATGTCGCCTACACGCTGCAGCGCGATGGGTCGGTCGCGGTCGTCGCCGACTTCGTTCCGGTCTACGCCGGCCTGCCCGATCCGCTGCGGCTGGGAATGATGTTCGCCATGCCGAGCCGGATCACCGAGCTGAGCTGGTACGGCCGCGGCCCGCACGAAACGTACGCCGACCGCTACGGCAGCGGCGAGATCGGCGTGTACGCCGGCAAGATCGCCGAGCAGAACCACGACTACATCCGTCCGCAGGAAACCGGCAACAAGGTCGGCGTGCGCTGGATGACATTGACCCCGCAGCAGGGCGCCGGCTTGAAGGTGGTCGCCGCGAAGCCGCTGTCGGTGAACGCGCTGGCGTTTCCGTACTCCGACCTGGACCGCAAGCCCGTGGGCCAGGCGCACAGCAACGACATCCGTCCGCGCGAACAGGTAACGCTGATGATCGACGAACGCCAGATCGGCGTCGGCGGCGACGATCAATGGAGCAAGTGGGGTCAGCCGCATGCGCCTTACCGCATCGCGCTGGCGCCGACGCGTTACGAATTCCGTTTGCAGCCGGCGACGGCGTCCGAGGAAACGCAACCATGAGCGAGCAATCCGCATCGTCCGCTTCGGCGCGGCGACTGGCCGGCAAGAAGGTGCTGGTGTCCGGCGCCGCCAACGGCATCGGCGCGGCCATCGCGCGGCTGTTCGTCGCCCACGGCGCGCGCGTGGCCGGCTACGACCGCGCTGAGGCCGCGACGGACGGCGCCTGCGAATGGTTCGCGACCGGCGATGTCGCCGACGCCGGCGCGGTCGCCGCCTTCGTCGACGAGGCGGCGCGCCGGCTCGGCGGCATCGACGTGGTGGTCAACAACGCCGGCGTGGACGTGTTCTGCGATCCGCTGACCCTGGCTGCCGACGACTGGTGGCGCAACCTCGCGATCAACCTCGGCGGCGCCTGGAATTTCAGTCAGGCGGCGCTGCCGTGGATGCTCGAACGCGGCGCCGGCTCGGTGATCAACATCGCCTCGGTGCACGGGCACAAGATCATTCCCGGTGCGTTCCCTTATCCGGTGGCCAAGCACGCGCTGATCGGGCTGACCAAGGCGCTGGGCCTGGAATACGCCGCGCGCGGCCTGCGCTTCAATTCGATTTCGCCGGGGCTGATCCTGACCGAGCGGATCGAGCGCTGGCTGGACGCGCAGCCCGATCCCGACGCCGCGCGCCGCCGCCAGACCGAACTGCTGCCGCCCAAGCGCATCGGCGAGCCGGACGAGGTGGCCTACACCGCGCTGTTCCTGGCCAGCGACGAAGCGCGCTTCATCAACGCCGCCGACATCGTCATCGACGGCGGCCGCACCCAGCTCTATCACGAATGACCGCGCCCATGACCTCCCCCACGAGTTCGCGCGCCGTCGACCGCCATGCGCAATGGTCCGCGCAACGGCCGCTGATCGCGATCCTGCGCGGCATCGTGCCGGACGAAACGCCGGCGCATGTGGACGCGTTGATCGCGGCCGGCATCGGCCTGATCGAGATTCCGACCAACTCGCCCGATTGGCTGCGCAGCGTGCGCGCCGCGCTCGCCACCGCCGGCGAGCGCGCGATGATCGGCGCGGGCACGGTGTTGAACGAGGCCGACGCCGACGCCTTGGCCGATACCGGCGCCGGCCTGATGGTCACGCCCAACACCCATCCCGCGGTGATCCGCCGCGCGGTCGCGCGCGGGCTGTTCTGCGCGATCGGCTTCTCCACGCCCAGCGAGGCCTTCGCCGCGCTCGACGCCGGCGCGCACGCGCTGAAGCTGTTTCCCGCGTCCAGTTACGGCCCTGGCTACGTGCGCGCGCTCAAGGCGGTGCTGCCGCCGTCGGTGCCGGTGCTCGCCGTCGGCGGCATCCATCCCGACAACTTGTCCGATTACCTGCAAGCCGGTTGCGCCGGCGCCGGCCTGGGCAGCGATCTGTATCGCCCGGGGCAGACGCCCGCGGCGACCCGCGCCCGCGCCGAACGTTTCGTCGCCGCCCACCAGAGCCATCAGCCTTGAAAATCACCCGACTCAGCACTTACCGCGTGGCGCCGCGCTGGATGTTCCTCAAGATCGAGACCGACGAAGGTCTGGTCGGCTGGGGCGAACCGGTGGTGGAAGGCCGCGCGCGCACGGTCGAAGCGGCGGTCGCCGAACTCGGCGAGGCGCTGATCGGACAAGACCCGGCGCGCATCAACGATCATTGGCAGACGCTCTACCGCGGCGGCTTCTACCGCGGCGGCGCGGTGTTCATGAGCGCCATCGCCGGCATCGATCAGGCCTTGTGGGATCTCAAGGGCAAGGCGCTGGGCGTGCCGGTGTATCAGCTGCTCGGCGGCTTGGTGCGCGATCGCATGAAGACGTATTGCTGGGTCGGCGGCGACCGCCCGGCCGATATCGTCGCGCAGATCCGGCAACGGCTGGAGCTGGGTTTCGACACGTTCAAGCTCAACGCCTGCGAAGAATTGGGCATGCTCGACGGCAGCCGCGCCATCGATGCGGCGGTGGCGAGGGTCGCCGAGATCCGCTCCGCGTTCGGCGACAGCATCGAGTTCGGCCTGGACTTCCACGGCCGCGTCGCCTGGCCGATGGCCAAGCAGCTGATCCGCGAACTGGAACCGTACCGGCCGTTGTTCGTCGAAGAGCCGGTGCTGGCCGAACAGGCCGAGTACTACCCGCGCCTGGCCGCGCAAACCGCGATTCCGCTGGCGGCGGGCGAGCGCATGTACTCGCGCTTCGAGTTCAAGCATGTGCTGCACGCCGGCGGATTGGCGATCGTGCAGCCGGACCTGTCGCACGCCGGCGGCATCACCGAATGCATGAAGATCGCCTCGATGGCCGAGGCCTACGACGTCGCCCTCGCGCCGCATTGCCCGCTCGGGCCGATCGCGCTGGCCGCGTGCCTGCACGTGGACTTCGTCAGCTGGAACGCGGTGCTGCAGGAACAGAGCATCGGCATCCATTACAACGCCGACGGCGAATTGCTCGACTACGTGCTCAACAAGGACGCGTTCGAACTCGAACGCGGTTCGCTCAAGCCGTTCACGCGGCCGGGGCTGGGCGTGGAGATCGACGAGGCGCTAGTGATCGAGCGCAGCCGCGAGGCTGCCGATTGGCGCAATCCGCTGTGGCGCCATCGCGACGGCAGCGTCGCCGAATGGTGATCGGGGCGGCCCTGGCGGACGCGCCCGCGCGCATCACGGAACTGGCCGTGGACAGCCGCTGCCGGCTCGGCGAAGGCGTACTGTGGTGCGAGCGCGAGCAGGCGCTGTGGTGGACCGACATCCATTCGGCGCGGCTGTGGCGGCACCGTCCCGGACGCGGCGACACGCGCCACTGGCGCTTACCGGATCGGCTGGGTTCGTTCGCGTTGTGCGAATCGGGTGTCTTGCTGCTCGGCTTCGCCAAGAGCTTGCACTACGCCGATCCGCGCGAAGCCGAGCATCTGGATGCATTGCCGACCGTGCCGATCGCTGCGGTCGAACCCGACCGCCCGAGCCTGCGCATCAACGATGGCCGCGCCGACCGCAGCGGCAACTTCGTATTCGGCACGCTCAACGAAGATCCGGCGCGTGCGCCGATCGGCAGTTTCTACCAGTACTCGCGCCGCTACGGCCTGCGGCGTCTGGATCTGGGCGGCGTGGCGATTCCCAACAGCCTGTGCTTCGATCCCGACGGGCGCGGGATCTATTACTGCGACACCCTGCAAGGGCGGATCATGCACGCGGCGTACGACGCCGAACGCGCCGAGGTCGGCGCGCCGCGCGTGTTCGCCGACGTGCCGGCGCCGGCCAGCCCGGACGGCGCCGCCATCGACCGCGACGGCCGCCTGTGGAGCGCGCAGTGGGGCGCCGGCCGCGTGGTCGGCTATGCGCGCGACGGCCGCGTCGAGCGGGTCGTCGCGGTGCCGACCGATCATGTGAGCTGCGTGAGCTTCGCCGGGCCCGGACTGGACTGCCTCTACATCACCACCGCGCGCGACGAACTCGCGCCGGACCGGTTGCGCGAGCAGCCCGCGGCCGGCGGCGTGTTCCGCGCGCGCCTCGAAGGCCTCCGCGGATTGCCGGAAGCGAGGTTCGACGACCGATGATCGCCATCGACTGGGGCAGCAGCAGCCTGCGCGCGTTCCGCCTCGATGCGCGCGGCGAAGTGATCGACGCGCGCCGCTCCGGCGAGGGCGCGCTGGGCGCGGCCGGACGTTTCGCCGCGATCCTCGCGCCGATGCTCGACGGTTGGGACGAGCCGTTGGTGGCGATGGCCGGCATGGTCGGCAGCCGCCAGGGCTGGCGCGAAGTGGCGTATGTCGAATGTCCGGCAGGCTTGGACGAGATCGCCGCGGGAATGGTCGGATTGTCCGCGCCGGAACTCGTGGGCCGCGAGCTGTGGATCGTGCCGGGCCTGAGCGTGCGCGGCGACGACGGCGTGCACGATGTGATGCGCGGCGAAGAAACTCAGATCTGCGGATTGCTCGACCGGCTCGGCCCGGGCCGGCATCTGGCCTGTCTGGCCGGCACCCATTGCAAGCACGTGTGGATCGAAGACGGCCGCATCCGGCGCTTCGCCACCAGCATGACCGGCGAACTGTTCCATGTGCTCAGCGAACACAGCCTGCTCGGCCGGCTGATGGAAGCGGGCCCGCACGACGACGATGCGTTCGCGCAGGGACTGGATTACGCGGTCGGCGAAGGCGACCTGACCCGGCAGCTGTTCGCGGTGCGCACGCACGGTCTGTTCGGGGTGCTGGCGCCGCAGGCGCTGCGCTCGTTCCTGTCGGGCCTGCTGATCGGGCACGAACTGCGGCAGTTGCCGGAACGGGCCTTGGTGCATCTGGTCGCCGCGCCGGCGCTGATGCAGCCCTATCGGGTCGCGCTGGAACGGCGCGGCGGCCGGGTGAGGGAACACGACGAAACCGTCGGCGCGCGCGGGCTGTACGCCCTGGCGCGCGCCCGCGGCCTGTTGCGGAACTGACCGCGCGCCGCGCTCGCGGCGCGCGCGGACGGATAGCGAACGCCGGCGGCTCGCGGCGCCGGAACCGAATCGAAGAGGGCGAGAGATGCTGTCTGCACTGGATATCGCGATCGTGCTGTTCTATCTGGCCGGCATCTTCTTGCTGGCGCAATGGGTGTCGCGCGAGAAGAAGGGCCATAGCAAGAACGCGCAGGACTACTTCCTGGCCGGCAAGGCGCTGCCGTGGTGGGCCATCGGCGCCTCGCTGATCGCGGCGAACATCTCGGCCGAGCAGATCATCGGCATGTCCGGTTCGGGCTACGCGCTGGGGCTCGCCATCGCCTCCTACGAATGGATGGCGGCGCTGACCCTGTTGATCGTCGGCAAGTATTTCCTGCCGGTGTTCCTGCGCAACGACATCTACACCATGCCGCAGTTTCTCGAGCAGCGGTACGGCCGGGTCATCCGTCTGGTGATGGCGGTGTTCTGGCTGATCCTGTACGTGTTCGTCAACCTGACCTCGATCCTGTGGCTGGGTTCGATCGCGGTCTCCCAGCTGACCGGCATGGATCAGTCCTACGCATTGCTGCTGCTCGGTGCGTTCGCGCTGGCCTACCAGATTTACGGCGGGCTCAAGGCGGTGGCGCTGACCGACATCGTGCAGGTGTCGCTGCTGGTGATCGGCGGCTTGATGATCTCGGCGCTGACCTTGAGCCGGATCGGCGAAGGCAGCGTGATCGCCGGGTTCCAGCATCTGCTGCAGACCCAGCCCGAACGCTTCCACATGATCCTGAGTCCCGACAATCCGCACTACAAGGATCTGCCGGGCCTGGGCGTGCTGCTCGGCGGCCTGTGGATCATGAATTTCAGCTACTGGGGCTTCAACCAGTACATCATCCAGCGCGGACTGGCGGCCAAGAGCGTGGCCGAGGCGCAGAAGGGCGTGTTGTTCGCCGCGTTCTTGAAGCTGCTGGTGCCGGCGATCGTGGTGATTCCCGGCATCGCCGCGGTGGTGTTGGCGCCCGGATTGGCCAAGCCCGATCAGGCCTATCCGACCATGATGGGCCTGTTGCCCACCGGCGTGCTCGGCCTGGTGTTCGCCGCGTTGATCGCCGCGATCATGTCCTCGCTGGCCTCCAAGATCAATTCGGTCGCGACGATCTTCACCTTGGATTTCTACGCCAAGCTGCGGCCCGACGTCGATCAGGCGCGGCTGGTGCGGGTGGGGCGCCTCGCCTCGCTGATCGCCGTGGCCATCGCCGTGCTCGCGGCCAAGCCGCTGCTCGGCAGCTTCGATCAGGGCTTCCAGTACATCCAGAACCTCACCGGCTACTTCACCCCCGGCATCACCGTGATCTTCCTGCTCGGGCTGTTCTGGAAGCGCGCCAATCAGGCCGGCGCGGTCACCGCGGCGATCGGTTCGGTGCTGCTGTCGGTCGCGATGTCGAAGTACTGGCCCGAGTATCCCTTCATGAATCGCGTCGGCGTGGTCTTCGTGCTGTCGCTGGTCCTGGCCGTGGCGGTCTCGCTGGCGACCAAGAGCGGCGGCGGCAGCGACCTGATCCGCACCGACGACATCAGTTACCGCACTCCGCTGAGCTTCAATCTCGGCGCGGCGCTGGTGACGCTGGCGGTCGCGGTCTTGTACGCGGTGTTCTGGTGACGGCGCCGCGCCCCACTCCGGAGAGTCCGAATGAATCTTCCCTGCCGAAACTTCCTCGCCGGCGCCGTCCTGGTGTCGTTGCTGGCCGCGGCATCGCCGGCCGCACGGGCCGCGGCGCCGGCGCAACTCGCGCCCACGCCGCAGATGGGTTTCAACAACTGGAATTCGACCCATTGCCGCGCCGAATTCGACGAAGCGATGATCCGCGGCGTCGCCGACAAGATCGTCGCGCTCGGGCTCAAGGACGCCGGTTACCGCTACGTCAACATCGACGATTGCTGGGCTTACTGGCAGCGCGATAAAGACGGCCGGTTGCGCGCCAATCCCGAGCGCTTCCCCAGCGGGATCAAGGCGCTGGCCGATTACATCCACGGCAAGGGATTGAAGTTCGGCCTCTACACCAGCGCCGGCTCGTTCACCTGCGAGCCCAAGCAGGTCAACCGCGGTTTCCCCGGCGGGCTCGGGCACGAGCGCGAGGACGCGGCGCTGTTCGCGTCGTGGGGCGTGGACTATCTCAAGTACGACAACTGCAACAACGAGAAGCTCGATGCCAAGCAGCGGTACGCCGCGATGGGCGAAGCGCTGCGCGCGACCGGCCGGCCGATCTTCTACAGCGTGTGCGAGTGGGGCGAGAACCAGCCCTGGCTGTGGGCCGGCGAGTCGCCGGTGGGTGGAAACTCCTGGCGCACCACCGGCGACATCCGCGACGAATACGCTTCGATGCTGAAGATCTTCAAGCAGAACGTGGTCCTGGACCGCTACGCCAAGCCCGGGCACTGGAACGATCCGGACATGCTCGAAGTCGGCAACGGCGGCATGACCGACGTCGAATACCGCAGCCATTTCAGCCTGTGGTCGATCATGGCCGCGCCGCTGCTGATCGGCACCGACCTGCGCAGCATTAAGCCCGAGGCGCTGAAGATCCTGACCAATCAGGACGTGATCGCGGTCGATCAGGATCCGCTCGGCGTGCAGGGCAAGCGCGTGCGCGAGCGCGACGGCGTGCACGTGATCGTCAAGCCGCTGGCCAACGGCGACCGCGCGGTCGCGGTGTTCAACGAGGGCGACGGCGAACGCGTGACGTCGGTGAGCGCCGCCGAGATCGGTCTGGATGCGGGCAAGTACGTGGTCCGCGATTTGTGGCAAGGCAGCCAGGCCGAAGGCGACGGTTCGCTGCGGCTCACGCTGGCGCCGCACGCGACCGCGATGTTCCGGATCGGCGCGCGATGAACCGCGGCGCGCGACGATGATCCTCGCCAACGGCGCGCTGCGCGCGCAGGTCGAGCCGGACTGGGGCGGCGCCCTGGTCCGCTTCGAGCGCACGGCCGGCGGCGTCGCCCAACCCTTGTTCCGGCCATGGCGGCCCGAGCCCGACGATTCCTCGATGCCGCCCGATCCCAACCGGCTGGCGTGTTATCCGCTGCTGCCGTGGTCGAACCGGATTTCGCGCGGCGGCTTCGTCTGCGAGGGCCGCCGCATCGAATTGCAGCGCAACCGCAGCGACGAGCCCTGGCCGATCCACGGCAGCGGTTGGCAGCGGCCGTGGCGGGTCGAGGACAGCGGCGAGGACTACGCGCTGCTGTCGCTGGAGGAATTCGCCCGCGACGGCTATTGCTATCGCGCCAGCCTGCAATACCTGCTCGGCGCCGACGCGCTCGACGTGCGCCTGAGCGCGACCAACACCGGCCCGTGGACGCTGCCGTTCGGGCTGGGCCTGCATCCGTTCTTCCCGCGCGACGCGGACACGCGGCTGTACGCGCCG
Organism: Lysobacter sp. K5869; assembly: GCF_018847975.1. Taxonomy (NCBI): domain Bacteria; kingdom Pseudomonadati; phylum Pseudomonadota; class Gammaproteobacteria; order Lysobacterales; family Lysobacteraceae; genus Lysobacter; species Lysobacter sp. K5869. The sequence goes on along the minus strand of NZ_CP072597.1, from coordinate 169,217 downwards.
GCGCGCGAGGTCTGGCTCAACGACGGGCGCACGCCGCTACCGCGGCAGTTGGCGCCGGTTCCCGAACGCTGGCGCTTCGGCGGCGCGCGGCCGCTGCCGGGCGACTGCGTCGATCACGGCTTCGCCGGCTGGAGCGGCGAGGCCTGGATTTGCTGGCCGCGGCGCGGGCTGCGGCTGGAACTGCGCGCCGATGTCGAGCGCTTCGTGCTGTACACGCCGACGGATGCGGACTACTTCTGCTTCGAGCCGGTGGATCACGCCATCGACGCGGTCAACCTGCCGGGCGGCGCGGGCGTGCACGGCATGACCTTGCTGGCGTCGGGGCAATCGCTGCACCGGCAGTTCCGTTTCAGCGTGCGCGACGACGCCGGTTGAGGCCGCGCCGCCGCGTCGCGGCCGCGCGCTTCGCTCGCCGCAGGCTCACTTCGCCTCGAACACGAAACCGCTGGCCTGGAAGTCGCCGCGCATCGGCACCGCCAGCCCGTGTTCCATCCAGTACGCGCCGCTGGCCTCGGCCGGCATCGCTTCGGGCAGCGCGCCGCCGCCCAGCCGCGCGATGCGATAGCGCTGGCGCGGATCCAGCCCGCGCAGGCGGATCGCCGGTTCCTGCATGCCCTTGCTCTGGCTGTGCAGGAACGCGAACAGCACCGCTTGGCGCCGGTCGGGCGACACCGACAAGGTGGCCGAGCGGGGGCTGCCGTTCGCCGGCGAGATCAGCCGGTACAGATCGCCTTGCTGCACGGTCGCGCGCACCTGCTTGTAAGCCGCGACCATGCGCGCGGCGGTGGCGAAATCCGCATCGCGCCAATGGTTGAGGTTGGCGCCGATGCCGAGCGCGCCCTGCATCGACGACAAGAACCGATAGTCCAGCGAGGTTTCGCGGCGATTGACCCAGTTCGGCGAATCGGTCACCCAGGCCATCATCGCCGCCGGCGCGTAGGCGTGGCTGAAACCGTCCTGCATGCTCAGCCGGTCGAACGGATCGGTGTTGTCCGACGGCCAGACCTGATCGGTCAACGCCATGATGCCCAGATCGATGCGGCCGCCGCCGCCCGAGCAGGATTCGATCTCCAGCTTGGGATGCTTGCGCCGCAGCTCGCCCAGGATCCAATACAGATTGCGCACGTACTCGACGTAGACCTTGGGCTGGTCCTCCGGCGCCAGCTGCGGCCAGCCGGGTTCGGACCAGTTGCGGTTGTAGTCCCACTTCAGGAACTGGATGTCGTTGTCGGTGACCAAGGCGTCTAGCACTTGCAACACGTGATCGCGCACGTCGCGGCGGGCGAGGTTGAGCACCAGTTGGTTGCGCGCCGGCGTGCGCGGACGCTCGGGGAAATTCAGCACCCAATCCGGATGCGCGCGGTAGAGATCGCTGTCGGGATTGACCATCTCCGGTTCCACCCACAACCCGAATTCCATGCCCAGGCCGTGGACTTTGTCGATCAGCGGCTTGAGGCCGTTGGGGAACTTGGCGCGGTTGACGCTCCAGTCGCCGAGCCCGGCCTTGTCGCTGTTGCGCGCGCCGAACCAACCGTCGTCGACCACGAAGCGCTCCACGCCGATGCGCGCGGCCTTTTCGGCCAAGGCCATTTGTCCGGCTTCGTCGACCGCGAACTCGGTGGCTTCCCAACTGTTGTAGAGCACCGGCCGCAGGCGCGGCTTGCCGCCGCCGGGCAGGATGCGTTCGCGCTCGAAGCGGTGCAGCAGGCGCGAGGCGCCGCCCATGCCGCCGTCCGAGTAGCCGGCGTAGAACACCGGCGTGTCCAGGCGTTCGCCGGGCGCCAGGCGGTAGGCGAAATCGTAGGGGTTGTAGCCGCCGACCACGCGCACCGCGCCGAGCGGGTCCTTGTCGATGCTGATGCGCCACGAGCCCGACCACGCCAACGCGCCGAACCAGACCGGGCCGCTGTCTTCGCCGCTCGATCCGCCGCGGTCGATCGCGAACCACGGCGTGTTCTGCTGCCCGGTCGAACCGCGCCGGCTTTCCAGCACGCTCGCGCCTTCGCTGACCGGGCGTTGTTGCAGGCTCCATTCGCCGGCCCAGCGGCCGCTGAGGTGGTGCAGGCGATAATCGTCCTGCGGCGCCAGCGTGTAGGCGGCGGACGCAGCCTGATCGATGCGCAGCGGCGTGCGGCCGAGGTTTTCGATCCGCGCCGAGCGGCCGATCACGCCGGTGCCGGGGTCGATGGTGTAGCGCAGGCTCACCTCCAGCGGCAAGGCGATATCGCGCAGGCGCACCGTCACCGCGTCGCGTTCGAGCGTGTGCGACACATAGCGCAGCACGGTGTCGCGGTTGCCGTCGGCGTAGGCGACCTTGAGCGCGACCTCGGTGAAGACGCCGCCGCCCTGCGCGGGAAATTCCTGCGGGGTGATCGACGCCGACAGATCGAAGCTCGAATGCGAAGGCAAGCTCTTGGCCGGCCCGAGCGGATCGCCGTCGGCCAGACGCCCGCCCCAATGCAGCGACTGCAGCTGCCCGGCTTCGTTGATGCCGAAGGCGTAGGTGACGCGTTCGCCGTCGAGGCGGAACACCCGCGTGGCGGCATCGAAACGCGCCGCGGCGCGCGCGTCGGCGACGAACAAGGCGTGGGCGGCCAGGGCGACCCAGGCCCAGGCGGGAAGCGACGGACGGCGCATGACGGTCTACCTCTGTGGAGACTTTCCCCTCTTTGTAGTATTTATCATATGAATGATCCGGCGTCGATTCTCGCGGGATTTTTCGCCGCGTGCGGACCCTCGGAGACGAGGTCGGAAGCGGCGATGAAAGCGGCGTCGGATACGGCTCGATGCGGCCCGATACGGCCTGCGCGGCGGCCTCGCAACGTGATGGGGCGCCTCGCGGCCGCATGCTATGGTGACGCCAATGCCGCTGCCGCGCGCTAGCCGCGTCCGCTGCGCGGCGCCAGGTTCCCCCACCCGAGTCGCACGCAATGCCTCCAATCGAGCCCGCAGGACGGTCGCTGCTGACCGGCCGCATGACGTTGACGGAACAACTGTTGAATGCGCTGGGCCGCGAGATCGTCCTCGGACGTTACGAGGCCGGCGGGTTTCCGACCGAAGCGGAAATCTCCGAGGCGTATTCGACCAGCCGCAGCGTCACCCGCGAAGCGATCAAAATGCTCACCTCCAAGGGCATGCTGTCGGCGCGGCCGCGCAGCGGCATCGTGGTCCAGCCCGAGCGCGCGTGGAGCCTGCTCGACGCCGACGTGCTGCGCTGGATGCTGGAGCGCAAGTTCTCGTACAAGCTGCTGCGCTCGTTCACCGAGATGCGCCTGGGCATCGAGCCCACCGCCGCGGCGCTGGCCGCGCGCAACGCCGATGCGCGCGCGATCGAGGACATCGAGCGCGGACTGGAGCGCATGCACGCGGCCGAGCGCGGTCAGGACGATCACCTGACCTCCGACGTGGCCTTCCACGTCGCGATCCTCGACGCCACCGGCAATCCCTTCTACATGCAGCTGCACGATCTGGTGAACACTGCGCTGCGCATCTCGATCCAGCTGACCAACCGGATCAAGGGCCGCACCGCGAGCATTCCCGCGCACCGCAAGGTGCTCGACGCGATCAAGGCCGGCGACGCCGCGGCGGCGCACGCGGCGATGTCGCGGATCATCGCCGACGTGCTGGAACTCATCGCGGAAGCCGAATCGCAAGAGGCCGGCCGCAGCACGGGCAAGGCGCGCAAGGGCGCCGCCGGGAAGATGGCCCGGACCAAGGCTTGATCGCCGCGCGGGGCCGGCCGCGCGCGACGCGCCGGTTCGATGCGACCACCGCGCGCTGGCGCCGCGCGCGCTTCGACGACGGCGACCGCCGCGACGCTACGTTCCCTTCACCTCGCCGTGGCGCCGGGCTTACCGCTGCGCCGATAAGCTGCCGCGCATCGTGTTTACGGAGACGCGCGCATGCATATCGTGCTGGGCGGAACCGGCCACGTCGGTTCGGCGTTGGCTGAGGAACTGATCGCACGCGGCGAAGCGGTCACGGTGGTGACCCACGATCCGGCCAAACGCGGCGACTGGGAAGCGCGCGGCGCGCGGGTCGCGTTGGCCGATGTGCGCGACCCCAGCGGTTTGCGCGAAGTGTTCCGCCGCGGCCGGCGCCTGTTCCTGCTCAATCCGCCCGCCGCGGTCGCCGCCGATACCGACATGGTCGAACGCGAGAGCGTGCGTTCGATCGTCGCGGCGCTGCAGGATTCGGGACCGGAGAAGATCGTCGCCGAATCGACCTACGGCGCGCAGCCGATCGAGCGCGCCGGCGATCTGGGCGTGCTGTACGAAATGGAGCGCGCGTTGGAAGCGCAACCGATCCCCTTCAGCACGATCCGCGCCGCCTACTACATGAGCAACTGGGACGCCGCGCTGGCGACCGCGCGCGCCGACGGCATCGTGCGCAGCTTCTTGCCGGCGTCGTTCCGCTTGCCGATGGTGGCGCCTTGCGATCTCGGCCGCGTCGCCGCCGAACTGATGACCGCGCCGGCCGCCGAGCGCGAGGTGCGTTATGCCGAAGGCCCGCGCCGTTACGCGCCCGAGGATGTCGCGGTCTGCTTCGCCAGCGCGCTGGGCCGCGAGGTGCGGGTGGAGGAAGTGCCGCGCGACCGCTGGGTCGAGGGCTTCCGCGAACTCGGCTTCTCGGCCCCGGCGGCGTCGTCGTACGCCGCGATGACCGCGGCGACGGTGGACGGCCTGGAGCTGGCCGAGCACCCGTGGCGCGGCGAAACCACCCTGCGCGAATACATCGACGCCCTGGCCGGCGCGGCCTGAACCGCGCCGGCGGCGATGTTTCATTTTTGAAATGTCCGGCCGCGCCCGGCAGCGGCGTTTGATCCGGGGTGATCGGCGCGCATCGCGCAATCGATCCAGACCATACGGAAACGGACGCGGCGCCCAAGGCGCCGCGATGGCGACGCTTTGCGCCAAGACAGGGAGAGGTACATGCCGCTGGGACGCTTGCTCAACTTGAATCAGATCGTCGCCGGCGTCCGCCCGGCACCGGCCGCGCCCGCGGCCGAACCCGCTCCGGCGCCGGCCGCGGCCGCGATCGCCGCGGCGGGCCTGCGCATCCGCATCCCGGGCGCGGCCGTCGCCGTGCCGCCGGCCGTGCATGCCGCGACGCCCGTCGCGCCCGCGGCCGCCGCGGTCGTCGCACCGCCGCCGGCGGTCGCGCCGGCCTTCATTCCGGGCGCCGCGCTGCGGGTCAATCCGGCGGTGCTGCGCGCGCAGCCCGCGCTGATCGCGCAATTGGAAGGCCGCACGCTGCGCCCGCGCCTGGACGCGCTGCGGCCCGGCCTGCTGCCCAACACCGGCGGCGGCTTCACCCGCGCCGAGTCGGCCTATCCGATCAGCCCCAACGCCGCGCCCGACGACCGCTGCATTTTCGAGGACGCCAAGAATCCGCAGCAGCGCTACTGGCTGCCGCGCTTCCGCCTGCGCAACGGCAACGGCCGCTACGAAATCAGCGTCGCCGAGAACCAGGGCCAGGACGGCCTGTACGCGGTGAGTCTGGCGCTGGAAACCTATCCTGCGCCGGAAATCGCCGAGGCCGCGCGCACGATGGTGATGATGGGGATCAACCGCGCCGCGGTGATCGCCTATCGCGCGCCGGGCACGTCGATCGAACAACGCCTGCCGGCCGGCGAGATCCTCGACGATCCGCGCGGCGGCTGCGTGGTGATGCTGCATCTGAATCTGGCCGAGCGCGACAACCTGCTGCGCGCTTTCATGTCCGCCGACACCCAATGCCGCTTGATCGTTTCGCGCGGCTACACCGTGGCGGTGCCGCGCGCGGCCGCGGCGGCGCCGGACGCGCCCAAGCGCCAGCTGATGATGGTCAAGGGCCAGATGCAGCTGATGCGCGCGCCGGCGGCGGAGATGATGCTCAAGGCGAACGTCGCCGCCGCGGCCGCGCCGGCGCCGGACGCCGGCGCGCGCATCGCGCCGCCGCGCGGCATGGCCGCGGCGATGTTGCGTCCCGGTGGCGGCGGCGCCTCGATCATCGAAGGCGACGAGGTGTGGCGGCGCAAGCCGTTCGACCCGCGTCCGCGGCCGTTCCCGTTCCCGCGGCCGCAACCCGAACCGCAGCCGGAGCCCGAGCCGCCCGCGCCCGAGCAACGCTTCGACGTATCCAATCAATCGCAGGACTGCAGCATCGCCTTGTTGTTCGAGCCGGCGCTGCACCCGTATCTGTACCCGGCCGGCAGCGCCACCGGCCCGCGCGCGCCGCGCTGGACCGTGCACTCGCTGCGCTTTCCCGCCGACACCGGCCGCGCTCACGCCTACTTCCAGGATTTGAACGACCCGGCGCGGATCTATTACCTGCCCGATTCGTTCAAGCTCGCGCGCCGCAGCGATGCGCCGCACGCGCCGGCGCTGGTGTTCCAGGTCGATCAAGGCAGCAACGCCGAACAAGTGATGGTCGATCTGACCTGCGAAGTGCGCCCGGTCACCGACGGCGAGCGCTTGCTCGCCGCGCGCACCGCGCTCGCCGACAAAGTGCCGGTCACCGCGGCGAATCCGACCCGCGAGTTCGAGCTGCGTCTGCTGCGCGCCACCTCGACCCTGCAGATGGCGTTGCTGCGCAACGGCGCGGTGCGTTCGGAAACCGTGCCGGCGACCATCGACTGGGACAACGGCTTCACCGTCAACGAGCGCTTCGAGTTCAAGGACTTCCAGGACGTGTTCGGCGTGCTGATGGCCGCCGGCGGCGCGTCCAACCTGCTGCAAGGCAGCGTGGTGGTCGCCAGCGGCGTCAACGAGAACGTCACCGTGCCGGTCAAGCTCAACTTCGCCGACATGGAAGGCGAACTGTTCCGCTCGATCGAAACGCCCGACCCGAACACCGGCGCGGTGACGGTGAAACTGCTCAACGCGATCGAGAGCGCGCTGCGCATCACCCGCTTGCCGGTGTGGATCACCCGCGGCGAGGGCTTGGTCGAAGGCCGCATCGAAGGCCTGGACCTGAGCCAGCCGGTGACCATCGGCCCCGACCAGAGCGTGGACTTCGTCGTGCAGCCGGCGACGCTGCCGACCGGCCCGCTGCCGGCGGACGCGATCTTCAACACCGCCTCGGTGCGCGCGGTGCCCGACGGCGAGGCTATCCTCAAGTACACCCTGGACGACAGCATCGACCAGGAAACCGTGCGCACGGTGACGGTGATGACCGCGCCGGAAGTGCTGACCAACGCCGGCGACGAGCGCGGCGAGATCCTCAGCATCATCATCGAGTTCCGCGGCAACCGCCGGGCGGTGTTGAACGCGGGCGCCACCAGCGTCGACATCGACGTGCCGGTGCCGCTGATGGACATCCTACTGCGCAAAGACAGCGAAGGCCGTTACGAATACCGCAAGACCGTGGTGTTCAAGTCCGGGCAGAAGACGCCCACCTCTGCATGGCAGGCCGACGACACCGGCGTGCTGTTCGCGACGGCGCTCTGACATGTCCTTCGCCGCCCGCCCCGACTGGCGTTCGCCGCTGCCGATCGCGCAGCGCCGCGCTTACGCCGCGTTCGATCAACCCGGCCGTTTCCTGCTGCCGCCGCAAGCGTTGGCGGCGTACAGCGTCGACGGCGAATCGCCGCTGCGTCTGGACATCGTGCAGCAAGACCGCGGCAACGCGCTGGCGCGCTACTCGATCCTGTCGTTGGCTTTCGCCGCCGATTTCGGCCTGAGCGAAGCGCGCCAGGCCGCGTTCGATCTCGGCCAGCGCGTGCAACTGGCGCCGTTGGCGGTGGAAGGCGGCTGGCTGCGGCTCAACGCGGTGCAGGCGCTGGATCTGCCGCCGGCCTTGGGCGAGCTGTTGTCGCTCGACGCCGCCAGCCTGGGCGCGATGAATCTGGCCGTGCGCCTGGACAGCGCCGGCACCGATCTGTTCGTCGCCGCGCTGCAGCGCGGCTTGCTCGCGGTCGGCGCCAGCGCCTGGCTGCGCGTGCGCGGCGTGGCCGAGCGCGTGCCGCTGACCCTGACCTTCGATCCGGCCGCCTTGCTCGCCGCGGTGCGCGCGCTGGCCGGCGGCGGCAACGAGATCGACGCGGCGCTGCTGCGCCAGCGCTTGCTCGACGCGCCGCACCTGCTCGGCCTCGGTTTGCCCGAGCGTTCGGCCGACATCGCGAAGGAAACCCTGGCCGACGCCGTGCTCGACCGCATCGCCGCGCGCTTCGCCACGCCCAAGCCGTCGCCGGCCGACGCGCCGGTCGGCGCGACGCTGGCGTTCGACGCGGCGGCGATGAGCTCCGGCCGGGTGCAATGGAATCTGGCCGACGCCTTGCTCGCGCCGCGCCTGTTGATCCTCGAAGCCGATCCGCTCGGCCCGCTGCGCACGTTGCCGGCCGGCGAGTTGCACGACCGCGTGGTGCGCCGCTTCGACGCGCGCGCGCTGGCCAGCGGCTGGCGCAGCCTGAGCGTGCGCGCCAACCTGCCGTCGCGGCGGGTCGGCGTGGTGTCGGCGCAAGTGGACGTGCAGGTGCCGGCCAAGCCGCCGGCGCGCATGTTCACGGTGAAAGCGACCGCGCCGCTGACCGCGACCGACCGGCCCACCACGCTCGATCTGCGTTTGTCGCCGACCGAGACGCTGGCGTATCAATGGCAGACCAGCGCGGTATTGCTCAGCGACGGCCGCGCGGAAACCCTCAAGGGCCCGCTGCGCAGCGGCGAGCGCGAGCATCTGCTGGTCGGCGTGGACGATTTCGGCTTGCGCTGGCTGCCGGTGGAGGCCGAGCCCGCGTTCCTGCAACAGGCCGACATCGACGCCGAATGTTTCGGCACGCGCAAGGGCAAGCCCTGGAGCGCGCGCGGAACGCTCGATGCCGCGCGCCCGGAGCTGGCCTTCGCCGTGCCGTTCGACGTCGACGATGCGGCGATCCGCGCCGTCGCCCGCGCCAAGAGCGACGGCGCGCAGCGCGCGATGGCGCCGCAGCCGGCCGACAGCCTGCGCCTGGACGCTTTCAGTTTCGACGGCAGCGGCTCGCGCGAGTTGGCGCTGGAGTGCGAGTTCGACGACGACGCCCGCCAGTGCGCGATCGAGATCGCGCCCGAGGACGGCATCGACGATCCGCAGCGGCGCAAGCGCCTGAGCTTCACCCGCGCGCGGCCGCGACAGGACTGGGGTTGGCTGGCGTTGTCGCCGTTCCGCGGCGGCTATCGCTGGCGCTGGAACGCGCAGGCGACGTGGTCGCCGGTGCTGCAGCCCGACGCGCCGCTGCGCCTGCGCAGCAGCGAAGCCGCGTTGGCGACGACGAATTGAGTCATAGCGAAATCAAGGATGGGGAGCGATCGCATGAATGCGAGCAAGGACGACACCGCCGGCGACGGCGGCTATGAAGAAGTGCAGGGCGTGCTGGTCGCGCGCGACGCGGGCGGCGCCTGGCGCTATCGGCCGTGCGCGCCGGGCGTGGCGCGCGGCGGCGACGGGCGCGCGCAGTTCAGCTTGATCGGCGCGGGGCCGGTGACGATGCTGGCGCTGACCGCGAGCTGGGGCGTGCCGTCCGCGGCGCTGGACGCAGTGCGCGCGGAACTGGCTGCGCGCGCGCAGGTGCCGCCGGCGCAGTTGAGCCTGTCGCCCGAGCCGGTCGAAGTCGGTTCGGTGCGCTTGATGCTCGGCGACGGCGCCGGCGGCTTCGAGGAACTAGCCAAGGCGCAGTCCTCCGGCGCGCCGCCGTACCACGCCGCGTTCAATCTGATGCTGACCGCCGAACAGGCGGCGAAGGTGCGCAAGGCGCTGGCCGGCGAACGCGGCTGGCTGGAGCTGCGCTACGAAGCCAGCGACGCGCTGGCGGCGCGGCGCGCCAGCAGCGCGCAGACCGAGGAATCGTTGAGCGTGGACGCGGCGCTGCGCGACGCGCAAGGCGAAGCCGGCATGAGCGCGAAACTGCGCTACAGCGAGCGGGTCGAGGCCGACAGCGGCCGGCCCGAACCGAGCATCCGTTCGTATTCGGCCGACGCCGCGGATTGGGGGCTGCCGAAGCAGTGAAACGATCCGCCGCGCGGCGCGGCGGACGAGGCGATTGGATCCCGGCGCGACTGCGCATCGGCTGAGCGAACGCCGACGCAGCCGCGCCCCGGTCCCAACGGCGCGAACGTGCGCCGGCGGCATTGGCCGCGACACAGACGAACGTCACCCGCGCGCCGACGACGCCGTCGCGACGCGACGGATCCGCTCGTGTTTGACGCAACGCGCGCGCCTCGAAAGCGCGCGCCGACGGGAGCTTTCGCGCCCGCGAAAAGGCGCGAAAAACAGCGGAAAAACCTGTGTTTTTCCGTGTCCGGTGAGAACTGTGATCGGCGTTGGAAGATTCGAGCCGGCAACGCATCCGGCCGCGGATCGCCATCGCGGTTCGCCCGCCTCGCGGCGGCGGCGGGCGAAAGCGAAAAGACATCGGCGCACTGCGCGACGCGCCGCGGCAGACAACGTTTCAGGACGAAAAACGTCTCAGGACCATAGAGGATAAGGAGCAAGTCCATGCTTAAGATCGACAACGTCGACACATTGTTCGACCACGTGGTGTACGGCGACGACGCCAACGATTTCACCTACTACATCATGCCCAACGCGCCGACCTTCGCGAAGATGGCCAGCGGCGGCCTGGCCATGCGCTTCGTCGAATACGGCCAGATCCGCGAGGACGGCGGCAAGAAGTTCGGCGGCTTCATCGCCTTCGACACCGAGCTGTCGGTGCCGGCCGACGTGCAGAAGAAGATCACCGACGAACTGCAGAAGAAGCTGGCCGACAAGTACAAGGGCAAGACCGTGCCCAAGGTCGCGATCGCGCCGGTGGTGTGGACCGACGGCACCGTCGAGCTGCTGCTCAGCGAGGGCGGCGCGCTGGTGGAGAAGATCCGCGGCGCCGGCAAGCCCTCGATCTACGGCAAGAACATCGCGTCGTTCATGGTCGAGCTGTCCGAGCTGGGCACGGCGATCTTCAAGGAGACCCTGAGCACCGGCTCGGCTTCGGCGGTGCAGGTCGTCTACAAGATGAACTGCTACATGCGCCTGCCGGAAATGAAGGCCTGGGGCACCTGGAACGCTTCGGAGTTCTACAGCTTCTTCCAGGACATCAACACCGAGGACAACTTCTGGAGCGAGGACAGCTACACCGAGGTCGTCAACTCCAGCCGCTACAAGAACGACGTCACCAAGACCCACTTCGAGTTCGTGCAGGCGCCCAACATCAGCGCCGAGGACAACGCCAAGCTCGAGTCCGACATCCGCGCGATCATCAACAAGCAGCTCGAGGCCGCGGTCCAGCGCAACATGCTCAAGGAGATCGCCGAAGTCGATCCCAACACCAAGGAGCTGCGCGAGGGTTCGGGCATCGAGGACATCCGCCGCACCATCAACAAATCGCAGATCGCCAACGTGCGGGTGGAGTGGAGCGAGGCCAAGGCGGTCATCGTCAACCGCAATCCGCAGGGCATGCTGCCGACCATCACCTCGCTCAAGGACGACAAGAACAAGCCGCTGAAGTGGGAGGACTACTACTCCAAGATCAACCTGGACGAGTTCCTCAAGACCGTGCAGGTGGTGATGCGGGTCAACGCCGACTTCGCCAACCTGCCGATCCACAGCGTCGAGGTGAAGATCCGCTATCCGTACGGGCCGAACAAGAAGGTCCAGGAGTTCGTGTTCACCAAACCCGACGACGTCGCCAAGTTCGAGGCCTTCGTGCACGAGGGCAAGCGCGACTTCACCTACCAGGTGACGGTGAACTACAAGGGCGCGACGTTCAAGCAGGTGTCGGAGGAGATCAAGACCGACGACACCAACCTCACCATCAACGTCGACGACCTCGGCGTGCTGGCGCTGGACATCGGCCCGGGCGATCTGGACTTCGCCCAGGTGCCGCGCACCCAGATCACCGTGCGCTACAAGTACGGCAAGCAGCCGGTCGAAGCCAAGTTCAACATGACCAAGGACACGCCGACCTTCCAGCTGCGCAAGATCATCGGCAAGCCGCGCACCGAGGACATCGACCTCGAGTTCCTCTACACCCTGGCCGACGGCCGCCAGATCAAGAAGACCGACAAGCAGCAGGCCAAGGAGCTGTACGTCGACGATCCGTTCTCCTCGACCAAGACCGTGAGCTTCCGCGCCGCCGGCAACCTGTCGGAGGAGATCGCCTCGATCACCGTCGATGCGAGCTACGCCGACACGGCCAACAAGTACAACCAGAAGACCATCGTCACCCTGTCCAGCGAGATGACGTCCTTCGACTGGACCTTCCCGGTGGTGGACGAGACCCTGGGCGAGGTGAAGTACTCGGTGACCACGCTGTTCGCCGACGGCACCAGCAAGGAAGAGGCCGAGAAGGTCGCCACGCGCTCGACGATCCTGGTCGGCAAGAAGCTCGATCAGCTGGAAGTGTCGGTGGTGCCGGACCTGTTGAACTGGGACGAGCTGAAGCTGGTCAGCGTCTCGCTGGCGCACGGCACCAAGCGCACCGACCTGCGCTTCAAGCCCGGCGACGAAGAGAAGAGCTGGAAGCTGCCGCTGACCGACGGCGAGGCGCCGGACTACAAGGCCACCGTCACTTATTTCCTCACCGACGGCAGCCGCAAGGTGGTCGGTCCGGAAACCAAGGACGACATGACCTTGTTCCTGGAACTGCCCGCCGCCTGAGCCGGGCGTTCGCGATGCGCGGCGGCGGGTCCGCCGCGCATCGGGCCTCCAGCGATTTCCCTTTTCGTTGTGCTTGATTCGGAAGGAGTCCGATCATGCTTCTCCTCGATAGCCGCAGCCGCGAGATCAACGGCATCTCGGTCTTCCCCGACCACGCCGATCCCGAGCAGTGGTACTACATGCCGCTCAACCCGCATCTGACCACCGTGCGCGACAACGCGCTGGGCCTGGATGTGCCGCAGTTCCTGCTGATCGGTTTCCGCGGCGACGCGGGCACCGGCGGCTTCCTCAACTTCGACTGCAATCTCGGCGCCAGCCAGAAGCAGATCGACGATCTGGCGCGCGAGATCGCCAACAGCGAAAACCTGCGCAACAAGCCGCGGATCGCGCCGGTGCCGCTGGAAGACGGCGCGGTCAAGCTGATGATGCTCGGCAAGGCCACCGGCGACACCGCGCCCACGCCGGGCGCCGGGCCGCAGTTCGTGCTCAAGATCGATCAGGCCGCCAAACCCGCGTTGTACGGCGCGAACCAGGCCGCGTTCTCGGTGCGCCTGGACCAGGACGGCTACACGGTGATGGAGCAGTGCCTGGACGGCGAGATCCTGCCGGTGGCGGTGATCTATTCGCTGGACTTCCTCGGCCTGCGCCCGGCCTACAACATCAATCTGAAGATCGATTGGGACCGCGTGCAGAAGCACATGGACGAGAGCTTCTCCGGCGGCAACATTTTCTTCTCCACCGAGATCGGCAAGGCGGTGGACGAATTGGTCGAGAGCCGCGCGATCGTGCTGGAGTCCGACACCTTCGTCGCCGAGAGCGAGGACACCAAGGGCATCATCGACCGCCGCGACGCCGCGCTGGCGCAGGTGCGCAACATGGTCACCGACGCGTTCTTCCAGCCCAGCCTGCCGCCGTGGACGCCGGAGAAGAAGTCCGACTTCGAGGCCGGCCTGGACGCGCTCGGCAAGTTCGCCTCGCGTTCGGCGGCGATGGCCGCCGGCGGCCCGATCGGCGCGCTGCTGCCGAGCTTCAGCTACAAGCGCATGGACTACAAGCGGGTCGACAAGAAGAAGCTCAACGTCAACTTCTCCGAACGCGTGGCGGTCAAGCGCTCGATCTATCCGCAGGGCCATCTGGCGGCGCTGTTCAAGACCATCCGCGAAGGCAACGTGCCGCGCGAGCGGCTGGTCAAGCAGATCAGCCTGGACAACGACTTCTTCAAGAAGCGCCGGGTCAAGGTGATCTCGCGCGCCGATCTGGCCGCCGACGACATCGGCAGCATCAACGTGCGGGTGCGTTACGGCGACAAGGCGCAGAACGCGCTGCTCGGCGCCAGCCAGGGCGACGCCAGCTTCGAGTGGCTGAGCCAGCTCGACAAGGGCCAGATGAAGCGCGACGTGCAGGTCGAGTACGAGGTCAGCTTCAAGGGCGTGGACGCGGCCGAGCGGCCGACCAAGCTCAAGTCCAAGCCGCAGAGCTTCGATGTGGAGAACATCGAGATCATTCCGCGCGACCTGTACGCGATCAACACCGTGCCGGTGCTGGCCGAGAACTTCCCGTGGGAGCGCTACAGCTCGGTCGACGTGTTCCTGCGCTATCGCGATCCGGCCAACAAGATCAACCAGAACGATCTGGTGCGGCTGACCAAGGATTCGCCGTCCGGCGTGTGGAAGATGTTCATGATGGACCCGAGCAAGACCGGCTACGAGGTCCGCATCGTCCATCACGGCATGAGCGGCGGCGACACCGTGCGCGACTGGGCGCCGCTGGACGAGCCGCAGGTGATGGTGCGCAACCCGTTCCCGACCCGGCGCGTGGTCCAGGTGATCCCGAACTTCAACTGGAACGACGTGCAGGAAGTGTTCGTCGATCTGCGCTACTCGGACAAGGCCAACAACGTCCAGGAAGAGATGCAGATGTCGTTCCAGGAAGGCGCGGCCTCGCAGGTGTTCGCGGTGGATCTTCGCAATCCGGAGGTCAAGGGCGTCTATTACAGCGTCAGCATCCTCTACAAGGACGGGCGCGACGTCGAGGAGATTCCCGAGTCGGTCACCAACGGCAGCCGGATCATGCTCAAGTCGGGGATGAAGGGCCGGCGCATCGTCACGGTCAAGCCGCCGCTGGACTTCGCCAAGCGCAAGATGCGCCGGGTGAAAGTCTCGCTGCGCTTCGAGGATTTCACCGGCGGGCTGTCGTTCGCCGAGGACTTCGACTTCGACAGCGCTGGCGCCAGCGGCGAGTTCGAGTACGACTACCTGGATCCGGCGCGCATGCGCTACGAGTACAAGGCCAGCTATCTGCTCGAGAACGGCACCAACAAGAACGTGAACTGGGCGCCGAGCGATACCACCGATCTGGTGTTGAAGATGCCTTGACCGGTCGCGAAGACCCAGCGACGCAGCGGCCGGACGCCACGTTCGTTTGCAGCACGTCGTCCCCGCAAATGCGGGGATCCAGAGACTTCAGCGCGATGCCTCGATGAAGCCCTGGGTTCCCGCGTTCGCGGGAACGACGCAGCGCAAGGCGCGCCGTCCGGCCCCGCAACAACAGAACAAGGAACGGCCGCGCCCCGCGCGCCCACCGCAGAGCCATCGGAGTTCGTCATGCTCAGCCTGGAAAAACCCATCACCATCGACGGCATCACCGTCTTCCGCGACCACGCCGACAAGAGCCAGTTCTGGTACTTGCCCGGTCCGGTCGATCTGGCCAAGCGTCAGGCCGACGGGCGCAAGGAATTCAACTTCCTCAAGTACCGCGTCGCCGACGCCAGCGCGGCCGATAAGGGCGGCGGCTTCGTCACCTTCGTCACCACCTTGCAGCTGCCGTCGTCGATGGAGTCGAAGATCATCGGCCGGCTCAACGCCGAACCCGGCGTGGTGTTGCCGGTGCGGCTGACCTGCGCGACCTTCGAGGAAGGCACGGTGCAGTGCATCGCGCTCAACGCGCAGGGCGGCGGCGGCACTTCGGCGCAGCCGGCCGCGCCGGGCACGTTCAATGCGGTCGAGCACATCCTCGGCGCGACGGTGCCGTCGATGGACGCGGCCAACCGCGCGGCCTTCAGCCTGAGCCTGTCGGCGGAAGGCGCGACCATCCTCGAACAAGCGCTCAGCGACGGCATGACGCCGATCGGCGTGATCTACGACTTCAAGTATCTGGCCATGCGGCCGGCGCTGCGGGTCACCATCACCGCCGACTTCGAGCGCATCTACAACCACTTCAGCGCCAGCCTGGAAGGGCAGTACGCGTGGTTCAAGGCCGGCATCGACGCGGCGTTCGAGTCGTTGGTGCAGAACGGCGTGATCGATATCCAGGTCGAGGCCTTCACCGATGCGGAAGACCGGCGCGATCAGGAGAAGTGGGCGCTGGATTTCTTCAAGAACGATCTGCTGAGCAAGTGGTTCGAACCGACTTTGGTGCCGGGCAAGCTGGCGACCGATCCGGCGACCGTCAACAGCGGATCGAGCGGTGGGTCGAACGGCGGGCAGGGCGGCGGTTCGGGCGGCAGCGGCGGTTCGAGCGGCGGCAGTTCGGGCGGCAGCAGCGGCGGATCGAGCGGCGGCAGCTCGGGCGGCAGCAGCGGCGGATCGAGCGGCGGCAGTTCGGGCGGCAGCAGCGGCGGATCGAGCGGCGGCAGTTCGGGCGGCAGCAGCGGCGGATCGAGCGGCGGCAGCTCGGGCGGCAGCAGCGGCGGTTCGAGCGGTGGCAGCTCGGGCGGCAGCAGCGGCGGTTCGAGCGGCGGCAGCTCGGGCGGCAGCAGCGGCGGTTCGAGCGGTGGCAGCTCGGGTGGAAGCAGCGGCGGTTCGAGCGGTGGTAGCTCGGGCGGCAGCGGAGGCGGTTTCTCCGGCGGCACCACCGGCGCAAGCAGCGGCGGCGCGCGCACCGGCGCGGCCAGCGGCGGCAGTTCGGGAGGCACGTCGGGAGGCACGTCGGGCGGAACCTCGGGTGGAACTTCAGGCGGCACCTCCGGCGGCACCTCCGGCGGCACCACGCCGCCCGCGCCGCAGATCCAACCCGCCGCGCTCACCGTCGATTCCACCGAACCCTCGCCCTTGCCCGCGGGCCTGTCGGTCACCCACACGCCGGCCGCGAGCGGCCTGCAGGAAACCATCACCGTCAGCGGTGCCGGCGCGGTGGTGAAGGTCGACGATCAAGTCGTCGCCGCCGACGCGCAGGGCCGGGTCAACATCACCGTGCCCGCCGATTCGAGCAAGCGCATCGACGTCGAATGGCCGGCGAGCACGCAAGACCAGACCTTCGGCCTGTTCTTCGATTTCGACAAACCCGCCGAAGCCGGCTGGAACCTCAACCCGCCGTCGACGCAGTACCGCGCTTACGTCGACAACACCACGACCGACCCGCGCTATCGCGACGCGTCGGGCACGCTGCGCATCGAAGGCGACGGCAACTGGAGCGGCAGCGAGCGCGGCGCCGATCGCCTGATCGCCTGGGTCCGCAGCCTGCCGGCGCCGCGCGCGCTCAACGTCCAGGCCTATGCCAGCCACGAGCACGTCAGCGGCGCCAGCGAAACCGAACGCGAGCGTTACAACCGGCGTTTGTCGCAGCGTCGCCTGGAGGTCGCGCTGGCGGTGATCAAGCGCGCCGGCGTGCCGTACACGATCTCGGCGCAAGCGGCCAACGGCGACGTGCCGGCGAGCAGCCGGCCCGGTACCCATTCGGCGATGGGCGGCGACCCCGACAACCGCGTCGTCCACGTCACCGGCCGCGCCGCCGGCACCGCGCCGAACCGTTGGCACGGACGTTTGCGCCGGCCCGCTTCGATCACGCCGCCGGTCGTGCCGCCCGTGGTTCCGCCGGTCGTCCCGCCGGTCGTGCCTCCGGTGACTCCGCCGGTGACGCCGCCGGTCGTGCCCACGCCGCCGACGCCGGCCAGCCTCTCGCTCAAGCTCAAGTTCGTGCATCAGGAAGAACGCAAGAAGCTCACCCTGCGCTACAACCGCGCCGAAGCGGTGCGCCGCACCTACGCGCCGCAGGGCTTCTTCGGTTTAATGCTGGGCGACCTGCGCGACAAGTCGAAGTACTTCAAGGAAATCGATCTGGACGATCCGTTCTTCCGCCAGTTCGCGGTCGAGGCGAGCATGCCGATCGCGTTCGAGCCGATCGATCTGAAGTCGGCGCAAGTGGCGCTGGACTACGGCGACAAGACCAAGCCGCGCGATCACAAGCACGCCGACTTCGTGTTCTCGCCGGGCGACGCCGCGGTCAAGCGCTTCGAAGTGTTCATGAACGAAACCCGCGACATCGATTACGACGCGTCGTACCAATACCACTTCGATCCGCAGTCCGATTGGGCCGCCGACCGCACCTCGTACACGATTCCGGCCGAGCGCACCGAGGACCGCACGCTGTTCGTCAATCCTTACGAGCACGTGGAGTTCCGTCAGATCACCGCGACTCCGGGCGATGTCGATTGGGACGTGGTCGAGGCGATCGACGTCAAGCTGCAGGCGCGCGGTTACGCCACGCCGGAGCCGAAGACCACGCTGACGCTCACCGCGACTTCGGGTCCGAAGACCTGGCGTCTGCGCGGCGCCAAGCCGGCGCCGGCCAACCGCGGCGTGACGTATCAGATCGTGCAGCGGCGCAAGGGCGCGGCGCAGCCCGATCCGGCCGCGCCGCCGGTCGAGGTCGACGTGCCCGAGCTGTTGATCCACGACAGCTTCGAAGACGCGCTGCAACTGGAGTTCATCCCGGTGTTCGATCCGGCCGCGGTCAAGCGCGTCTACATCGACGTGAAGTACGAGGACGGCGCCTACAAGCGCAGCGAGCGCATCGAGATGGCGGGCACCCAGACCGATCCGATCAAGCTGCGCATCGCGCTGAAGAACGGCGACAAGCGCAAGTTCCGCCGGCGCTTCACCTTCGTCGGCATGCAAGGGCAGTTCGACCAGCGCGCCTGGGTCGAGGACAGCGAAGAGCTGGTCGCGGTGCAATAAGAGGAGATCGGGCATGGACGCGAACATCGCCAGGGACGGCCAACGCACGGAGACGACGGCAATGAGCGATGCGGCGCCGCATCCGACGCGCGACGCGGTCTTGCCCGCATCGGTCGCGGCGACCTTGCAACGCCTGCGCGGGGTGCTGCCCGCGCAGGCCGACGAAGCAGGCGCGCTGCTGGCGCGTACGCTGGCGCCGCTGGTGGCGTCGCGCTGGCCGGAGGTGGCGTGGAGCTTCAGTTCGCTGACCAACACCGGCCTGCCGGTGGAGTTCGCCTGGACCTCGCGCGAAGCGGCGGTGCGTTGGACCGCGGAAGTCGCCGAGCCCGAGGCCGACGACGCCTCGCGTTTGCACAGCGCGGCGCGGGCGTTGGATTGGCCCGGCGATCTGCGGCCGTGGATCGAGCATCAGCGCGGCGCGCGGCTGAAGTTCGGCGCCTGGGCCTCGGCGCGGCACGGCGACGATTTCGCCGCCAAGCTTTACGCCGATCTGCCCGAGGGCCGGTTGCCGCCGCAGTGGCGCGGGCGTCATCCTTTGTTCGATTCCTCGCTGTTGTTCTGGCGCATGTGCGGCGTCAATCCCGACGGCAGCGTCGAGTGCTACGCGCGCGCCGACGAGCTCGATCTGGCCGCGCTGCGCCAGCTCGCGCGCGCGGCGCTCGGCGACGAATCGGCCTTGCTGCGGCGCTTGCTGCAAGTGCTGCCGGCCGACGACGTGCCGCGTCCGTCCGGCATCAGTCTGGCGCTGTCGGCGCAAGGGCAGGTGCGCGCGCTGACGTGGTTCACCTTCGCCAAGGCGATCTTCCGCGACGACGCCGAAGTCGAACGTTGCCTGCGCGCGCAAGGCGAGGGACGCTCGGCGCAGGTTTACGCCGCGCTCGCCGCCGGTCCGGCCGACGGGCGCTGGCGCCACGGCATGATCGGCGTCGGCGCCGACATTACCGGCAACGCCTGGGTGCAATGCGGCGTGCGGCCGACATGAGCGCCGCGCCGCTCGCCCGGGGCTTCGATGCCGCGACTGCCGCGAAACCACACTTCATCCTCAGCGAAGTGTCCATCGGCCACGAACGCTTGCCCGACCGCAACGGCTTCGTTACCGCGCTGGGTGTGCGCGCGCTGCGGCGGCGCGGCTTGCCGGTGCCGGCGGCGCTGCTCGATGCGCTGGAACGCTGCTGTTCGGCGCGTGGCGGCTTCCGCTTCTGGCCGCAGGACGCGCGGCCCGAGTGGGCGCCGGATCTGCCCGACGATGCCGACGACACCGCGATCATGCTGCTGGAGCTTGTGCGTGCCGGCCGCGTCGGCCGCGAGGAGGCGCGCCGCGTCGCCTGCCTGACCATCGCGCGCCGTCGCGTCGCCGGTTTTCCGCTGCTGCGTCCGCCGTGGCTGCGGCCCGGCGTGTTCGCTACCTGGAGCCGTGAAGGCATCCGCCGCGATTTGGTCGATTGCACCGCGACCGCCAATGCGCTGGCCTTGTTCGCGGCGTTGGACCTGTCGCACCTGCCCGGCGTACGTGAGGCCGGCGAGATGCTCGCCGCCGCGGTGGAATGGGCCGGCGACGACGACCTGCGCGCGGCGAGCCTGTCGCCGTTCTATCCCGACCCGGCCGAGTTCGCGCTCGCGCTCGATCACGCCGCCGAGTGCGGCGCGCGCGGGATGCAAGCGTTGCATCGTCGGGCTTCGGCGACGGCCTGGGGATGCGATGCGGAACAACGCAGTACGCGGCGGGATCACGCGGTATGCGGCAGCCCCTACGGCGTGGCGGTGTGGCGTTCGCCCGAGCTCGCGCGCCTGCGCGAGTGGGCGCAGGAGGCCATGCGCGCGAGTCGCCATCGACGAATGCGGGAACAATCCGAACTCGACGAACAACTCACCGCAATGGCCTGAGAAATCGCGACGAAGCGCCTGTAGGAGCGGCGTAAGCCGCGACCAACCGAAGGAATTCATAAGAGCGCTCCAACCGAAGACCGAGTCCGCACCGCTCTTAGTGCTTGGGAGGTCAGTCTCTCCGTAAGGACGCGTGGTATTTCATCGCTTCGGTTGGTCGCGGCTCACGCCGCTCCTACACGAGCTTTCGGAAACAACGAAGCCCGGCCGGAGCCGGGCTTCGTGTCTACCGCTCAAGACCGGTCAACGACCGACCCCGAACCCCTCAGGGCTTCGGCGCGTAACGCAAGGTCAGGAACCACTCGCGTCCCGGCTGGTTGTAGTACGACACGGTCTCGTACTCGCGATCGAACACGTTTGCCACGCGCGCCTGCAGGGTCAGCGCGTCGTTGAATGCGTACTCCACGCGCAGGTCCAGCGTGCCGTAGCCGCCCAGACGGTTGCTGTTGGCGACGTCGTCGTAACGCGAGCCGTAACCCACTGCGGTGGCGCCGACGCGGAACTTGCCGAAGGCGCGGTCCAGGTCGATGCGCGCGCTGTGCTTGGCGCGGCGCGGCAGGTCGTTGCCGCGGTAGAAGCCGACGCGGTTCTCGGTGTCGAGCCAGCTCGCGCTCGCCGCCAGCGTCCACTGCGCGAAGGTCGTGTCGATGCCGAGCTCGGCGCCGCGCATGCGCGCGCGTTCGATGTTGTTGGGCAGGTTGATCGCCGAGTCGAAGGTGATCAGCTGGTCCACGCGGGTGTCGAAGCCGTCGAGGCGGGCGTTGAAGTTCTCGCCGCGGTAAGCCAGGCCGACTTCCCAGGTCTTGGACTCTTCCGGCTTGAGCTTGGCGTTGCCGAAGAACGGGTAGTACAGCTCGTTGAAGGTCGGCGCCTTGAACGCGGTGCCGTAGCCGACAGTGACGCGCCAGTTCTGGGCGAAGTTCAGGCCCCACGCGGCGCCGCCGGTGGTGTGGCCGCCGAACTGCTCGTTGTCGTCGCGGCGCACGCTGGCCTCGAACGACTGGTTGCCGAAGCGGCCCTGGTACTGGACGAAGCCGGCCTTGTTGTCGCGCGCGCTTTCGTCGTAAACGGTGTCGCTGCGCACTTCGTCGCGCAGCCAATCGAAGCCCGCGGTCAACACGTGGCCTTCGACGAGGTTGAAGTCGGCCTGCAAGGTAGCGCTGTCGCGGTTGGTGCTGAAATACCCCATCGGCACCGCGCCGAGGAAATTATCCGAGCTGTCGACGTTGCGCCCGCCGCTGAGCTGCACGTGCACGCGCTCGCTCGGACGCCAATCGACCTTGCCGCCGACCACTTGCTGCACGGTCTCCGAGTAATTGACGAAGCTACCGTCGTAATCGTTCTGGCCTTCCGCGCGCAGCGCCTGACCTTCCACGCTCCACTGCTCGTTGATCTCGACGCCGCCGCGCAGCGACAGCGCGTGGCTCTCGTAACCGTCGCGATCGGGTTCGTCGGTGAAGCAACCGGCGAACACCGGGAAACCGGCGCCGCGGCAGGCGTTGATGCCCTGGGTCTTGCGGAAGCTGTAGTCGGCGCCGAACCAGCCGCGGCCGCTGCGGCCGCCGAAGCCGGTGCCGAACTCGACCGTGCCGTTGCTGCCGCCGCCGGCGTGCACGCGCGGGGCGAAGCCCTGGCGCTCGCGGCGGGTGAACACCTGGATCACGCCGCCGATGGCGTCGGCGCCGTACAGGCTCGAACGCGGGCCGCGCACGATCTCGATGCGGTCGATCAGCTCCAGCGGCAGATCCTGCAGCGAGGCCAGGCCCGAGGTCGGCGAACCGATGCGGATGCCGTCGACCAGCACCAGCACATGGTCGGATTCGCTGCCGCGCAGGAACAGCGTGGTCAGCTTGCCGGCGCCGCCCTGGTTGGAAATGGTGATGCCGGCGCGGCCGCGCAGCAGGTCGTTGAGGTCGCGCGCCTGGCTGCGCTCGATGTCGGCGCGGTCGAGCACGTCGACCGGAGTCAGCAAGTCGTTGACGCTGACCGCGGTGCGGTTGGCGGTGACCACGACTTGATCGAGATCGGTGGCCTCGCCGGCGGGCGCGGCGACGGCGGCGGCCGGCAGCGCGAAGGCGATGGCGAGGGACAGCAAGGTGAAACGACGCATAAGACACTCCTGCGCGCGCGATCCTGCGCGCGACGTACGGCGAAGGGCGGCAGCGGGGGAGAGCGAACGCGAGCGAGGCCGGCGCGAAGGCGCGGCGACCGCCGCGATGCCCTCCGCATCGCAACCTGTGGGGGCTTCGGGGCCGGTCTCCGGACTCGCGGGCCGAACCGGCGGACCGGTTCCGGCGCGGCGCCTTCCCATGCCGATGGCGCGAAGGCCGGTGGCACAGTGGCGATGCCGCGCGTTGGGCGCGCTTACCGTTGCGGGGGCAGTGCCGGACTGGCCGCGGCGGGATCGTCGATCCGCGCCGCCGGACGTCACCGGCTTCCCGTTTCAACCCGGCGGCCTGGCCGCGGGGTCACCTCGAAGCGGGGCGCAGTGTACGCGAAGTGGGGCGGGGCTGCCCGGCGGGCGGCGCTCGCTCGAATCCCCGTGCCGCGGGCGGGAGCGGGGCTTCTGAATCTGCGGGTGGCCGGGCTGCGGGCTCCATCTCCGTGAGCGGGGAGTGGGCTCGAGGGTTTTCCCGGACAGCCGGGTGGCGCGGGCGTCGTCGGCGTTGGTCCTTCCCGTCGGCGGGGTGCCGCCGCGGGCTCCACCTTCCATGAGAGGAATGGGTTTAAGGATTTCCCGGACAGCCGGGTGACGCGGGCGTCGCCGGCGCTCGTCCTTCCCGTCGGTGGGTTGCCGCCGCGGGCTCCATCTTCCATGAGGGGAGTGGGCTTAAGGATTTCCCGGGCAGCCGGGTGATGCGGGCGTCGTCGGCGCTTGTCCTTCCCGTCGGTGGGAGGGGCGCTTCAGAACGCCGGGCGTCGTGGATTTGCGCGAACGTCTCGCGCTTCGTCCCTCTCCCGCTGGCGGGAGAAGGGTTCCAAAGATCGTCCCGCCCCTGCCGAGAGCAGGGAGCCGGACCAGGGCCGCTCAATCGCGCCCGTCGTCTTCGTCGCGGCCGCCGTGATGATCGTCGCCGCCGTCGCGATCGCGCTCGCCGCCGTCGCGTTCTTCGTCGTGATCGCGCGGCTCTTCGCGACCGCCGCCGAAGCCGCCGAAGCCTTCGTCGTGCCGATCCTCGTTATGCACCGTGGTCCGCACCGGCGCGGCCGCCGGCTTGTTGCGCGGCGCCGGCAGCAGCGCGGTGGCGGCGTCGGCGGCCAGGATCAGCTCCTGCCGGCGCTCGTCCGGAATCTCCTGCCAATGGCAGTCCAGCAGCGCGCCTTCGATCGCGTAAAGCAGGTTCAAGGTCGGCTTGAAGCCCGCGCGCTTGACCCGCATGAACGCCTCGACCGTGCCGATCGCGGCGATGTCCTCGTGCGTGCGCAGCCCCACCTGGCGCAGCCACGCCGCGCTCTTGGGGCCGATGTTGCGCAGCTTCGCTCCGCTCATGCCAACGACTCCACATAGACCCGCGCCAAGGCTTCCAGGCCGGCCTGATCGTCGGCGTCGAAACGGTCCGGCACCGGGCTGTCCAGGTCGAACACGCCGATCAGTTCCTCGCCGCGCGTCAGCGGCACCACCACTTCCGAACGCGAGGCCGCATCGCAGGCGATGTGGCCCGGAAAGTCGTGCACGTCGGCCACGCGCTGGGTTGCGCGGCTGGACGCGGCCGCGCCGCACACGCCCTTGTCGAGCGGAATGCGCACGCACGCCGGCAGGCCCTGGAACGGGCCGACCACCAGCTCGGCGCCGTCGAAGAAATAGAACCCGACCCAGTTGAGCTGCGGCAGGGCCTGATTGACCAAGGCCGACAGATTGGCGGCGTTGGCGACGCGGTCGCGCTCGCCGTCGAGCAAGGCGCGCGCCTGCTCGACCAATTGGGCGTATTGCTCGGACTTTCCGCCCGAAAGTGTGGAGGCAGTAAACATCTTCGGAGTGTAACAGCGGCGTCCGCTGCGACTACCATGCCCGCTGGGCGGCGCCGGAGAAAGCGCGAGATCAGTCACAGGCGCCCGCCCGCCTTCCGACCAGCGCGCACGCGCGCCGCGCCGGCCTCCGCCGCGCCGGCGCGCGGCCGCTCCAGCCGCGAGAACCCGCATGACCCCAACGCACCGGCTTTCCGGCCTGTTCGTCACCGGCACCGACACCGGGATCGGCAAGTCCGTCGCCAGCGCCGCCCTGCTGCACGCCCTGCGCGCCGGCGGCGCGCGCGCGGTCGGCATGAAGCCGGTCGCCAGCGGCTGCGAGCCCGGACCGGACGGCTGGCGCAACGAAGACGCGCTGCTGCTGCAGGCCGCCAGCGAACCGCGGCCGCGCTATGAAGACGTCAATCCCTACGCGTTGCCGCAACCGCTGGCGCCGGAAATCGCCGCCGCCGAAGCGGGCGTAGAGATTGCGCTCGCACCGATCCTGGCCGCGCACGCGCGTCTGGCCGCGCAGGCGGACACGGTCGTGGTCGAAGGCGTCGGCGGCTGGGCCGCGCCGGTCAGCGCGCAGCTCGATCAGATCGATCTGGTGCGCGCGCTGAAACTGCCGGTGGTGCTGGTGGTGGGCCTGCGCCTGGGCGCGATCAACCACGCCCGTTTGAGCGCGCGCGCGATCCAGGCCGACGGCGTCGAACTGATCGGTTGGATCGCCAATGGCATCGACCCGCACATGGCGCGCGCGGACGAGAATTTCGAAATCCTGCGCCGGCGCTTGCCGGTGCCGTGCTGGGGACGCTTGCCGTTCGCGGCGCAGCCGGATCCGGCGGTGTTGGCGGCGGCGTTGCGCCCGGTCTACTGAAACCGCGCTTGCCGGCAAGCGGGAAACCGCAACGAAGCGACTGTAGGAGCGGCGTGAGCCGCGACCAACCGAAGCGACGCCCCGAAAGCGCCATAGCCGAAGCCCGGCTCCCACGCCCTGCCCGCGAACGCCACCGCTTGCGTCCCCCGAGGCCCGCGCCGCTCTTACACGCAGCAACCGAACCCGCAACGAAGCGACTGTAGGAGCGGCGCAAGCCGCGACCGCGCAGCATCCGTTCGCGCCGCCACTCTCGTCGTAGCCGTGTTGTCGCGGTCGCGGCTCACGCCGCTCCTACCGGGAGGCTTCGAAACCCCGCAGGCGTCCACCCCGCCGTTCCCCAAACACGAAAAAACCCGGCAGCTCGCGCTGCCGGGTTCTTTCCTCGCATCGGGCCGCCGGGAGAGAGACGGCGGCCGCGACGCCTTACTTGGCGGCGGTGGCGGCCGGAGCGGCAGCCTTCGCAGCGGCCTTGGTGGCCTTCTCGACGTTGGCCTGGGTGGCCTTGGCGGCGGTCTCGACCTGCGACTTGGCCAGCTCGGCGATGGCTTCGTTGGTCTTCAGCGTGCGGCCGAAGGCTTCCTGGCCGGTGCTGACGGCGCGCTCGACGTTCTCGCGGGCAACCTGCACGCCCTTCGGGAACAGGGTCTTGAGGGCGTCGAAGTCGCGGGCCTCGGCGGCTTCGCCGAAGAACGCGAAGGTGGCGTTGACGCGGTCCTCGATCGCGGCGATCTGCAGGCCGAACACGGCCTCGGCGTTGTCGAGGGCCAGGCGGTTGACCTGAGCGGCCGTGTCCGCGAACTGGCGCGTGGCGGCGGCGAACTGTTCGTTGAACTGCTGGTACATGGCTGAGCTCCTGAGAGTGGTCCAGACGAGTGGGGGCTGGATGGTGCGTTGCAGCATAGGCCGGTCTTTGTTGCGGCGCAACATGACGCCGACGAGCGGTGCTGAATCGTTCAGAAAGCCTGCCCGGTCAGTCAGTTACGGGGTTGCAAGCTGAATAGGCAAAGCGTGACCGGGTGGGGGTTCTTGCGCACGCGCGCACGGCCGCGACCCCGCGAGGCTGCGGGGCCTGGATGTCGGAACGGTGGCGCGCACATGACCCGTCCCGGAAACGGGGCGGCGGGCCGGTCGCGTCGCAAAGGCCGGCGCGAGAGGCGCCGGCGCGGGAGTTACTGGCCGCGGTAGCGGCTGCCGGCGGTGCAGGTCTCGTGCACCACGATCTCGCTCAGCAGCGGCAGCGCCGGCTTGAGCTGTTCCCAGATCCATACCGCCAACCGCTCGCTGGTCGGGTTGTCCAGGCCGTCGATGTCGTTGAGGTAGTGGTGGTCGAGCCGGTCGTAGATCGGCTGGAACGCCTTCTTGACGTCGGCGTAGTCCATCAGCCAGCCGCTGTGCTCGCCGATTTCGCCGCGCAGATGCACTTCGATGCGGAACGAATGGCCGTGCAGGCGCGCACACTTGTGGCCTTCCGGCACGTTCGGCAGCCGGTGCGCGGCTTCCAGGGTGAAGACCTTGAAGATATCGATGGCGGGCATGGCGGCGGTGCTGCTGCGGGTGCGGAGCCGGCGGCGCCGGCGCGTGGAGACAATGATCGCGCAGCCGGGGCGAGGGCGCGAACCCGGCGGCGAAACGCTGCGGGCGGCGGAATGCGACGGCGCGGATCCGAGGAACGGATACGAAAAAGCCCGCTGCGCTGGCGGGCCCGGACGGTGTTGCGGCGCGTTGTCTTATTGGTGGCTATGGGTGGACTCGAACCACCGACCCCAGCATTATGAGTGCTGTGCTCTAACCGGCTGAGCTACATAGCCACGGTGAGCCGCGCATTCTTCATGTCCGCGCCGGTCTTGTCAATCCTTTGCCCGCGTTTTGCCCGGCTTGTCCTCTGGCCGACCCCGTGGCAGAGTCGGAGACAGTGAAATTCGGAGTCCGCATCGTGATCGATCCGGACGGCTACAGACCCAATGTAGGCATCGTGTTGATGCATCCGGACGGCCGCCTGTTCTGGGCGCGCCGGGTGCATCGCGACGGCTGGCAGTTCCCGCAGGGCGGGATGAACTCGGACGAGACCCCGCTCGAGGCGATGTACCGCGAGCTGCGCGAAGAGACCGGCCTGCACCCCCATCACGTCGAAGTCCTCGGCGCCACCCCCGGCTGGCTGCGTTACCGGCTACCGCGGCGGGCGGTGCGGCGCAACGACCGGCTGGTCTGCATCGGCCAGAAACAGGTCTGGTTCCTGCTGCGGCTGACCGGCGAGGAGTCGGACTTGTGCCTGGACGCCACCGAGAAGCCCGAGTTCGATCACTGGCGCTGGGTGGATTTCTGGTACCCGATCGAGCACGTGGTGATGTTCAAGCGCGGCGTCTACGCCAGCGCCCTGCGCCATCTGGCTCCGTTCGCCCAGCACGTGGCCGGCGCCCTGGCGGTGCCGACGCCGTGCCCGGTGCCCGATCCGCGCCGCGAGGCCGGGCTGGGCGGTCGCCAGCACCAGCGGCCGCGCGCGCGCAGCGGCGGCGGGCATTCGGCCTGCGGCGGCGGGTCCGAGCCGGGCGTCTGAGGCGGCCTCCGGACGGATGCCGACCCGGCTGGGCGACGGCCGTGGCGGATTGGGCTGCCGTTAATTGACAATCATTCTCATTCGTGGCGGAATGGTCTCCGCAGCCAGCCGGCTGCCTACCGAAGACCAGCGCCCGTGTACGTCTGCATCTGCAACGGAGTCACCGATCGCGATATCCGCCAGGCCGCCGAGGCCGGTTGCCGCAGCGTGCCGGAGCTGACCATGCGCACCGGCGCCGGCGCCAATTGCGGCAGCTGCCTGGAACTGGCCGGCGCTTTGCTGGAGCAGGCGCGCAACGTGCGCGAACTGCCGCTGTCGGTGTTGCCGCAAGCGGCCTGACGCACTTCTCGCCGGCTTCGGCCGCGCGCTTCGAGTTCGATCAACAACGGCCGCCGTGAGCGGCCGTTTTCGCGTGCGCATGCGAGCGATTCGCGAGTCCCGTTGCGCACGATTCGCGTTTCGTCACGGCCCGCGCGAAAGGGCTACAGTGCCGCCCATCGCAACCGGAGGCCGGCCATGAAGGGCGATCCCAAAGTCATCGAATTTCTCAACAAGGCGCTCTTCAACGAGCTGACCGCGATCAACCAGTACTTCCTGCACGCCAAGATGCTGAAGAACTGGGGGCTCAAGGAACTCGCCGAGCACGAGTACCACGAGTCCATCGACGAGATGAAGCACGCCGACAAGCTGTCGGACCGCATCCTCTTCCTCGACGGCCTGCCGAACTTCCAGGCGCTGGGCAAGCTGCGCATCGGCGAGAACCCGCGCGAACTGCTGGAGTGCGATCTGGCCTTGGAGCTGGACGCGATCCCGCTGCTGCGCGAAGCGATCAAGCATTGCGAAAGCGTCGGCGATTACGTCAGCCGGCAGCTGTTCGCCGACATCCTGGATTCGGAAGAAGAGCACGTCGATTGGATCGAAACCCAGCTGGCGCTGATCGGGCGCCTGGGCGAGCAGAATTATCTGCTGACCAAGATCGAAGGCGACGAGTAAGCGCGCGGGAGCTTCGCGCTCCCTCGCCGCGGCGCGATCCACGAGCCAGCCGACGCCAGCCAGACGGATCGATGCGCCGCAGCCGCGTTGAGCGGCGAAGTCTCCAGCCAGCCGCGGCGATGCGCATCGTCGAGCCAGCCAGACGAAATCCGAGCCGCCGGCCACGTGCCGGCGGCTTTTTTTGTGGCCGCTCGAAACGTTGCGGCGATCGCTTTCTGTAGGAGCGACGCGAGTCGCGACCGCGGCAGCGCAACTACGGCGAACGTTGCGGCGCGAGTGGAAGCTTCGCGGTCGCGGCTCGCGCCGCTCCTACAGGGGCTTCGGCCAGAGTGTTTGAGATGGGGCGTATCGTTGCTTCTGAAAAACGATTCAACCCGTTCGCCGCGCAACGGCCTTTGCTGCCTGTAGGAGCGACGCAAGTCGCGACCGCGGCAACGCAACTACGCCGAAAGCGGCGATGCGAGCGGAAACCTCGCGGTCGCGGCTTACGCCGCTCCTACAGGAAGCTTCGGCGACAACCGCGCGCATACGAAAAAGCCGCCAGCGCGGCCGGCGGTTTTTTTCCGAACGAACCGGCCGCGGCCTTACCCCGCCTGCAACGGCTTCGGCTCGCGCTTGCGCCGCCGGAACAGCAAGCGCCACAGCCACCACAGCGCCAACACCAACACCAACGTGATCGTCGCGACGATGCCCAGGCTCAGCCACGGATGGGCGAAGGCCAGCGCCAGCACGCCGAGCACGGCGGCGTCCTCGGTGATCGAGGCGGCCCAGTTGCTGACCGGTTCGGGCGAGGTGTTGAGCAGGGCGCGCGAGCCGGACTTGAGCAGGTGGCTGGTCAGCGCCACGCCGGCGCCGGCGGCGAGGGCGCCGCCGCTGAGCTGGCCGTCGGGCGACATCGTCGCTGCGGCCAGGAACGCGCCGACCGGCACCCGCAGCAGGGTGTGCAGCAAGTCCCAGCCCGAATCCACGCCGGGGATCTTGTCGGCGAAGAACTCGCCGACCGTCAGCAGGCCGCAGACGCCGAGCACCCACGGCGATTGGGTCGCCTGCAAGGCCGGCGGCAGGTCCAGCCAGCCCAACATGCCGGCCAGCCCGACCCCGAACACGGTCAGGTAGACCCGCACGCCCGACAGCCAGGCCAGAACTACGCCAACTGCGAACAGGTGCGCATCGGACATCGTGGCGTTCCCGTTAAGATTGAAGGTTGAGTATAGGTAAAGCGGCGGCTCCGGGCCGTCGAGGTTCTCGCATGAGCAAAACGCCGCCGCCGCGCTTCGTCATCGTCCAGCAGCAGCCGGACAAGCGACCTTATATCTGGTCGGCGGTAGGCGTGGCGTGGGCGGTGTCGCTGGCGCTGGCCTGGTGGTGGTCGCAGTCGCTGGCCGCGCCGCAGCTGCCCAAGCTCAAGTCCGAGCTCGACCAGACCCAGCGCGAGCTGCGCCAGCGCCAGGGCGAGCTGGACAAGCTGGCCCAGCGCGAGGCCAACCTGCAGCGCTCCGACCAGATCAGCCGCGCCGCCAACAAGCAGGTGCAAAGCTCGCTGGCCCAGCGCGAGGAGGAGATCTCCGACCTGCGCGCCGACGTGGCCTTTTACGAACGCCTGGTCGGCGCCACCGCGCCGGCCAAGGGGCTGAACGTGCATTCGGTGGAATTCCACCCCGAGGCCGGCGGCACCTGGCGGTACCAGATCGTCCTGACCCAGAACCTGAACCGCGGAGCGGTGAGCAGCGGGGGGCTGCAGTTTCAGGTCGAGGGGGTGCGCGGCGGCAAGCTCGCCAGCATCGGTTGGGACGAGTTGCACCAGAAGTCCAAGGCGCCCGCCCAGGACTACTCCTTCCGCTACTTCCAGACCCTCGACGGCAGCGTGATGCTGCCGGCCGGGTTCACTCCGCAACGCGTACGCGTTTCGTTGCGCGGAGAGAACGCCTCGATCGAGCAGCGTTTCGGCTGGAAGAGCGGTGTCACCGTAACGACTGGGGAAACCTGACAGATGTTCAAGACCAACAGCAAACCGGCCCCGCTGCGCGAAGGCCAGGTCGACACCATGATCGGCTCGCAGGTGGTGATCCGCGGCGACCTGCAGTTCAGCGGCGGCCTGTATATCGAAGGCCGCATCATCGGCAAGCTGATCGCCGTCGACGGCCAGCCGGCCAGCCTGACCCTGGCCGAGAACGGCAGCATCGAGGGCGAGGTGCGCGCGCCGGTGGTGGTCATCAACGGCACCCTGCACGGCGACGTCTACGCCAGCGAGCGGGTCGAGCTGGCCTCCAAGGCCCGGGTCGAGGGCAATGTCCATTACAAGGTGGTCGAGATGACCGCCGGCTCGCAGCTCACCGGCCGCCTGATCCACGCCGACGCCGCGGCCGCGTTGCCGCCGCCTGAAGCCGCGATTACCGCCGGCGTCCTGGTGGATTGAGCCCGGCCGCCGCCGCCCTCACGCTGGGGCGGATGAGCGAGCAAAGCAGCCAACCCCGTCCCGCCCCGGCGACCCCGGCGGCGGGCGCCGCGCACCCGTCGCACCGCTGGCGCCTGCCGGCGATGGCGTTGTTGGCGGCGGCCCTGGCGTTCGGCGCCTGGGGGCTGTGGCGGTCGTTCAGCGGCCAGGACGCGCCGCCGCCGGCTCCGGCCGCGGCGCAGACCCCGCGCCAGATGCAGGCCGAGCTGGAACAGCTGCGCCAGCGCGTGGCCACCCTCGGCCGCTCGGACGCGATCAGCCGGCAGGCCAACCGCGACCTGCAGAGCGCCCTGGCCGAGCGCGACGAAGAGATCTCCGGCCTGCGCGCCGACGTGGCGTTCTATGAGCGTCTGGTCGGCGCCACCGGCCAGCGTCGCGGCCTCACCGTGCATGCCTTGAAGATGCAGCCGCAGGACGGCGCGCCCTCGGCCTGGCACTTCACCACCACCTTGACCCAGAACCTCAACCGCGGCGCGGTCAGCGCCGGGCGGCTGAGTCTGGCCCTGGAAGGCACCCGCAACGGCAAGCTCGAAAAGTTGGCCTGGAGCGACCTGCGCCAGCAGGCCGACGCGCCGGGCGCGGCCTATTCGTTCAAATATTTCGAGCAGGTCGAGGGCGATGTGTTCGTGCCGGCCGGGCTGACCCCGGTGCGGGTGACGGTACGGCTGACCCCGCAGTCCGGCGCCGCGGTCGAGCAGTCCTTCACCTGGGCGGACGCGACCCGCGACGCCGTGCCGGTGCCGACCATCGAGGTGGGGCACTCGGGCGGTTGATCGGGGGCGCGGAAGCGCCCGCCGGGGTTGAGCGTCCCGTCGCGGTGAGATTCGCCGGACCGCTTCCCGCCCCAGCCCGTATTCGAGCCGCGACCCGGCTTTACGGCCGCGCAGGGCGCCGCCAGCCCCCCAACCACCCCAAACCGCACCTCCACGCGCCACGCCGCGATCCGCTGTGTTCGTCTGACGCGCTTGAATGCGCGGCACGCGGCCTTATCCTTTGCACATGGAAATCGCCACGCTCAACGCCGCGCCGGGTTACCAGTCGCTGGACCGCCCGCTGCAGTTCACCTCCTCGGCCGCGCGCAAGGTGCGCGAGCTGATCGCCGAGGAAGGCAACGACGCGCTCAAGCTGCGCGTCTACATCCAAGGCGGCGGCTGCTCGGGCTTCCAATACGGCTTCGAGTTCGACGAGCAGCAGGGCGAGGACGATCTGGCGGTGCAGACCGACGGCGTCACCTTGCTGGTCGATCCGCTCAGCCTGCAATACCTGATGGGCGCGGAAGTCGACTACACCGAGAGCTTGCACGGCTCGCAGTTCGTGATCCGCAATCCGAACGCGAAGACCACCTGCGGCTGCGGTTCCTCGTTCGGCGTGTGAGTACCGCCGAAGCCGCCCTGACGCAGGCCGCGCGCCCCTTCGCCTTCGTCGAAGCCGACGCGGCCTGGCGCGCGGCGCTGGACCGCGCCGATCATCTGCGCGATCAGCCCGAGGCCTTGATCGAACTGTGGCCCGGCGCGCGGGTGATCGTGCTCGACGCCACCGGCAACGCGCTGGCCGGCGACGACGGCGCCTTGCGCGCGCCGCTCGGCCGCGAACTCAGCGAAGGTCCGGGCGGGCCCGGCGCGGCGATCTTTCTCGGCCTCGACGGCGAGGGCGGCGCGTGGTTCGCCATCGACGCCGAACTGGTCGCCTTCGACGCGCCGCGTCGGGTCGACCTGCGCGCCGCCGCCGCGCACTGGCCGCTGCTGCACGCCAGCGTGTTCGCCCAGGCGCGCGCGCTGCAGTTCTGGCGCGGCCGCAACCGTTTCTGCGGCGTCTGCGGCGGCATGGTCGGATTCGAGCGCGCTGGCTGGGCCGGCCGCTGCGGGCAATGCGGCATCGAACATTACCCGCGCACCGATCCGGCGGTGATCGTCGCGGTCAGCGACGGCGAACGCTTGCTGCTCGGCCGCCAGGCGGCGTGGCCGGCGCGCCGGTTCTCGGTGATCGCCGGTTTCGTCGAGCCGGGCGAATCGTTGGAGCAGACCGTCGCGCGCGAAGTGCTGGAAGAAACCGGCGTGCGCGTGCGCAGCTGCCGCTATCTGGGTTCGCAGCCGTGGCCGTTCCCCGGCGCGCTGATGCTCGGCTTCGCCGCCGAGGCCGGCGCGGACGAACCGCAGAGCAGCGCCGAACTCGAAGAAGTGCGTTGGTTCACCCTCGAGGAAATCCGCGCCGCCATCGCGCGCGGCGAACGCGGCGCGGACGACGGCGAAGGCTATCTGCTGTCGCCGAGCATCTCGATTTCGCGCTGGCTGATCGAACAGTGGCGGCTGGCCGCCGAGGAACGCGCGCGGCGTTGACCGGGGTATGAGGCGGTCGCGCCGCAGAACGCATCGGGCCTGAAGCCCTCCACGCGCGACGCCGCGGGAGGGCTTCAGGCTCGATGCGTTTGCGCGACCGTCAGCGCTGCCGTCGTGCGCGACCTCGCCTGCACACGGTCGCGCTAGAATCCGGGCCAGATTCGCCACGCCAGGAGCGTCGTCCCGATGTCCGTCACCCTGATCGCCGCCGTCGTCGCTCTGGTGCTCGGCCATCTCGCCCAATCGCTGGCCGCCGGCGTGCGCCACTTCGGTTGGTTCGACGATTGGCTGCGTTGGATCGACAGCCGCTTTCCCGAGGGCAGCTTCTGGCGCGGCCGCTGGGGCATCGTGATCGCGCTGGTGCCGCCGTTGCTGGCGGTGAGCCTGTTCCAACTGGCCCTGGCCGAACCGCTGATCGGGCTCGGCGGTCTGGTGTTCGCGATCTTCATTTTGTTCTACGCCTGGGGCCCGCGCGATCTGGACCTGGATGTGGAAGCGCTGGCCTCCGCGCGCGACGCCGGCGCCCGCCGCGAAGCCGCGGCGCGGCTGTGGCCGGACGGCGCCACTCCGGCGCTCGACGGCGGTTCGCTGGTCGAGGCGGTGTTCCGCAGCGCGCTGCGGCGCTGGTTCGGCGTGCTGTTCTGGTTCCTGCTGCTCGGCCCGGTCGGCGCGCTCGGCTATCGCCTGACCGCCTTGGCGGCCGAGGGCGAGGCCTCGCGGCGCTTGCCCGGCGAGACCCTCGGCGGCGCGCGCACCTTGTTGTCGTTGCTGGATTGGCCGGTGGCGCAGCTGCTGACCCTGGCGATGGCCCTGGTCGGCAACTTCGACACCGTGCTCGGCGCCTGGCGCGAATCCGGCGGCGCGCGCTTCAGCCTGGACAACCGCTTCCTCGGCGCGGTCGCCCGCGCCAGCGTGAAGTGCGAACTGGCCGAGGAGGCCGCCGACTACGTCAACGAATCCGGCGTGCCGGGGCAGGCCGTGGCCGTGGTCACCGGCGAGGTGCCGGAGCTGCGCGACGCGATGAGTCTGGTCTGGCGCAGCCTGCTGGTGTGGCTGGCGGTGCTGGCGCTGTTCGTGATCGCCGGTTTCGTGGCCTGAACGGCTGCCCGGACCGGCCCCGCCGCCGGTCCGCCGATTTCTCCCGCCCGTCAGCCCCAACTTCGTTTTTGTCGCAGTTTCGACGCATTTCGCGTGCTTTGCGCACCTTGCCGCCCGGCAACGGGTAGGGGGGCGCGCGCCGCCGCGCGTTTGTACGTTCGGGTTCTGCAGAAGTCGCGAGCCGCGCGAGCCTGAGCCGCTGGCCACCCCGGCGTCGAAAGGCGGTCCTGCCGAGGGGGCTGGACGGTCCGCGCGCTGCGATGGAGACAGGCCCGGGCCGGCGTCCTGGGGCGTCCGGCCGCGACAACAGCCGGCAACGGCGACAGCGACGACGGAACGCGCTTTGCGTGTGCACGGGAGCCCGGCGTGAAGATCGGGCCCCGTGTGCCACGTAGGCACACGATTCGTGTCTTGCGCCGATCATCACGCTTGCGGAGGAGTTGGATTTGGCGAATCGCTTCACCTCGGTGCTTCAAGTCGGTTTGAATCAAACCGGCATGGGCCAGATCGGATTGGCGCCGGCGTCCGGCGCGCAAGACCGTTCTGGTTTCGACTTGAGCTTCGTTCGCCCGGCCGCGGAGGCTGGGCTAGTATCGAAGCAGATAACCGGGGCGTGGGCGAAGGTGGACGTGGGCGAGGAGTCAGCGGCGGCGAATCAGGTCGCGACGGCGCAGCAGGACGACGAAGGATTCGTCGCGTTCCTGCGCGACAACCGCGAGGCGCTGATCGCGTTCCTGCGCAAGTCCGCCGCCTCGCACGAGGACGCCCAGGACATCGCCCAGGAAACGATGATGCGCATGCTGCGCTATCGCGACCAGCCGGCCGACGCGCTGAAGATCCTGATGTACCGCATCGCGATCAACGCGCTCAACGATCGCGGGCGCCGGCAGAAGACCCGCCACGCGCCCGAACACGTCAGCCTGGACGAGGACTACCACGCGCTGCCGTCGCAAGAACCCAGCCACGACCAGCGCGTGGCGACCGAGCAGGAACTGGCGCTGGTGCGCGCGGCGATCATGCAGTTGCCGGTGCGCAGCCGCCAGATCTACCTGCTCAACCGCATCAACGGAATGAGTTACACGCAGATCGCGAAACACTGCGGCATTTCTGTAAAGGCGGTGGAGAAGAATATCGGCCGGGCGCTCGCGCTGTTGCGCGCGCGCATGAAGGAAAGCGGCTACGAGACCTTGCAAGAGCCATGAACACGACACTGCCCACATCGACGAACGCCAACGCGCCCGGCCCGCACGACGGCCGCGCGGAAGCCTGGGTAGCGCGGCTGGACTCGCCCGAATGCACGCCGCACGAGCGCGCCGAGTTCGAGCGCTGGCTCGACGCTTCGCCGGCCCACGTCGCCGCCTACGTCGCCGCCGAGCGCGCGCATCAAGCCGCCGCGCAACTGGCCGGCGACGAAATGCTGCAAGCCGCCGCGCGCATCGCCTGGCGCCAGACCGGACGCGAACGCGCGCGCTCGCGCTGGTGGGCGCCGGCCGCGATGGCCGCATCCTTGCTGGTCGCGACCGTCGTCGGCGTCGGCTGGCTGCGTTCGCCGGCGCCGGTGGAAAGCCTGCGCTACGCGACCCAAGTCGGCGAGCAGCGTTCGCTGCGTCTGGCCGACGGCACCCAGGTGATGCTCGACACCGACACCGCGATCCTCGCCCGCTTCAGCGGCGAGCGCCGCGAGATCGAGGTCGATCGCGGCCGCGTCCAGTTCCAGGTCGCCGCCGATCCGGCGCGGCCGTTCTCGGTCATCGCCGGCACCGGCACCATCCGCGACATCGGCACCACCTTCCAGGTCCTCAAGAACGGCAGCGAGGTCAACGTCGGTCTGATCGAGGGCGAGGTGCAGGTGTCCAACGGGCTGGCCCAGGCCGGCAGCACCCTGCGCCCGGGCCAGCAGCTCAGCTACGACCACAGCGGCCGCATGACCCCGCCCGAGCCGCTCGACCTCAGCGTCGCCGAGTCCTGGCCCAGCGGCGATCTCGTGTTCAAGAACCGCCGCCTGGACGCGCTGCTCACCGAGATGAACCGCTACTCGGCGACCAAGCTGCGGCTGGCCGACCCGAACCTGGGCAAGATCACCGTCAGCGGCGTGTTCCACATCGGCGATCAGGCCGCGCTGCTGGAAGCCCTCGAGCAGGGCTGGTCGCTGAAGGCCGAACGCGCCGCGGACGACGAAATTGTCCTGCATCGCAATCCGGGCTGAGCCCCCTGGCCGTCGCGGCGGTGATATGGTTGGGCTGCGCCAACGACAGGGGGCGCACCGGTTCAGCTGTAGCCCGATCGATGCGGTTGGTGGATGGCCAAGATTTCCCATGCGTTCATCGTTTCCATCGCGCTGACGTTCTCGCCTTTGGCTTTGGCCTTGCCGGCCTCGCAAGGCGAACTTCCAGCCGATGGCTACACCATTGCCCCAGGCGCGCTAGACGACGCGCTGAACGCGTTCGCCACCCGTAATCGTTTGCAGCTGATCTATTCGCCGGCCCTGGTGGCGCGCCGGCGCACCGCCGGTTTGCGCGGCGAACCGCCCGTACGGGAAGGTCTGGCCCGGTTGTTGGACGGCACCGGCCTCACCGCGGTAGCCGTAAAAGCCAATGTCTACTTGCTGCAGCCGGCGCCGCGGCAACGGCCGCGCCCGCAGCCGGCGCCGGCCGTCGCGGCGGCTCCGGCGCCGCGCGGGCCGACCACGACCGAGCTGGACACCGTCCACGTCACCGGCACCCGCATCGGCCGCGCCGCGTTCGAGAGCTCGCTGCCGCTGACTCTGATCACCAACGAGCAGATCCGCGCCAGCGGCCACCAAACCCTGTTCGACGTGCTGCGGCTGATGCCCGGCATGAGCGGCCACCACCCGCGCAACGTCGCCACCGAGAACGGCGCCAGCCAGGTGCCCTCGGCCGCCGCCGCCTCGGCCAGCCTGTACTCGCTGGGCCCGCGCGCGACGCTGTTCCTGGTCGACGGCCGGCGCATGGCCAACTACGGCCTGGTCTCCACCGACTACGGCGCGCTGACCGACCTCAACGGCATCCCGTTGAGCATGGTCGACCACATCGAGATCGCCCACGGCGGCGCTTCGGCGATCTACGGCGCCGACGCGATGGCCGGCGTGGTCAACATCATCCTCAAGAAGGACTACCGCGGCGCCGAAGTCGGCGCCAGCTACGGCGTGTCGCAGCGCGGCGACGCCGAGCAGCAGCGCCAGTACGCCAGCTTCGGCGAACAGACGCCCGGCGGCGGCAGCATCTTCCTCAGCGTCGACCGCTTCACCCGCAATCCGCTGATCGGCAGCCAACGTTCGTGGGCGACGATGGATCAGCGCCGCAACGGTCAGGCCGACGGCCGCTACCGTTCCGGCTACGGCTTCGGTTACGCGTATTGGGTGCTGCCGAACAAAGGCTGCGCCGACGGCGACGAGGCCACCAATCCCAAGTTCGACACCGATTGCCGGCTCGACTTCCCGCGCTACGTCAGCCTGCAGCCGGGCATCGACAGCAGCGCGCTGTACACCTATTTCCGTCAGCCCTTCGGCGACAACAAGGAGTTCTACGCCGACCTGCGCGCGACCCGGGTCAAGCTCGACGTGCAGACCGCGCCGTTCAACGCGGTGGTGTCGTTGCCCAGCAGCCACCCCGACAGCTTCTACGGCCTGGGATTGAACTACTGGTTCTCCGACGTCGGCCCGATCCGCAGCCGCACCACCACCACCACCCGCGACTTCACCGTCGGCGTCAAAGGCTTCCAAGGCCGCTGGGATTGGGACGTCAGCCTCGCCCAGCGCCGCAACAAGGTCGACAACCGCATCCACGGCCTGATCAGCGAGCCGGCGGTGG
Organism: Lysobacter sp. K5869; assembly: GCF_018847975.1. Lineage (NCBI taxonomy): Bacteria > Pseudomonadati > Pseudomonadota > Gammaproteobacteria > Lysobacterales > Lysobacteraceae > Lysobacter > Lysobacter sp. K5869. The sequence goes on along the minus strand of NZ_CP072597.1, from coordinate 130,682 downwards.
AAGCCGAGGTGAAGAGCCAGACCCTGCATTTCAACAAGGCCGACACCAACACGCCGGAAGTGCTGGAGCGGATCTCGCCGCTGACCACGCTCGGCGGCGAGATGGTGCTCGACACCTTCTCCGGCAGCATCGAAGGCCCGCTGGCGCAATTGCCCGGCGGCGAGTTGAGCCTGGCCACCGGCTTCGAGGCGCGCCGCGAAGTGCTGACCAACCGGCCCGACGACGCGTTCCTCAAGGGCGACGTCGCGCTGGCGCAGACCTTCGATCTGCGCCGCGCCAGCCGCAACACCGCGGCGATCTACGCCGAGGTCAACGTGCCGCTGCACGAAACCTTGTGGATGGACGCGGCGTGGCGGGTGGACCGCAGCTCGGGTTACGGCAATCAGGTCTCGCCGATGTTCGGCCTGCGCTGGCAGCCGTTGAAGTCGCTGATCCTGCGCGCCTCGGCCGGCGAGGGCTATCGCGCGCCGACCTTGGCCGAACTGCGCCGCCCGATCACGATGGGCAACAACAAGGGCTATCTCGACGCCAAGGACGCGCCGCTGCCGTGCGCGGTGGATCTGGGCAACGGCTACTGCGAGCTCGATGTGACCTCGCGCATCAACACCAAGCTGCGCCCGGAAACCTCGACCAGCCGCAACTTCGGCGTGGTGTGGACGCCGAGCGAAGACTTCACCCTGAGCGTGGACCGCTACCGCATCCGCCGCCGCAACGAAATCCTGCCGATCGAACCGCTCGACTATCCCAAGCTGTTCCCCGAGGCGTTCGTCGGCGACGAATACGGCTATCTGGTCGGCGCGCAGCGCTATCTGGGCAACTACGGCAGCACCGAAGTCTCCGGTTGGGAGCTCAGCGCCGAATACCGCTATCAGACCCAGCGCTGGGGCAACTTCGGTTTCCGCGTCAACGGGCACTACATGGACCGGCTGCTGCGCCGCGTGCATCCGTTGGCGCCGGAACTGGACTACGCCGGCTTCGGCACGCCCAACCGCACCGTGCTGGCCAGCGTGCGCTGGAGCTATCGCGATTGGATCGCCACGCTCAACGCCCACTTCATGGGCCCGACGACGGTCTCGCGCGACCGCCCGGGTTCGCCGTGCGAACAATTCCTCGACGCGCCGATGCGTTGCCGCACGCCGAGCGCGACCTTGCTCGATCTGGATCTGGCCTACGGCGGATTCGACAAGTGGCTGATCGGGCTCAACATCAGCAACCTCAACGACCGCCGCCCGGTGAATTACGACTACAACAGCGGCGGCTACAGCCTGGTCGACGACGACCCGGTCGGGCGCTATTACCTGTTGAGCGCGATGTACCGCTTCTGAGGACGGCCGCTGCGCGGGCTCAGCCCGGCGCGAGCCACGAGAACGGCGGCCACGGCAGATTGCGCAGCACCCAGAAACCGCCGAGCAGCGGCAGCCAGAATTTCGCGCTGAGCAGCGTATCGACCGCGCGCCGCGGCAGCGGCAGGCGATAGCCGAAGCTGTGCAGCACCAGCAGCGGCAGCGCCACCATCAGCACCGGCAGCAAAGCGTTCATGGCGACGGCGTGGGCGAAATCGCCGTGGACCAGCGCGTGCAGCGCGCGGGTCATGCCGCAGCCCGGGCAGTACAGCCCGGTGAAACGATGGAACATGCAGGCCGGCAGCGGACTGCCGGCGACGTTGGGATCGACCCGTTGCAGGATCCACGTGGCGGCCGCCGCGGCCGCGCCGGCGGCGGCGACGGTGGCGGCGAGCGCGTAATGGCGGGCGGGCGCTTGCATGGGCGTCGGGGCGCGCGGGCTCAGTGGCCCAGCAGCTTCTGGAAATCGCCGTTGGGCACGAACGACAAACCGTTGATGAAGAACGACACGATCGTCCAGACGATGCCCAGCGCGGACACCGCGGTGCCGATCCAGCACCACAGCTTGGCGTTCTCCGAGGCGCGGCGCGCGCCGTCCTCGTCGCCGGCGGCGAACTTGCTGTTGACCTGGCTGCCGTACACGATCGCCACCACGCCCGGCGCGGCGCCGAACAGGCAGCAGAAGCACAGGCCCAGCACGGTGACGGTGATCGACCAGGCCAAATAGTTCTGATACGGCGAAATAGCGGCGACGGGCTGGTTCATTTCGACTCTCCCCTGAGTCCTTAGAGCCGCGCCGGAACGGCGGCGGTTGCCCGCATCCTAGCAGCGCCGGCGTCGCCCGGGCACGCCGAACGCGCGGCCCGGACGCAGATCAGCGCAGGCTCACGCACGATCCCCGCGCAGCCCGCGCACCTGGGCTTCCAGCGCTTCGGCGGTGACTCCTTGCGGATCGCGCGGCGGATCGGCCACCACCTCGACCGCGGCGCGGAACCGGCGCGGCACCCGCATCCGGCCCAGGCGCGAATCGCGCTTGCTCCACATGCTGCTCCACATCCCGCGCAGCGCCATCGGGACCACCGGCACCGGGGTCTTTTCCAGAATCTTCTCCACGCCCGATTTGAACGGCGCGATCTCGCCGTCCTTGGTCAGCGCGCCCTCGGGGAAGATGCCGACCAGCTGGCCGTCCGCCAGCGCCGCCTCGATTTCCTCGAACGCGCGCCGCAGCACTTCCGGGTCTTCCTTGGCGCCGGCGATGGGAATGGTCTTGGCGGTGCGGAAGATCCAGTTCATCACCGGAATCTTGAAGATCTTGTAGTACATGACGAAGCGGATCGGCCGCGACACGCTCGCGCTGAGGATCAGCGGGTCCATGTAGCTGACGTGGTTGCACACGATCAGCGCCGGGCCTTCGTCGGGAATGCGCTCGGTGCCTTCCACGCGCAGCCGGTACAGGCCGCGCACCAGCACCCAGCTGAGGAAGCGCATCAGGAACTCGGGCACGATGGTGAAGATGTAGATCGCGACCAAGGCGTTGACGATGCCCAGCGCCAGGAACACCTGCGGAATCGTCCAGTGGAAGAAGCGCTGCACGATCACGCCCAACGCCGCCGCCAGCACGATGAAGGCCGCGTTCTGGATGTTCATGCCGGCGATCACGCGCGACAGTTCGTTCTTCGGCGAGCGGTTCTGGATCAGCGCGAACAGCGGCACCACGAAGAAACCGGCGAACACGCCGATGCCGACCAAGTCCATGACGATCCGCCACGCGCCCTGGCTGTGGACGAAGCCGCTCACGTCCAGGCCCTTGGCCGTGGCCATGCCGGGATGGGCGAAATACAGATCGACCATGAAGGCGGTCATGCCGAACGCGCCCAGCGGCACCAGGCCGATTTCGACCGTGCGCGCCGACAGCTTCTCGCACAGCATCGAGCCCACGCCGGTGCCGATGGAGAACAGCGCCAGCGCGAAGATGTACAGCGTCGGTCCGCCGCCGAGGTTGTCCTCGGCGTAGCCCGGCAGCTGCGAGGTCAGCACCGTGCCGACGAACCAGAACCACGACACGCCGAGGATCGCGTTGCGCACCGCCGGCTGGCGGCGGGTCATGCGCATGATCTTGGCCGACTCGGGAATCGGGTTCCAATTGATCTTCAACTCCGGCTCGCCGGCGTCGGCGCGCGGAATCAAGCGGCTGACGATGTTGCCGGTGACCGCCAGCGCGATGATCGCCACCGCCGCGACGATCGGGCCGTGCGCGCCGGCCAGGGTGAAGATCAAACCGCCGAAGATCATGCCGGCGAGGATCGAGATCGAGGTGCCCATCTCGACCAGGCCGTTGCCGCCGGTGAGTTCCTCGGGCTTCAACACCGAGGGCAGGATCGAATACTTGACCGGCCCGAACAGCGTCGACTGCAAGCCGGTGCAGAACAGCGCGATCAGCAGCACGGTCATGTTCTGGGTGAGGAAGCCCACCGCCGCCAGCGACATGATGACGATTTCCATCGTCGTGGTGATGCGGATGAGCTTGTGCTTTTCCAGCTTCTCGGCGATCTGCCCGGCGGTGGCCGAGAACAGGAAGTAGGGCAGGATGAACAAGGCCGGCGCGAGGTTGGTGTAGAGCGTGCGCTGCTCGTCGCTGACGCCCAGATAGAACAGCAGGCCGATGATCGCCTGCCGGTACACGTTGTCGTTGAAGGCGCCGAACGCCTGGGTGAGGAAGAACGGCAGGAAGCGCCGTTGGGTGAGCAACGCGAACTGGTTGTGCGCCATGCCGTCCTGCTGTCCGGTCGGGTCCGCACGTCGATGTGCGGCTCATGCGAAGGATTCGCGCTGGGAGCCTAGCAAAAGGGGCTGACGGGGGTGTAGCGGGGTCGGGCGGGTAGCGCGAAAGTAGCCCGGCGAGGCTGTGGGCTTAGACCGCGCGGGGTGCGTACGGACGAAGTCTTCGCGCCGGCCGATGCCGGCGCCGGGGCTGCACGGTCGGCAGGGGGCGGGATGCGGCGCCGCATCGCCGCTTTGTATCCCACTGTATCGCCGCGCCCCGCGCCGACGCAGGCATACAAAACCCCGGCGGCGCGGACACCTTGGCGATACCCGGCGAAGGCGAAATGGTCCCACCCCAACGCCACGCCGCCGGAGCCCGCCATGACCGCTACCCCGACCGACCGCCCTCTCGACGCCACCCGCCGCGGCCTGCTCGGCGGCGCCGCGCTGGCCTTGCTCGCCGGCCCGCTCGGCGCCGTCGCCCCGGCCTTCGCTGCCGCCGCGCCGCGCGCCGTATCGCTCGCGGCGCCGGTCGCCTGGGGCCCGCTCAAGCACATCGACGCCGGCGTCCTGCGCGTGAGCTACGCCGAACTCGGCCCGCGCGACGGCACGCCGGTGCTGCTGCTGCACGGCTGGCCCTACGACGTCCACACCTACGCCGAGGTCGCGCCGATCCTCGCCCGCCAGGGCTACCGCGTGATCGTCCCTTATCTGCGCGGCTACGGCGCGACGACGTTCCTGTCCGCCGACACCCCGCGCAACGGCCAACAAGCCGCGCTCGCCGCCGACGCCATCGCCTTGCTCGACGCGCTGCGCATCGAATCGGCGATCTTCGGCGGCTGCGATTGGGGCGCGCGCACGGCCGGCATCATGGCCGCGCTGTGGCCGCAGCGTTGCAAGGGATTGGTGTCGGTGAGCGGCTACCTGATCGGCAACCAGCACGCCGGCCAAGCGCCGCTGCCGCCGAAGGCCGAGCTGCAATGGTGGTACCAGTTCTACTTCGCCACCGACCGCGGCGAACGCGGCTACGCCCAGAACCGCGGCGAATTCGCCCGCCTGATCTGGGAACTGGCCTCGCCGCAATGGCGCTTCGACGACGCCACCTTCGCCCGCAGCGCGGCCGCGTTCGACAACCCCGACCACGTCGCCATCGTCGTCCACAACTACCGTTGGCGGCTCGGTCTGGCGCAAGGCGAAGCGCGCTTCGACGCCTTGGAAGCGCGGCTCGCGCAAGCGCCGGCCATCGCCGTGCCCACGATTACTTTGGAGGGCGACGCCAACGGCGCCCCGCATCCGCCGGCCGCGGCGTATGCGCGCAAGTTCACCGGCAAGTACGAGCACCGCGAGCTGAAAGGGGGCATCGGCCACAACCTGCCGCAGGAAGCGCCGCAGGCCTTCGCTCAAGCGGTGATGGATGTCGTCGCCTTGTGACCCGCCCGAAGCCCCTGTAGGAGCGGCGCAAGCCGCGACCGCGCCCGATCGATTCGCGACGCAACGCTCGTCGCAGCCGGGGTTTCGCGGTCGCGGCTCGCGCCGCTCCTACAGGATGATCGCGCGGCTTTCGCGGACGCCGGAGGCGGCGCTCAGCGCCCGCCCGCGTCTTGCCACTCCGCGCCCTCGGCGGTCTTGTGCTCGCGCAGCGTTCGCACCCACTCCGGCTCGTGCCGCCAGCGCCGCGTCGTGCGCTGGAAGAACTGGCTGTTGGGCACCTGCAGCACCGTGTCGTCGCCGTTGGCGTGGGTTTCCTGCAGCGTCGTGTAGACGAAATTGATGTCGACCACGCGCCCCTTGAGCCCCGGCTTGTCGCCGTTCTCCAGCACTTCGATGTAGTCGTACAGACGGAACGGCCGCGTGGTGAGGATCAAGAACGCGCAGAAGATGTTCGACAACACGCTCCACGCCGCGAAGAACGCCACCGCGCCCACCGCGACGAACCCGGTCAGCGTGGTCCACACCACCGACCCGGAAATCCCGACCCGGTTGAGGAACATCAGCAGCGCGGTAATGTAGATCACCGTGCTGAGCCCGCGGCGCAGCCCCAGCGCGAACGCCGGCGCGATGTCGTAGCGCGTGGACATGCGCTTCACCAACTGGCGCAGCAGCGTGGTCAACAGCCACGCGGCGGCCAGGATCGCGAAGGCCTCGCCGATTTTCGTGGCGATGTAGGTGGCCTGGGCGAGCATGGGGGACATTGCGGGCGGTCTCGGCGGGGATGGACCGGCAGTGTAAGGGGCGGGGAGTTAGCGCGCAGTGCCGAAACCCGGCGCTGTTTGTCGAAAGTGGCCTACACCCTTTGTCGACGCCGCGGTTGGGTACGTAGTCGCGAGCAGAACCATGCGGCAGCCGGCCGGATCCACCCGGCCCGCTGTCGTAACGATGGATTCGGCCGCGGCGTATGCTGGAGGGGGAGCCGACGGGGATAGGGGCTTGTCCATGCGGATTCGCGCGTCCCTCGCCGGGAGGTGAGGCCCGTCCCCGCCGTGCACGCCGACCTGGGCTTCGGCTCGAAGCAGAAACACTGGGCGGTTTCGCCGAGCTCGGGCCGCGCAGGCCGGCCGTGCCGCAAAGATCGAGTTAAGGGACAAACATGTATCTCATCAAGGGCTTTCTTTCCATCGCCATAGGGTTGGCCATCATCGCGTTTGGCGTGATGTCGATGCACGGCGTCGATTTCGATCTGATGGAGTTCCTGGATGCGGCCACCCGCTCGAAAAGCGGCATAGCCGTTCTTGCCGTCATTCTTATGGCGGGCGGCGGCTTCCTGTTTCTGGGGTTCTTCTATTTCAATATGTATCGGGCCCGCAACGTCGATCCCGAAATCAAGAAGTTCATCGACGAAATCTGCGACTGAGCCAAGAACGCGCCCTCTGAAGCCGATCTGGCCGGTTGCCATTACTTCGATCAGCCGGGCGGCGATCCAGACTAGAGCGTGGCGTTTGGCGGAGAAGCGGGAAGCTGTGCGATGGCCGTGGGATCTGGTGGTGCGGCCGCGCTTCGCACACAATCGCGGCTCAACGACCTATAGGGGGTAGGCGTGGACCTGAGCAACGTCACTTTCAATTCCAACCACAAGCTCGAAGCGGCCGCCAAGGACGCGCTCCTAGGGCTGCGGTTGTTGGTGCTCGCGTTTCTGACCAGCATCGCGACGGTGGGGCTGGCGATCATGGCGGCGACGATGGAACTGCCGGGGCCGTGGGGGTTGGTCGCCACGCTGCTGACGGTGGTGGCGTTCGTGGCCGGCGCCTACGGCAGTTATCTGGCGGCGAGCGCGTTGGATTGGTCGGGCTTCATCACCGGTGTCATCGTGTTGTCCACGATCGTTCCGTATCTGCGGCTGATCTGCATCGTGGTGCTGCTGTTCTTCTCGGCAAGCCTGATCCGCAAGGCGGGGTATCGGATCGCGTTGTTCGGTCCGCTGCGAAAGCGAGCCGCGGTCTGAGCCATAAGCCGCCCGGCTCGCGTCGCGGGCCGGGTGGTGTGGATTTGTAGGTGGACGGCTGCCGAGCTGTTCCTATTCGGTCCGGCGGGCGGTCGACCGCCGCGATTCGTCCTTCAATTCGCCGCCACCGCCACATTCACCGCCGCCGCCACCAACACCGCATTGAAGAAATACGCCACGATCGAGTGCATCAACGCGAACCGCCGCAACGCCCGCCCGGAGATCGCCACGTCCGAGGTCTGCGCGGCCATGCCGATCACGAACGAGAAGTAGACGAAGTCCAGCGCGGCCGGGTCGCCTTCGCCGGGGAAATCCAGGCCGCGGCGCGGTTCGTTGGCGGGGCCGGGGCGCCAGTAGAGGTGGGCGTAGTGCGAGGCGGCGAGCATGTGGATGGTCGCCCAGCCCAAGGGGATCGACAGCAGGGCGACGATCAGCCAGGCGAGGCCGGGACGGTGTTCGGCGTTGATGGTCATGAACAACGCGGCCAGCGCGGTGGTCACGGTCGAGACGACGATCAGGAACAGCGCGTAGACCGGCACGTCGCTTTTCACCGCGGCCTTGCGCAGGCGCTGCCCGCTCAGGCGGTGCAGGCTGGGCAGGGCGAGCGCGAGGTAGACGACGAAGAAGCCGTTCGCGGCGACGATGACCGCGCGCTGCCAGCCCAGCCACGGCGCCGCCAGAAAGCCGAGCGCGTAGGCGGCGCCGATCAGCAGGAACAAGAACCGACGGGAATCGAGCATGGGCAGCCCTCGCTAGGCGCGCCGGTCGGTGGCGACGGCAGGGCAAGAATAGCGCCGGCGGCGGCGGGCTAGCCAGCGCGGCGGCGGGGCGTCGCACGCGCGATGCGCCGCGTGCGTCGGCGAGCCTGCCGGGGACGCGTGCCCGACGAATTGCGTTGAGTGGCGGAGATCGCCGCGGCGTTCGCAAGCTCCAACCAGTTCCACGACGACCCCGAGCGAATGACGCAGGCCGCCTGAGTCGACTACGACGCCATCGCGCCGCGCATCGCCGAGCGGCTCGCGCAACGGCAACGCGACGAACGCAAACCGCGAGAGCGACGGCGACGCGGGCAACGCGAGTTCAGCGCCAGACCGCCCACCACGGCTTGGGCTCGGCGGGCGCTTCGTAAGCCGGCACCGGGCGCAGCACCGCCCAGCCGCCTTCCGAATGCGACATGTAAAGCCGATGCGAAAACGTTCTGCCGTCGGCGTTGCGCACGTTCTGCGTGACTACGAAAAAGCGGCCGCCGAAATGCTCGACGGCGGCGACGCTGGTGGCGACGCCGAGGAAATCGGGTAGGCGCGCTTGCCGCCATTCGCGTTCCAGCGCGTCGGCGACCGCCGCGGGATCGGCGGCCGGCAGCGCGGCGTTGCCGCGCGCGCGCGGGTGGTGCAGCAGCAGTTCGGCTTCGTGCTCGAAGTTGCGGCATCGCTGGGCGAGATCGCGGTCGCCGCCACGGCAGGCGTCCTCGAACGCGTGCAGGGCGGTCTCGGGCGTGGACAGGTCTAGGTCGGGGTTGCTCAACGGGAGACTCCTGCCGGGTGAACGATCGTGCGGGATCGCGGGCGCGAAGGCGCGGTTGCGGAGCGTTCGCGACGAACGCAGGCGATCCGGGTCGCTACGAAGCTAGCACGCTCGAGTCGCGTGTCCGTCGAAGTGAGGCAGAGGGCTCGTTATCGGGGGATGAAACGGTGGCCGCGGTTCGCGCCGCACCGGCGGGGCATGGACGAAACATCGGCGCGGCTGGACTTTGGCGAGCGCCGCGAGGCACTCTGATTCCGCGCGGTGCGAGCGCGCGAACGCCGTGCCGCGCACCGGATTCAGGTACGGATCGAAGGAGACCGCATGCCGTTCGATTGGAGCTGGTTGCCTGCGTCGCTGAATCTGGGCGTGACCGCGGTGCTGTTCGTCGCGCATTTGCTCGCCGCCGCGCGCGCCTTGACCCGGCCCAACCGCACGCCCGCTTCGCGCGCGGCGTGGGTGGCGGTGATCATGCTGGCGCCGGTGATCGGCATGGTCGCGTATCTGTTGCTCGGCGAAACCAGCATCGGCCGCAAGCGCGTGGAGCGCATCGAGAACGCGTACAAGCGCATGCCCTCGACCGACGACGCGGCCAACGCGCCGCGCGAGCTGGCCGACAACGCGGCGTCGTTGTTCGAACTGGCGAGTTCGATCAACGGTTTTCATGCGGTCGGCGGCAACCGGATCGCGCTGCTCGGCGCGGCCGACAGTCCGGCCGATCAGCCCAAGCGCGATTGTCAGGCGGCGCTCGACGCGCTGATCGCCGATATCGAGCGGGCGCGCGAATCGGTGCACATCGCCTTCTACATCTGGCTCGACGACTACGTCGGCGGCCGCGTCGCCGACGCGGTCGCCGGCGCCGCGCGCCGCGGCGTCGCCTGCCGGGTGATGGTGGACGCGTTCGGCTCGCGCGCCTTCATCGCCGGCGAACGCTGGGCGCAACTCGGCGGCGCCGGCGTCAAGCTGTTGCGCACGCTCGACGACATCAACCGCTTGCAGCACATGGCCTTCAGCCGCATGGACCTGCGCGATCACCGCAAGATCGTGGTGATCGACAACCGCATCGCCTACTGCGGCAGCCAGAACTGCGCCGACGCCGAGTTCCGGGTCAAGGCCGCGTATGCGCCGTGGATCGATCTGTTGCTGCGTTGCGAGGGGCCGGTGGTGCGGCAGGCGCAGTTCCTGTTCCTCAGCGGCTGGATTCCGGAGACCGGCGAGGAAGGGCTGGAGCATTACCCCGACGCGGTAACGCCCGAGCGTTTCGATGAGCGATGCATCGCGCAGGCGTTCGAAACCGGTCCGGTCACCCGCCACAACGCGATGACCGATATGTTCGTCGCCTGCATCTATGCGGCGCGGCACGAACTGGTGATCGTCACGCCTTATTTCGTTCCCGACGAATCGATCCTGCGCGCGATCTGCGCGGCGCCGCGGCGCGGCGTGACGACGCGGATCGTGTTTCCGCAGCGCAACGATTCGTGGCTGGTGGGGCAGGCCTGCCGCAGCGCGTACGCCGATCTGCTGCAATGCGGCGTGGAGGTCTACGAATATCCCTTGGGGTTGCTGCACGCCAAAGCGATGACGTTGGACGGCGAGATCGTCTTGCTCGGCTCGGCGAACATGGATCGGCGCAGTCTCGATCTGAATTTCGAGAACAATCTGTTGGTGGCCGATAAAGCGGTCGTCGCGGCCGTGCGCCAGCGGCAGGAGAAGTATTTGTCGGTCTCGCAGCGGATCGCGCTCGCCGACGTGGAGGCGTGGCCGTTCCCTGCGCGCCTGATCCAGAACGCGGTGGCGATGATGTCGCCGGTGCTGTGAAATCCCGCGATCCGCGCTTTCGCGCAGTCGGGAATGTCGGCGCCGGGTGAATCTGCGACGCGCATCGCCGCGCGCGTTTCGTCCCCAGCCAGCTTCGCCCCGATACCCTGAGGCCTCACCTTGCAACGAGGAGGCCGCCATGTCCGCCGACAGCAAGACGCCGTTGGATCACGTGAATTCGACGCTGAACCAGCTCAAGGAAATGCGCCACTACGCCAAGAATTACGTCGAGCAGCTGACCGCGCAGTGGCTGCTGTTCGACGGCGAGTTGAAGAAGCTCAAGCAGGCGCAGCGGATCGAGGAGTTGATGACGCGGCAGGGCGAGTTGTACGACGCCCTGGATCAGGAGATCGCGGAGTTGGAGGAGGTGGCGGTGTCGTTGCAGCCGGCGCCGGAAGAGACGCCGACGGCGTTGCATTGAAGTCTGGCCGTAGGAGCTGCGTGAGCTGCGACCCCGACATCGCGGTTGCGACGTAGGCGTGGTTTCGCGGTCGCGGCTCACGCCGCTCCTACAGGGCTACACGAAAACGGCCGGGGCTCGCGCTCCCGGCCGTTTTGTTTTTCGCTCGCGAGCGGCTTACGGCTTCGCGACTTGCTGCTCGCGTTCGATCGCGCGCCAGCCGATGTCGTGGCGATGGAACTCGCCCTGCCACGAAATCCCGGCCACGCCTTCGTAGGCGCGCCGCTGCGCGTCGGCGACGCTGTCGCCCAACCCGCACACGCACAGCACGCGGCCGCCGGCGGTCACGGCCTGGCCGTCGACGAGCTGGGTGCCGGCGTGGAAGACGTAGGTGTCGGCGGGCAGCGGCGCGTCCCATTCGTTGATGGGGTCGCCGGTGCGCGGCGTGTCGGGGTAGTGCTCGGCGGCCATCACCACGCCGAGCGAGGGGCGCGGATCCCAATCGGCCTGGGTCGTGTCGAGGCGTTCGTCGAGCGCGGCCTCGACCAGATCGAGCAGGTCCGAACGCAGGCGCAGCATCACCGGCTGGGTTTCCGGATCGCCGAAGCGCACGTTGAACTCGATGACCTTCGGCGCGCCGCTGGCGTCGATCATCAGGCCGGCGTAGAGGAAGCCGGTGAACGGCACGCCGTCGCTGGCCATGCCGCGCACGGTCGGCATCACCACTTCGCGCATGACCCGGTCGTGGACTTCTTGAGTGACCACCGGCGCGGGCGAGTACGCGCCCATGCCGCCGGTGTTCGGGCCGGTGTCGCCGTCGCCGACGCGCTTGTGGTCTTGCGAGGTCGCCATCGGCAGCGCGTTTTTGCCGTCGACCATGGAGATGAAGCTGGCTTCTTCGCCGTCGAGGAATTCCTCGATCACCACGCGCGCGCCGGCGGCGCCGAAGGCGTTGCCGGAGAGCATGTCGCGGACCGCGTCTTCGGCTTCGCCCAGCGTCGTCGCGACGATCACGCCCTTGCCTGCGGCGAGGCCGTCGGCCTTGACCACGATCGGCGCGCCCTTCTCGCGCACGTAGGCCAGGGCCGCGTCGACGTCGGTGTGCACCGCGTAGTAAGCGGTCGGGATGCCGTGGCGGGCGAGGAAGTCCTTGGCGAAGGCCTTGCTGCCTTCGAGCTGGGCGGCGGCGGCGGTGGGCCCGAAGATGCGGCGGCCGGCGGCGCGGAAGCGGTCGACCACGCCGGCCACCAGCGGCGCCTCAGGGCCGACCACGGTGACCGCGACGCCTTCGTCGGCGGCGAGTTTCAGCAGGCCGTCGATGTCGGTGGCGGCCACCGCGACGTTGCGGCATTTGCCTTCGCGCGCGGTGCCGGCGTTGCCGGGAGCGACCAGGACCTCGTCGATGCGCGGGGATTGGGCGAGCTTCCAGGCCAGCGCGTGTTCGCGCCCGCCGGACCCGATGACGAGGACCTTCATGCGTACTCCAGGGAATTTAGGGGGAAATGACGGATGAGCAGCGGCTTATGCCGCATGGGATTTTACGGCAGGGGACGGGGCGGGGCGACCGGGCTGCTACCATCGCTCGCTTCCGGCCCAGGGAGGGGACCGCGCGCCCGCTTGCGGTGCCCGCGGCGCCGGGGCGGCCGCGGGTCCGGGCCGGGTTTTCCGCGGTTTCGCGCGATCGCGCCCGGTGCGGGCGGCGCGCGCGAGGCGCGGGCCCGGGCGCGAATCCAGGCGCTGGGCCGCGCGGACGCGGCCGCATCCACCGACTTTCCTTCTCGCCCCAACTCCGGAACCGACCGCATGGACTGGCTGCTGCACCTGATCGAACGCGCCATCTCTCCGATCATCGGCGCGATCAACAACGTGCTGTGGAACTACGTGCTGATCTACGGCCTGCTCGCGGTCGGCATCTTCTTCACCGTGCGCCTGCGCTTGCTGCAGGTGCGCCGCTTCCCGCACATGCTCAAGGTGATCGGCCGCGGCACCGACGGCGACAACGCCGGCATCTCGCCGTTCCAGGCGCTGTGCACGTCGCTGGCCGCGCGCGTGGGCACCGGCAACCTCGCCGGCGTCGCCATCGCGATGAGCCTGGGCGGCCCGGGCGCGTTGTTCTGGATGTGGTGCACGGCCGCGGTGGGCATGGCCACGGCCTATGCCGAAAGTTCGCTGGCGCAGCTGTACAAGGTGCGCGACGAGAACGGCCAGTACCGCGGCGGCCCGGCCTACTACATCGCCCGCGGCTTGCGCGCGCCGAAGATGGGCTGGGCGTTCGCGGCCTGCTTGCTGTTCTCGTACGGCGTGGTGTTCAACGGCGTGCACGCCAACGCCATCGCCCAGTCGGTGGGCGAGACCTTCAAGTTCTCGCAGACCACGGTCGCCGTGGTGCTGGTGGTGCTGACCGGCACGATCATCTTCGGCGGGCTGCGTTCGATCGCCAAGGTCGCCGAATGGGTGGTGCCGTTCATGTCGGCCGGCTACATCGGCCTGGCGCTGTGGGCGCTGATCGCGCACTACGACCAAGTGCCGGCGGCGGTGATGATGATCCTGCGCGGCGCGTTCGGCATCGATCAGGCCGCGGGCGGCATCGCCGGCGGCATGGCGGCGGCGATGCTCAACGGCGTCAAGCGCGGCTTGTACGCCAACGAGGCCGGCATGGGCAGCGCGCCCAACATCGCCGCGGCCGCGACGCCGGTGCCGCATCACCCGTCCAGCCAGGGCTTCGTGCAGTCGCTGGGCGTGTTCTTCGACACCATGTTCATCTGCACCGCGACCGGCCTGATCGTGCTGCTGTCGGGCGTGCTCGGCCAGGGCGGCGACGGCGTGGTCATCACCCAGCGCGCGATGACCGTGTTCTTCGGCGAGTGGGGCGCGTGGTTCGCGTCGATCGCGCTGTTCTTCTTCGCCTTCACCACGATCCTGGGCAATTACTCCTACGCCGAGAGCGGTTTGCTCTACATCGGCGGCGGGCGCAAATCGCTGTTCGTGCTGCGCATCGTCGCGCTGTGCGTGATCGTGTGGGGCGTGTTCTCGAAGGTGCAGCTGGTGTGGGACGCGGCCGACGCGGCGATGGCGGTGATGGCGACGCTGAACCTGATCGCGGTGCTGTTGCTGGCGAAGGTGGTGGTGAAGCTGACCCGCGACTACGACCGGCAGTTGGACGAGGGCAAGTCGCCGGAGTTCCACATTTCCCAGTATCCCGAGTTGGGGCATGGGGTGGATCACGAGATTTGGAAGGAGCGGGCTAAGCCGGGGGCGTAAGCGGCCGACGGGCGCGTGCGTGCGCAGGCGCTGCGTGCGGAGGCGCCGCGTGTACAGGCGCCGCGTTGTGCGGGGTTCGTCGCAGGGGCGGTGTCGCGGTCGCGGCTCGCGCCGCTCCTACAGGGCGATTTCCCCATCCTCACACCCCGTCATTCCGGCGAAAGCCGGAATCCATTTTGCCGTCGCTTCCGCGCTTCTTGCGCGAAAGAACAAAGGCAAAGGCAAAATCAAAATGGAGTCCGGCTTTCGCCGGAATGACGGTGGCGCGGGTGCGGCGAAGCGGGCGGGGTTAATGGATCGCGTCGGCCGGCAATTTGCCGTCCTCGCGCATCCGCTCCACCGCCAGCGCCGCCAGACTGTCCCACAACGGCGGCGGCAGCCGGTTCTGGCGCAGATGCCAGAGCAAGGCGATCGATTGCGAGCGCCCTTCGCGCCACGTCAGCAGCGCTTCCCACGAAGGCTCCAGCGTGCGCGGGTCGAGCAGTTCGACCTTGTAGCGCTGCCGGGTGACGACCGAGCCGTCGTTCTCCAGGCCTTCCAGCGACACCCGCAGCACCGGCGCCGCGGTTTCGCGCAGCGACTGCAGGGTTTGCGTCTGATGCGCGATGGCGGCGTTCTTGTCTTCCAGGCGCGAGACTTGGCCGAAGCGCTCTTCGTCGCTGCGCGCCGACAGCTGGCGCGTGCGGTAGCCCAACTGCGCCAACTGCGCGGCGACGGCGCGCGCGAGCTGCGCGGTGTAATCGCCGCGCAGCCCGGTGCCTAGGTCGAGCGAGACATCGGGCTGGACCAGCAACACGGTGACCGCGTCGCCGCCGATGCGGTAATCGCCGAGCGTCTTGGTCTCGACCGACTGCCGCTGCGAATACTGCCAGCCGGCCCACAGCACCAGCGCCGCGGCCAACACCGCGAGCACGATCAGCTTGCGCGTCAGCGAGCGCAGCAGGCTACGGCCGAGCGCGTGCTGGTCGGGCGAGGGATACGGTTTGAATTCCAGCGGCATGACGGGCGCGCGGCGCGGGCGCCGAGGCGCCCGCACCGGTGGCGGCTCAGTGGCGGAAGTGGCGCACGCCGGTGAACACCATCGCCAGCCCGTGCTCGTCGGCCGCGGCGACGACTTCGTTGTCGCGCATCGAACCGCCCGGCTGGATCACCGCCTTGATGCCGGCGGCCGCGGCGGCGTCGATGCCGTCGCGGAACGGGAAGAACGCGTCCGACGCCATCACCGAACCCGGCACCGCCAGCCCGGCCTCTTCGGCCTTGAGCGCGGCGATCTTGGCGCTGACCACGCGGCTCATTTGCCCGGCGCCGATGCCGATGCTGCGGTGGTCGCGGGCGTAGACGATCGCGTTGGATTTGACGAACTTGGCGATGCGCCAGGCGAACAGCAGATCGGCCAGCTGCGCCTGCGTCGGCGCCAGTTTGCTGACCACCTTCAACTCGTCGCGGCCGACTTCGCGCAGGTCCGCGCTCTGCACCAACAGGCCCGAGCCGATGCGCTTGAAGTCCAGCGCGTTGCGGCCGTCGCCATTGGGGATGCGCAGCACGCGCACGTTGGCCTTCTTCTTGGCGTACTCGACCGCGGCGTCTTCGTACTCCGGCGCGATCAGCACTTCGACGAACTGGCGGTCGAGGATGGCCTTGGCCGTGGCGGCGTCGAGCTTGGTGTTGAAGGCGATGATGCCGCCGAAGGCCGAGGTCGGGTCGGTGGCGTAGGCCAGTTCGTAAGCGTCGCCGCAGGCCACGCCTTCGGCCACGCCGCAGGGGTTGGCGTGCTTGACGATCACGCAGGCCGGGCGCTCGAACTGGCGCACGCATTCCCACGCGGCGTCGGCGTCGGCGAGGTTGTTGTAGCTCAGTTCCTTGCCCTGCAGCTGGACGAAGCTGGCCAGGGTGCCCGGCAGCGGCTGCGCTTCGCGGTAGAACGCGCCGCTCTGGTGCGGGTTCTCGCCGTAGCGCAGGTCCATGACCTTGACGAAGCTGGCGTTGTGCTGGGCCGGGAATTCGAGCTTGGCGCCGTCCTCGGCGATGGCCGAGAGGTGGTTGCTGATCGCCGCGTCGTACTGGGCGACGCGGTTGAACGCGGCCACCGACAGGGCGAAGCGGGTCTTGGCCGAGAGCGCGCCGGCGTGGGCGTCGAGTTCGGCGAGCAGCGCGGCGTACTGGGCCGGGTCGGTGGCGACGGCGACGCGGGCGAAGTTCTTCGCCGCCGAACGCAGCATGGCCGGGCCGCCGATGTCGATGTTCTCGATCACGTCCTCGAACGAGCTGTTCGGGTCGGCCGAGACTTTCTCGAACGGATACAGATTGAGCACCAGCAGGTCGATCGCGCCGATGCCGTGCTGCGCCATCACCGCGTCGTCGAGGCCGGCGCGGCCGAGCAGGCCGCCGTGCACGACCGGATGCAGGGTCTTGACCCGGCCGTCCATCATTTCCGGGAAGCCGGTGACCTCGGCCACGTCGCGCACCGGCAGGCCGGCGTCGCGGATGGCCTTGGCGGTGCCGCCGGTGGACAGCAGTTCGACGCCGTGCGCGGCGAGGGCGCGGGCGAGTTCGATCAGGCCGGTCTTGTCGGACACGGACAGCAAGGCGCGACGGATGCGTACCGGATTACCGGCGGAAAGCTCGGAGGTCATGCGGGGAGGAGGGCAGCGGAAGGGCGCGGGAATTATAGCCGCGCGGGCCGGCCGGGCCGCCCGTTCAGCGCCTCGGGGCGGCGTCCGGACGCGGGATTTGCCGCCCATGCGGGCAAAGTCGCGCCGCGCCGGTGCCGCCGCGCGCGCCAGCGGGGCCACCGTCGCTATACCCGGCCGAAACCGCCGCGCCCGCATCGCGCCCGGCGCGCATCCGCGCGCGCAGCGGCTAAGCTGTCGGCGGCGCTCGCTGTGGAGCGCGGGGAACGCAGGTAACGATGGCCTCGATCTACGCTTTGAAGGGACGCTTCCAGGATCTGCTGCGGCCGCTGGTGCGGCGGCTGTACGCGTGGGGCGTCAGCGCCAACCAGGTCACCGTGGCCGCCGCGCTGGTGTCGCTGGCCGTCGCCGCGCTGGTGTATTGGGGCGCGCCGCTGCGCCCGTGGCTGTTCGCGCTGCTGCCGCTGTGGATGTTCGCGCGCATGGCGATGAACGCCATCGACGGCATGCTGGCGCGCGAGTTCGGCCAGCAGTCGCGGCTGGGCGCGTACCTCAACGAATTGTGCGATGTGGTCTCCGACAGCGCGCTGTATCTGTCGCTGCTGGCGGTGGCTGGGCCGCATCCGGCGTCGTTGCTGGCGTTCGTGCTGCTGGCGGCGCTGACCGAATACGCCGGCGTGCTGGGCCTGATGGTCGGCGCGCCGCGGCGCTACGACGGGCCGATGGGCAAGAGCGACCGCGCCTTCGTGATCGGCGCGCTGGGACTGTTGCTGGCGCTGGGTTGGCTGCCGGCGCGGGCGCTGGAGATCGTGTTGGCGCTGGCGGCGGTGCTGTGCGCGTGGACCGTGGTCCGCCGCGTGCGCGCCGGTTTGCGGCATGATGCCGCGCCGGGAGTGGTCGAAGTTCGACAAGGAGAGCGGGAATGAACGAAGTCGTGGTCAAGTCCGGCGGCGCGCGCGCGGCCGAGGAGCGCTGGTTCGCCAGCTTCGACGGCGCCGAGCTGTTCTATCGGCACTGGCCGGCGAGCCAGTCGGGCGGCGGGCCGCGCAAGGCGGTGGTGCTGCTGCATCGCGGCCACGAGCATTCGGGCCGGGTCGAGCATCTGGTGCCGGAGCTGGGGCTGGAAGACTGCGATTTCTTCGCCTGGGACGCGCGCGGCAACGGCCGCTCGCCGGGCGAGCGCGGCGACGCGCCGGGCTTCGAGGCGCTGGTGCGCGACCTCGACCGCTTCGTCGCGCACATCCGCGACCAGCACGGCGTGGAGGTGGAAAACCTCGCGCTGATCGCGCAGAGCGTCGGCGCCGTGGTCGCCTCGACCTGGGTCCACGACTACGCGCCGCGCTTGCGCGCGCTGGTGCTGGCTTCGCCGGCGTTCAAGGTCAAGCTGTACGTGCCGCTGGCGCGCCCGGGCCTGGCGCTGATGCAGAAGCTGCGCGGCAATTTCTTCGTCAACAGCTACGTCAAGCCGCAGTGGCTGACCCACGACGAAGAGCGCGTGCAGAGCTACCGCACCGACAAGCTCATTACCCGGCCGATCTCGGTGCGGGTGCTGCTGGGGCTGTACGAGGCGGCCGACCGGATCGTCGCCGATGCTCAAGCGATTACGGTTCCGACTCAGCTCTTGGTTTCGGGCGCGGACTTCGTCGTCCATCGCGGCCCGCAAGACCGCTTCTACGAACGCCTGGGCAGCGCGATCAAGGAACGTCATTTGCTGCCGGATTTCTTCCACGACACCCTCGGCGAGAAGGGCCGCGCGGCCGCGGTCAACCGCATCCGCGCCTTCGTCCAGGCGCGTTTCGCCGAGCCGCTGAGCCGCGCCGACCTCAGCGACGGGCACAAGCGCGGGCCGAGCTTCGAGGAATCGGAAAAGCTGTCGTGGCCGCCCGAGCGCTGGTCGCTGGCGGACCTGCGCTGGCGCTTCGTGCGCGCGGGGCTGCGCTTCGGCGGCAAGCTGTCCGAAGGCATCCGCATGGGGCTCGATACGGGTTTCGATTCGGGCAGCAGCCTGGATTACGTGTACCGCGACGTAGCGCGCGGCGGCGGGCCGCTGGGGCGCATGGTCGACCGCAATTACCTCGACGCGATCGGCTGGCGCGGCATCCGCGTGCGCCGCACCCATCTGCACGAACTGCTGCGCGAGGCGATGGGCCGGCTGCGCGCGGCCGGTCTGCCGGTGCACGCGGTCGATATCGCCGCCGGCCACGGGCGTTATGCGCTGGAAGCCTTGGCCGGCGCGGGCGCGCACGCCGACAGCGTGCGCTTGCGCGACTACAGCCCGCTCAACGTCGATAAGGGCCGCGCGCTGATCGAGGAATTGCAGGCCGGCGCCATCGCCCGCTTCGATCAGGGCGACGCGTTCGACCGCAACGCGCTGGCGGCGCTGGATCCCAAGCCGACGCTGGCGGTGGTGTCGGGGCTGTACGAACTGTTTCCCGACAACGATCTGGTGCGGCGCTCGCTCGACGGGCTGGCCGCGGCGGTGCCGCCGGGCGGGTTCCTGGTCTACACCGGACAGCCGTGGCATCCGCAGCTGGAGTTCATCGCCCGCGCGCTGACCAGCCACCGCGGCGGCGCGGCCTGGGTGATGCGCCGGCGCAGCCAGCAGGAGATGGACGATCTGGTGCGCGCGGCCGGTTTCGTCAAGGTCGATCAGCGCATCGACCGCTGGGGCATCTTCACCGTGTCGATGGCGCAGCGGGTCGCGCAATGACCGTCGCCACCGCCGCGCCGCGCCGTCCCTGGGGCCGCGCGGCGCTGTGGCTGCTGGTGCTGGGGCCGCTGTTCTTCGCCACTTACGGCTACGCCAACTCGGTCGCGGCCGCGCGCGCGGACGTGGCGAGCCTCGCGTTCGGCTGGGAACGCGCGATTCCGTTCTGGGCCTGGACCATCGTGCCGTACTGGTCGATCGACCTGTTCTACGGTATTTCGCTGTTCGTCTGCCGCGACCGCCGCGAGCTCGACACGCAGGCCTTGCGGCTGCTGAGCGCGCAGGCCATCGCGGTGAGCTGCTTCCTGCTGTGGCCGCTGCGCTACAGCTTCGCGCGGCCGGACACCGACGGCGCGTTCGGCTGGATGTTCGACGTGCTGCTGGGCTTCGACAAGCCCTATAACCAAGCGCCGTCGCTGCACATCGTGCTGCTGATCGTGCTGTGGGTGCGCTTCGCCCATCATCTGCGCGGCGCGTGGCGGTGGCTGCTGCACGGGTGGTTCGCGCTGATCGGCGTGTCGGTGCTGACGACGTTCCAGCATCACTTCATCGACATTCCGACCGGCTTGCTCGCGGGTTGGCTGTGCGTGTGGCTGTGGCCCGAGCGCATCCGCGCGCCGTGGCGCGAGGCGGCGCTGGCGCGCGATCCCAAGCGCTGGGAGTTGGCGGCGGCGTATCTGGCCGGCGCGGGCGTGTGCGCTTGGATCGCGACGGCGGTCGGCGGCTGGGCGCTGTGGCTGTGGTGGCCGGCGGTGTCGCTGGCGCTGGTGGCGCTGAACTATGCGCTGCTGGGGCCGCTGGGCTTCCAGAAGCGCGAGGACGGGCGCTTGAGCGTCGCCGCGCGTTGGTTGTTCGCGCCGTATCTGCTCGGCGCCTGGATCAATTCGCGGCTGTGGACGCGGCGCGCGCCGGAGCCGGTCGCGGTGATGGACGGCGTTTGGCTGGGCCGCATTCCCGGCCGCGGCGAGCGCGCGCGATTCGCGGCGGTGGTCGACGTCTGCGCCGAACTGTCGCTGGCCGACGCGCGCGAAGGCGATGCGGTGCGGCCGATGCTGGATCTGGTCGCGCCGACGCCGGCGCAGTTGAGCGAAGCGGCCGCGGCCATCGCGCTGCGGCAGGAGCGCGGCGAGGTGTGGGTGTGCTGCGCCTTGGGCTATTCGCGCAGCGCCGCCGCGGTGGCGGCGTGGCTGCTGCGCAGCGGACGGGCGCGGGACGTGGACGCGGCGGTGGCGATCCTGCGCCGCGCGCGTCCGGCCATCGTGTTGCGCGAGGCGCACCTGCACGCGTTGCGCGCGCTCGGCGCGGCGCCGATGCCAGCCGGGTGGGGAGCGCAAAACGCATGAGCGATCCGGGCCGCGAGCGCGCGCCCGCGCCGTTCGGCGCGTTCGAGCTGCGCGCGATGGCGGCGCTGCTCGCGCAGGGCCGCACGCTGTGCGCGGCGTCGTTGCTGTTGTCGGCGTTGGCGCTGCTGGGGTTGTTCGAGGCCGCCGGCGTGTCTGGCTGGCGCCCGGCGTTGTGGCTCGCCGCCGCGGCCGGCCTGCTCCAGCTCTATTACGCCGTGCGCGTGGACTTCGACGCGCGCCTGCTGCAAGCATTGGCCGCGCACGACGATGCCGACGGCGGCGCCGCCCGGCTCGACGCGGCGTTGGCCGCGCTGGGCTTGCGCAAGCCGGCGACGGCGCCGCGCGACTGGCCCTCGCGCTGGCGCGGCGCGCGCGGGCTGTTGCTCAAACAGGCCGGTTTGACGATCCTGCAGAGCGCGGCGCTGCTGGCGGCGCTGGGGATCGCTTGATTCTGGGGCTCGCCTGAAGGACTTGGCCATGAACGAAACGGAAGCGGCGTGGCACCAGGCCGACTGGACCCCGGAGCGGCGCGCGCTGTGGCAGCGCCTGCGCGACTATCGCTTCGGCGGCGACGAGGCCGAGGCCTTCCTCGACCGCGTCGCCCATGCGCTGGGCAGCGATCGCGACGACGCCGAGGCGGCCTTGGAGGAGTACCGGCGCTTCTGCTTTCTGGCGGTCGCCGGCGATCGCCCGGCGACGCCGAGCGTGCGCATCGACAAGGTCTGGCACGCCCACCTCACCGACACCCGCGATTACTGGCAACGCTTCTGCCCGCAGGTGTTGCGCCGCGATCTGCACCACACGCCCTCCTTGGGCGGGCAGGCCGAGGACGCGCGCCATCGCGAGCAGTACCGGCAGACCCTCGCCGATTACCAGTGCTTCTTCGCCGAGCCGCCGCCGCGTTGGTGGCCGCCGTTGGCGCCGGAGCCGACGCCCGCGCCGCGTCCGGCGCCCGTGGTTCTGCGCTTGCCGTGGGAATCGGAGCCGGCCGACGGCCTGTTGGCGCTGACCCTGGCCAGCGGCGGCCTGGCCCTGGTCTATTTCTTGTGCTGGGTCTCGCAGGGCACGGCCAATCCGCTGAATTTCCGCGGCGGCGGCTTCCTCGCGCTGTACATCGCGGCGCTGCCGTGGGCCTATGCCGTCGGCACCGCGATCAAGCGCGCGCTGCGCGGGGCGAATCGGCGCAACGGGGCCGAGGTCGAGGATGCGGTGGAACTGGGCTTCCTCGCCGGCGCCGGCGAGCGCGCCGCCGACACGGCCCTGGTCGAGCTGATGCGGCGCGACATCCTGACTCTGGATTACGCCGGCAAACCGGCCGAGGCGGCGAAATCCCAGGACCGGATCTGGTTGCGCATCGACGGCGCGCGCTTGCAGGCGCAAGCGGCGCAATTGCCGGCATCGTTGCGCACCGCGGTCGATGTCGCCCGCCGCGAACAGAACCTCGCGCGGACGCTGGCGGGGCTGCAGCGCGCGTACGAACCTTTGACCGCGCAACTGCGCGATAAGGGCTGGTGGCTGACGCGCGCCGAGGACCTGCGCCAGCGCTGGCTCGGCAGCTTGCCGCTGCTGGCGCTGCTGGGGTTGGGGCTGAGCAAGATCGTCGTCGGCGTGAGCCGCGGCCGCCCGGTCGGATTTCTGGTGGTGCTGGCGGGGCTGACCGCGATCATCGCCCTGGCGCGCCTGCTGCGCGAGCGGCGGCTCACGCGCGCGGGCGAGTGGGCGCTGCACGATGCCAACCGGCGCGCGACGCAGGCGGACGTGGCGTCCCATGTCGCGCTGGGCGGAACGGTCGGGCTGTACGGCAGCGGGTTCGCCGAATACCACGCGCTGCGGGTGCCGCCGACGGCGGGCGGCGGCAGCGACGGCGGCAGCGGCGGCGGTAGTTGCAGCGGCGGTGGGGGTGGCGGCTGTGGCGGCGGCGGTTGCGGCGGCTGCGGTGGCGGTTGAACGGAGTACGGCGTTGAACGGAGCACGACGATGAGCGATTCCCCTGCTTCCCCGCGCGCCGCCGCCGGCGCCGCGCGCCGCGTGGCGCTGGCCGGCTGGCTGCGCGCGCGCGGCGCCACGCCGAACGGTTTGTCGTTGTTCGCGGTCGGTCTGTCGGCGCTGGCCGGCGCGGCGTTCTTCTTCGCCCTGCGCGATCCGCCGCATTACGGCGCGGCCTTGCTGCTGTTCGCGGCCTTGTGTCTGGCCGGGCGCATCGCCTGCAATCGTCTCGACGGCGTGATGGCGCGCCGCGGCGGCATGGTCGGCAAGGCCGGCGAGGTCTACAGCGACGCGCCCGACCGGCTCGCCGATGCGCTGGTGTTTCTCGGCGTGGGCTACGGGCTGACGCCGTGGCTGCCGTGGGCTTCGGACCTGGGCTGGGCCGCGTCGCTGCTGGCGGTGGGCACGGCCTACGTGCGCGTGCTCGGCTTGGCCTGCGGCTTGCGCGAGCACGGCGAAGGGCCGATGCCGCGACGCACGCGCATGCAGGCGATGGCGCTGGCGGCGTTGTTGGCCGCGCTCGGTTTGGCCTTGGGCTACGCAGCCGCGGTCGCGTGGCTGTTGTCGGCGGCGCTGGCCGTGGTGATCGTCGGCGCGGCGCTGACCATCGCCTTGCGCCTACGCGCGATCGTGCGCGAACTGGAGTCCCGATGATTTCCCACTTGCTCGCCGCCGGCTTCAGTTCGGCGATCCGCTTGCTGACCGGCGCGCGCGCGCTGTGGCGCTGCTCGCCGTCGTCCGACCACCGCGTGTACTACGGCAACCACGTCAGCCACGGCGATTTCGTCATGATCTGGTCGGCGCTGCCGCCCGCGCTGCGGCGCGAGGTGCGGCCGGTGGCCGGCGCCGATTACTGGCAACGCGACGCGCTGCGCCGCTATCTGATCCGCGAGGTGTTCAACGGCGTGCTGATCGAGCGCGAGCCGCTGTCGCGCAAGTACGATCCGATCGAAGTGCTGTGCGAGGCGGTGGACGGCGGCCAGTCGCTGATCCTGTTCCCCGAGGGCACGCGCAACCAGAGCGAGGAGCCGCTGCTGCCGTTCAAGAGCGGGCTGTACCATCTGGCGCGGCGCCGGCCGGAGCTGGAGTTCGTGCCGGTGTGGATCGACAACCTCGCCCGGGTCATGCCCAAGGGCAAGATCCTGCCGCTGCCGCTGCTGTGCACGGCGACCTTCGGCGACACCCTGCGCCTGGGCGCGGACGAAGACAAGGACGCGTTCCTGCGGCGCGCGCGCGAGGCGCTGCTGGCGCTGTCGGGACAGGTGCCCTCGCCGCAAGCGACGGGTAGCGAAGGCAAGGGAGGCCAGGGTTGATGGATCGTATGTTCGAGTTCGTGCGCGCGCAGCCGCATGCGGTGTTGTTGTTCGGCGGCGTGGCCGCGGTGTTGTTGCTGGCCACGGCGATTTCCGAGTGGCTGCGCTGGCGCACGCGCGACAAGCCCAGCGCGGTCGTCGCCAACTTAGTCGCGCGCATCCGCGCGTGGTGGGTGATGGTGCTGCTGATCGGCGTGGCCTTCGCCATCGGCCGGGTCGGCATGATCGTGCTGTTCGCGCTGGTGTCGTTGTTCGCGCTGCGCGAGTTCATCACCCTGACCCCGACCCGGCGCAGCGATTACTACGCGCTGCTGGCCGCGTTCTATCTGGCGCTGCCGCTGCAGTACTGGCTGGTCTACATCGACTGGTACGGGCTCTACACCTTGTTGATTCCGGTGTACGCGTTCTTGCTGCTGCCGATCCTGTCGGCCATCGGCGAGGACACCACGCGCTATCTGGAGCGCGCGGCCAAGGTGCAGTGGGGCTTGATGATCTGCGTGTTCTGCATCTCGCACGTGCCGGCGCTGATCAACCTCAAGATTCCCGGCTACGAAGGCCGCAACCTGCTGCTGGTGGCGTTCCTGGTGATCGTGGTGCAGTCCTCGGACGTGCTGCAGTACGTGTGGGGCAAGCTGTGCGGCAAGCGCCTGATCGCGCCGCGGCTGTCGCCGTCGAAGACCGTGGAGGGGTTCGTCGGCGGCGTCGCCTCGGCCACCGCGCTGGGCGCGGCGCTGTGGTGGATCACGCCGTTCACGCCGTGGCAGGCGGCGGCGCTGGCGCTGGTCATCAACCTGATGGGGTTCTACGGCGGGCTGGTGATGTCGGCGATCAAGCGCGACCGCGGGATCAAGGACTGGGGGCACATGATCGAGGGCCACGGCGGCGTGCTCGACCGCCTGGATTCGGTGTGTTTCGCCGCACCGGTGTTTTTCCACCTGATTCGGTATTGGTGGGTGTGAGGGCAGGGGCGTTGCGGCGCTGGGAGCGACGAAAGCCGAAGTCCCTCTGCCCCGTCATTCCGACGAACGCCGGAATCCATCCACCCCGTCATTTTGGCGAAAGCCAGAATCCATTTTGCCGTTGCCGTTGCCGTTGCCGTTGCTGGCGCCTTTCGCTTGGACGCATCCCCACCCGAGGCCCACGCCCCAAAGCCCCGGAGGGCGCGCGCATGGATGCGCGCGTGCGCCGTAGGGGCATGGATGCCCCTTACGGCGCAGCCCCGCGCCGGGTGCTGGACCTAGTGGCTTTTGACTTCAAACAAGCGGTTTTCTTTGGTTACTTTCTTTTGTCGCGCTGACAAAAGAAAGTAACTCGGCCGCTTGCGGACGAAAGCTCTTAGCGTTTGATCTTTGATTGTCGTCGCGCGCTCTTGCGAGAGAAAGCGGAAGCAACATCAAAATGGATTCCGGCTTTCGCCGGAATGACGGAGTGTGAGCCGCTCTTCTCGCACGTGGCGGAACACCCCACCCACCGTCATTTCGGCTTGCGCCGGAATGACGGGGTGTGAGGGCGCGGCAAGTGATGGCCGCAGGAGGTTATGGCGGCGCGCACACGCGAAAACGCCCGGCCCCAGCGAAGCCCGAGGCCGGGCGCGATCCGTTCCGATTTCAGCCATCCCGCGACGACAGCACGGCGACAGCTCGCGCGCGGGCTTACTCCAGCCCGTATTCGCGCAGCTTCTTGCGCAAGGTGGCGCGATGGATGCCCAGCATCGCCGCGGCGCGGCTCTGGTTGCCGTCGCAGTGCTGCAGCACTTCGGCGAACAGCGGGATTTCGAGCTCGCGCAGGGCGATCTCGTAGAGATTTTCGGTGCCGCTGCCGTTCAGGTCGCCGAGATAACGACGGATCGAAGTCGCGACGTGGTCGCGCAGCGGGACGCGGGGTCCGGAGCGTGCGCCATCGTTGCGGTCGTTGAGTGCGTTCAAGTGCTTCCCCGTAGCAGGCGTTCGTCCGTCGGAACGTGCAGGGACGCACAGGGCGTGGCACCGACGGGAGGGCGAGTCTAGCGCGCCGGAGTCGCTATAGACAACGCGACGCCGACGAAATCAGCGGAAGTCGAAGGTGAACGCGACCACGCGCGGGGCCGGTTCGATCACCTCGAACTGGACCGCGGCGCTTTGCCCCGGGGCGATGAGGTCGTCGGGACGGTGGCCGCGGCGGTATTCCTGTGGAGCGAACGCGCGTTGGCCGACCCGGCGGCCATCCACGTCTTCCAGGCTCAACACCAGCACCGGCCAGGGCTGCGGCCAGCGCGCGTCGTTGCGGAAGCCGGCCGAGACGCGCAGCGCGCCGGCGCGTTCCGGCACCGGCAGCACATTACGGTTGAGCATGGTCAGCGCGGCGGGTTCGTGCCACGGCGGCACCGCGCAGCCCAGCGCGCCGCACAGGCCGCTCACCAGCGGGCGCCAGCGCGCGTCGGCGGCGAGTTCGGCGCGTTGCGCGAGCAGCAACTGCAGCGCCAGCGCCAAGGCGAGCGCGGCGATCGCGACCGCGGCGCTCCAATGCAGGCGCGGCTTGGGCGCCTGCGCGCGCGCTTGCTGGCGGGCGAAGCTCGGCGCGCGCCGCGCCGAGGTCACGGTGGTTTCGGATTTGCGCTGACGGCGGCCGCGCGCGGCGGGCGCGGCGCCGACGGCGGCGGCGGCGGTGAGCGGCGGCAGCGCGGCGGCGTCGGGGGCGGTTTCGGCGGCGAGCGCTTCGGTGGACGACGACGATGCCGCGGGCTCGTCGGCGTCCGGCGCGTCGGCATCGTCGCTGGCCGCCTCCGTCGCGGCTTGCGGCGGCGACGCGTCGGCGTCCGCTTCGCTGCGCACGGATTCGTCGGGTTTGGAGGCCGCGACGGGCGCGCGGCGCAGGCTGCGGCTGATGTCGTCGCCCGCGGGCGCGGCTTTCGCCGGCGATGCGGTTTCGTCGTTCGCGGTCGAATCGGCGTCGGGCTTCGCGGCCGAATTCGTCGCCGCTTGCGCAGGCGCGCCGGCGGCCGGCGCGGTCTTCGCCGCCGTATCGGCGACGGCCGCGGCGCCGATCTTAGCCGTAGCGCCTTCGTCCGCGGCGCCCGCTTGCTGCGCCGGCGCCTCGCCCTGCAACGACCCGCCGCAGCGCGGGCACGCGCGCGCCGGACCGTCCTTGGCGACGATCAGCGCGACCAGATAACCGCAGTGAGGGCAGGCGACGAACATGCGCGCTTATTCAACCATGCCGCCGCGCTCAGCGACGACGCACGCCTGTGACGCGAATCCAGTCTTCGAGGCGCTCGACCTGGAGCGCGTCGAAACCGTCCGCGTAGCGCGCGACCACTTCGTCCTCCTGCCCGGCGAGGATGCCCGACAAGGCGATGCGTCCGCCCGGCGCGACCCGCGCGGCCAGGGTGTCGGCCAGCGCGATCAGCGCCGAGGCGAGGATGTTGGCGACCACCACCGGATACGCCTCGACCGGCTCGTCCTGCGGCAGATACACCTGCATGCGCGCGGCGACGCCGTTGCGTTCGGCGTTGTCGGCGGTGGCGATCAGCGCCTGCGGGTCGTTGTCGACGCCGATGGCGTGCGCGGCGCCGAGCTTGAGCGCGGCCAGGGCGAGGATGCCCGAGCCGCAGCCGAAATCGAGCACGCGCCGGTCGGCGAGTTCGCCCGCGTCGGCGAGCGTGTCGAGCCAGCCCAGGCACAGCGCGGTGGTCGGGTGCGTGCCCGAGCCGAACGCCAGGCCCGGGTCCAGCCGCACCACGGCGGCGTCGGCGCGGTCGGCGTCGGCCGGCAGTTCCTGATTCCACGGCACGATCCAAGTGCGGCGGCCGAACTGCAGCGGCGCGTATTGGTCCATCCAGGCGCGTTCCCAGTCCTGGTCCTCGACGTTGGCGAAGCCGACCCGGCTCCAGTCCAGGTCCGGGTCGAAGGATTCCAGCGCGGCCAGGATCACCAGCGCGTCGGCGTCGTGCGGGAACAGCGCGCTGAGCACGATCGACTGCCACAGCGGGGTCTCGCCGACGCCGGGTTCGAGGATCGCGCGTTCGTTGCTGCTGTCGGCGTCGGCGTCGAGCATGGTCACGGCGAGCGCGCCGACGTCGTCCAGCGCGGCCTCGAAGCGCGGCTGTTCGGCCTCGCTGCAGCGCAGGGTGAGTTCCAGGAAGGGCATGGGCGGGCGCGGATCGGCGAAAACGGCGGCCATTATTGACCCGTTTCGGCGCGATCAGATAGCGTGCGGCGCTTTCCGGACCCCAGGACGCGGAGTCGCGACGAACATGGACGCCCACGCACGCATGCCGTTTTCCCCCGTTTCCGCCGCCGGCGCGCTCGCGCTCGGCATCGCCCTGAGCCTGGGCGCGGGCTGCGCGCGCGATCCCGCGCCGGCCGCGGCGCCGGCCGCGCCCGCCGCGCCGGCGAAGGCGCCGGCCAAGGCGCAGCCGGCGTCCGCCGCCCCGGGCGCGCTCGCCGCCGACCTCGCCGGCCTGCGCCTGGAACCGCTGAGCGCGCTGCCCGCGCCGCCGAAGGAAGACAGCGCCGACGTCGCCGGCGACTGTTCGGTCGAACCCGAGTCCGCCGAGGCCCGCGCCGCCGTGGCCAACGGCTGGAAGGTGTTCGGCGAGCGCGAATGGCGGGGCTACCGCGTGGTCGGCGTCGCCGCCGCGCCGGGCGTGCTGGCCGGGATGGGCTGCACCTCCGGGGGCGGGCGGCTGCTGTTCTTCCGCGGCGGCGAGCCGGTGGCGCAGGTGTTCGAGCCCGGCGCGCGCGCGGCGGAGGGCGACAGCGGCGTGCAGGGGTTCGACAAGGGCGAGGAGTCGCGCCCGCGCGGCGACGATGAAACGCTGACCGTGTTCGATTGGGCGGTGCAGCGCGCGCGGGTGCGGGCCGAGGACGGCGCGCTGCGCCTGATCGCGTTGCCGGCGCTGGACAAATACTGCGGCGGCCGCGCCGCGGTGCCGCGGGTGGAGGGCGTGGCCCTGCCGCAAGCGCGCGAACGCCTGCTCGCGCACGGCTGGCGCGCGGCGCCGCCCGAGCGCGAGGAGCCGGGCTTCGTGAGCGGTCTGATCCACGCCGGTTATCCCGAGGTCGAGGACTGCGCGGGCACCGGCCAGGGCTTTTGCAGCTTCGCGTATCGCAACGAGGCCGGCGACCGGCTGACCCTGGTCACCGCCGGCGAGTGGTCGCAGGGGGATAAGCCCGGCGACGAGGCGTATTGGCCGCATGCGCGCCACGCTGGCGTCGAGTGCGCCGGGGCGGCTGCGGAAGGGACGGGTCAGGGTGGGGGCCCGTAAGAGCGGGCGAGGGCAAGGGCGAGGCGTGGGAAGAGCGCGTAGGGCGGCGGCTGCGATCCGGCCGCCGATTTGCCGAGCTTTGCTCGGATCAGATCGTCGGGATCGGCCCGCTTAAAGCGAGACGCCGTAAAGCGCGAACCCGGCAGGCGGCGGCCCAACAGGCGCGGCTTCGCCAGCCTGGGCCGGAGCGCGCGGTTCCGGATAGCGCAGCTGCAACGCGGACAGCCCTACGAGCGCATCCCGGCGCGGGTTCTGTCGGATCGCCTACATCTGAGAACTGTGATTTCGCGCACTTCCGGTGCCGGGGCGGGCATCGACCGGACACTTGACATATCATCGGCGTCTCGCTGCGTCGCCCCGGTCGGGGCCGGCGCGCTTCCCCGTACCGTTCGCCGTCCGGCCGCGAGTCGCGCCTTTTGATGTCCGATGCCTGCCCGTCTGCCTATCCGCAAGACCCGCGCCTGTCTCAGCGCGCGGGCGCGCGCATGAGCCTGCGGCTGCTGGCGGGCGCGGCGACCGTGGTCCTGCTTGGCGGGGCCTTGGTCTACGCGCATCGGCGTCAGGCCGAAACGGTGCCGGCGAGCATCGCCGACGTCGCCCAAGCGCCCGTGGCCGCCGACCTGCCGCGCGCCGATGCGCGCGCCGACCGCGCCCTGGATCCGAACATCCGCACGCCCGCGCCGCGCCGTCCGGCGCGCGCGCCGCTGCAGCCGCCGTCGCCGCTGCGGCAACAGTTCGAGCAGACCCCGGACCTGTACTCCTTCGCCCAATCGCTGCGCCTGCGCGCCGACGCCGGCGAGCCGGAGGCGATCTGGCTGCTGACCCGGGTCTACGACTACTGCGCCGGCTACGCCAACGCGCCGGTGGATTACCGCAACGACACCCGCGCGCTGGACGCGATGAAGCTGCGCGGCGCGACCTCGATGTCGGCCGCGCGCAACCGGATCAGCGAGCGCTGCGCGCGCTTCGCGCCGGAGGACGGGTTGAGCTATTCGATGATCCTGGTCAAGCGGGTCGAGGCCGCGCAGGCCGGCAGCCTGCCCGCCGAGGCGTCGTTGCTGAGCGCGGGCAAGCCGCTGGAAAAGACCGAGGACTACCGCCGCAACCTGGTCGATCGGGTCGCGCGTTCCAAGGATCCCGAAGCGTTCTCGGCGCTGTCCGGCGGCATGGGCATCGCGGCCAACGGCCGCAGCGCGGGCTTCGCCTATCAGCGCGTGTCCGGCACCCAGTTCGCCGAACTGGCGTGGCAGCTGGCGGCGTGCCGCTTGGGTCAGGACTGCAGCGCGCAGGGGTCGTTGATGACGTCCTACTGCGCCAACGGCGGCATTTGTTCGCAAGACCCGCAGCAGGATTTCGCGAGCTTCGTGTACGACGCGGCGATCCCGCGTCAGGGGGCGGAAGTGGTGGAAGAGATGGTCTATTCGCTGACTGGCGAAGAGAGGATGAAATGAAACGCGAGCACTTCAAGCGCACGGCCAAGATCGGGTTCTGGGCGTTGCTGCTCAGCGCCTACTCGGTCGGCGCGGCCGGCGTGATGATCGACGTGTTCGGCGCGGACTACCGCGAGCTGGGACAGGTCGCGGTGACCTCGGTGAGCTCCAAGTCCGAGCGGCGCTCGCTGAGCGCGGCGCAGATCGCGGCGGTCTACCGCGCGCAGAGCGGCGCGCCGTTCTCGTCGTTGCCGCCCGGCAGCACCTTCAAGGTGGTCTGGCCCGACGGCTCCAGCGAGTACGTCATGGTGGTCAGCCCCTCGTCCAGCGCCGGCGTGCAGCCGATCCCGGGCACGCAGGTGCCGGCGAAGGGCAAGAAGAGCGCCAAGGCCGACGACGACCAACCGCGCAACGTGCCCGGCGCCACCGAGCTGAGCGAAGCCGACGTGCAGGAAATGGCCGCGTGGATGGACGCGGCGGTGCGTTGATCGCCGCGACGGCGACGACGCGGGCCGCGTGCGCGCAAGGCGCGCGCGGCGAGGGTGTGGGCGCGGCGCGAGCGTAGGCTTCGCGCGCGGGAGCGTTGGCCGTGGGCCGGCGCGGAGGTTGGACGGATCGGGCCGCCGACGAATCGCGGCCGCCGGTTTTCCGAATCGATTGCCGAAATCTTGGGCGTTTTTGTAGGAGCGGCGTAAGCCGCGACCGCGGACGTCCGGGCGCGTCGTTGGGTTCGTCGTAGTTGAGTTGCCGCGGTCGCAGCTTGCGCAGCTCCTACAGGGGCTTCGGCCGGTTCGTATCCGACTGTAGGAGCTGCGCGAGCTGCGACCGCGAAAACGCAGCGACGACGATCCCCACCGATCACACAAACACAGCAAACATCGTTGTTGCTGTTGCTGTTGCTGTTGCTGTTCGCCTTGACGCATCTCCGACCGAAGCCCACGCTCCGCAGCCCCGAAGGGCGTGCGCATGGATGCGCACGCGCGCCATGGGTCAGGATGACCCTTATGGCGCGGCCCCGCGCCGCTATGAGCCCTAGTGGCTCTTGATTCGAAAACAAGGAAAGCGCCTTTCTTTGGTTACTTTCTTTGGCAAGACAAAGAAAGTGACCCGGCCGCTTGCGGACGGAACGCTCTGGATTGTGGCTTGTCGTCACGCGTTGCTTCGGAAAGAGCAAAGCCGACAGCAAAGTCAAAATGGATTCCGGCTTTCGCCGGAATGATGGCGGGTGGGGTGTTCCGCTATGTGCGAGAAACGCAACTCACACTCCGTCATTCCGGCGAAAGCCGGAATCCATTTTGACTTTGCTTCCGCTTTCTCTGGCAAGAACGTACGACGACAAGCGAAGATCAAACGCTTAAGGCTTTCGTCCGCAAGCGGCCGAGTTACTTTCTTTGTCTTGCCAAAGAAAGTAACCAAAGAAAGGCGCTTTCCCTGTTTTCGAATCAAGAGCCACTAGGTCCAGCACCGGGCGCGGGGCTGCGCCGTAAGGGGCATCCATGCCCCTACGGCGCACGCGCGCATCCATGCGCGCGCCCTCCGGGGCTTTGGGGCGTGGGCCTCGGGTAGGGTTACGTCCAAGCGAAAGGCACCAGCAACGGCAACAGCAAAATGGATTCCGGCTTTCGCCGGAATGACGGCAGGTGGGATTCGTCGCGGCAACCCAACTACGACGACCGCAACGACGCGCCCGAACGTCCGCCATCGCGCCCACCACTCCCGCAAAACGAACTGAACAACGCCCCCAAACAAAAACCCCTTCCTCGCGGAAGGGGTTTCGTCGTTCAAACGCAGCCGGCGAAAGGATCAAACGATCGCGATCGTCTTTTCCTTCTGCTCCTTGAGCCGCTTCTCGAGGTAATGGATGTTCATCCCGCCCTGCTGGAACCCCGCATCCGACAGAATGCGCTGCTGCAGCGGAATGTTGGTCTTGATCCCGTCCACCACCATCTCGCTCAACGCCACCCGCATGCGCGCGATCGCGGTCTCGCGGTCGGGGCCGTGGACGATGAGCTTGCCGATCATCGAGTCGTAGTTCGGCGGCACGCGGTAGCCTTCGTAGATGTGGCTGTCCACGCGCACGCCGGGGCCGCCCGGCGCATGGAAGTGGTTGATCAGGCCCGGGCAGGGCATGAAGGTTTCCGGGTCCTCGGCGTTGATGCGGCACTCGATCGCGTGGCCTTCCAGCACCACGTCCTCTTGCTTGATCGACAGCTTGCGGCCGGCGGCGATCATCAGCTGCTCGCGCACCAGGTCGATGCCGGTCACCAGTTCGGTCACCGGATGCTCCACCTGGATGCGGGTGTTCATTTCGATGAAGTAGAAGCGGCCGTTCTCGTACAGGAACTCGAACGTGCCGGCGCCGCGGTAGCCGATGCGGATGCAGGCTTCCACGCAGACCTTGCCGATTTCCGCGCGCTGCTCCGGGGTGATGCCCGGCGCCGGCGCTTCCTCGACCACCTTCTGGTGGCGGCGCTGCATCGAACAATCGCGTTCGCCCAGGTGGATCGCGTTGCCCTGGCCGTCGGCCAGCACCTGGATCTCCACGTGGCGCGGGTTCTCCAGGAATTTCTCCATGTACACCATGTCGTTGCCGAACGCGGCCTTGGCTTCGGACTTGGTGGTCTGGATCGCGGCGTTGAGATGCGCTTCGGTGTGGACCACGCGCATGCCGCGGCCGCCGCCGCCGCCGGCGGCCTTGACGATGATCGGGTAGCCGATCTCGCGCGCGATCTTGATGTTGGCGGCGTTGTCGTCGCCGAGCGGGCCGCCGCTGCCGGGCACGCAGGGCACGCCGGCGTCCTTCATCGCGCGGATCGCTTCGACCTTGTCGCCCATCAGGCGGATGGTCTCGGCGCGCGGGCCGATGAAGACGAAACCGGATTGCTCGACGCGTTCGGCGAAGTCGGCGTTCTCGCTGAGGAAGCCGTAGCCGGGGTGGATCGCCTGGGCGTCGGTGACCTCGGCCGCGGCGATGATCGAGGCCATGTTGAGGTAGCTCTCCGACGACGGCGCCGGACCGATGCAGACCGACTCGTCGGCCATGGCGACGTGCTTGAGGTTGCGGTCGACGGTGGAGTGCACCGCGACCGTTCGGATGCCCAGGGCGTGGCACGCGCGCAGGATGCGCAGCGCGATTTCGCCGCGGTTGGCGATGACGACTTTATCGAGCATGAGAGGTTCTCGGCGAGCGGGAACAGGGAAAAGAGGGGAAAAGGGACTAGGGGGAATGGAGGGGTGCGGGGCGGGGAAGCGGCGTCGCCGCCATTCCCCTCATTCCCTTTTCCCTTCTTTCCCTTGCCCTTCTCCGCCCCTTACCCAATGACGAACAGCGGCTGATCGAACTCGATCGGCTGGCCGCTCTCGGCCAGGATCTTGAGCACGGTGCCGGAGACGTCGGCTTCGATCGGGTTGAACATCTTCATCGCTTCGATGATCGCCAGGGTGTCGCCGGCCTTGACGGTCTGGCCGACGCTGACGAACGCGGGCTTGTCCGGCGCCGGCGAGGTGTAGAAGGTGCCGACCATCGGCGCGCGCACGACGTGGCCGTCGGGCAGGTCGTTGCCGGGCTTGGCGCTGCCGCCGGTGGCCGCTTCGGTCGGCGACTGCATCGGCATCGGCTGCGCGGCGCGCGGTTCCGGCGCGGCGTAGACCGGCGCCGGCGCGGCGATGGCGTAGCCGCCCTTGGGCGCGCGGGCCAGGCGGACCGACTCTTCGCCTTCCTTGATCTCGATCTCGGCGAGGTTGGATTCCTCGAGCAGGTCGATCAGTTTCTTGATTTTGCGCAGGTCCATGAAGCGGGCCTCTGGGGTGTTGGATCTTGGGTGCGGGCCGCGCGGGCGCGGTCCGGGCGAAAGGGGGTCAGGATGCCAGCCGTTTGATTGCGGCTTCGAGCGCGTAGCGGTAGCTGTCGGCGCCGAAGCCGCAGACCACGCCGACCGCCAGATCGCTGAAGTAGCTGTGGTGGCGGAAGGGCTCGCGGGTGTGCGGGTTGGACAGGTGGATCTCAAGGAAGGGGATCGCGACCGCGGCCAGGGCGTCGCGGATCGCCACGCTGGTGTGGGTGAACGCCGCCGGGTTGATCAGGATCAGCGCGGTGCCGTCGGTGCGCGCGGCTTGCACGCGGTCGACCAGGACGTGCTCGGCGTTGGACTGCAGGCTCTCCAGCGCGTGCCCGGCTTCGGCCGCGCGCGCGGCGAGGCCGGCGTCGATCTCGGCCAGGGTGGTGCGGCCGTACACCTCGGGCTCGCGCGTGCCGAGCAGGTTGAGGTTGGGGCCGTGCAGGACCAGGAGCTTGGCCATCGGGACCGGGACGGTTGCCTTCAAAGGGCGGCAGTTTGCGTGAAGGCCGGCGGGTTGTCCAGGAGTTGCCCGCCAAATCGGCGAAGTTATCGCGCTTTAAGCGGTTGTTTGAGTGGCGGCTCTAAATGCCGGCACGTTCGCGGCGGGAAGCGAATGTTCGCGGCCGGATCGGCGGCGTTGGCGGCAAGGACTGTGCACGCAGTCGCGTTCGCGGGGGCGCTGCGGCCTATTCGAGCACACGCCCGGCCGGCGCGGGAGGGCGGCCGGCACGGGGATTGCGCGGCCGCGGTCGCAGCTCGGGGATGTCGGCGCGGGCTGAGATTCCGGCTGCGATGAGAAGCCTTGCGCGGCGGGCGTTCCCGGCGGGTTAGCGGCAAGAACGCGGCGAAGCCGGGGCGCACGGATCGCGGAGTTACCGGGCCCAGCCGTCGATCTCGCCGTCCACGAACGGCCCGACCCGCTGTTTGAGCAGGCGCCCGTCGGCGCCGATCAGCACGCTGTAGGGCAGCACGCCCTTGGGATTGCCGAGCTGCACGCCGGCATCGCGCGGGCCCGGGGCGTCGAGCAGGATCGGGTAGTGCACCGGCACGCGCTGGAGGAAGGCGGACACGTCCTCGGCGTTGTCGAGCGCGATGCCGATCACCTGGGTGCCGGTCGCGCCCTGGCTGCGCGCGTAGCGGTCCAGTTCCGGCATTTCCTTGATGCAGGGGCCGCACCAGCTGGCCCAGACGTTGATCAGCAACGGCCGGCCCGCGTAGGCCTTGGGTAGCTCGACCGGCTGGCCGGCGAGGTCGGGCAGGCGCAGCGCCGGGATCGGCTGCCCGCGCTCGGCCACCGCGAGGTCGGCCGGCGGCTTGGGCGCCTGCATCTT
Source organism: Lysobacter sp. K5869 (assembly GCF_018847975.1). Taxonomy (NCBI): domain Bacteria; kingdom Pseudomonadati; phylum Pseudomonadota; class Gammaproteobacteria; order Lysobacterales; family Lysobacteraceae; genus Lysobacter; species Lysobacter sp. K5869. The sequence goes on along the minus strand of NZ_CP072597.1, from coordinate 94,313 downwards.
GAGTTCCGCCTGCAGCATGCGCTGGCCGAGCTCGGTGCGGGCGAACCAGCCGCCGCCGCCGACCATCTGCCCGGCGAGCAAACCAACCGCGCCGGCGGCCACCGCCACCGCGATCACCTTGACCGCCGACGGGATCGCCATCGCTTACGGCCCCGCCGCCGCCGCGGCGCGCGCGCGTTCCGCGCGGGCGGCGAACGCGTCGGCTTTCTCGAAGCCGACCAAGCGCAGGTCGCGGCGTTCGGCGCCGTGGGCGTAATAGATCGTCATCGGCGGGCCGATCACGCCCAGCCGCTTCATCAGCGCCTGATCGACCTCGTCGTTGGCGGTGACGTCGGCCTTGAGCAGGACGAAACCGTCCAGCGCCCGATGCACGGCCGGTTCGGGGAAGGTGTACTTCTCCATCTCTTTGCACGACACGCACCAGTCGGCGTAGAAGTCGAGCATCAACGGCTGGCCGGCGGCTTGGGCGGCGGCGATTTCGCGGTCGAGGTCTTGGTTGGATTTGATCTTGCGGAACGGCAGCTCGGCGCTCTGCGTGGCGGCGCCGCCACCGCGCAGGTTGGCCAGCGGCTGCAGCGGATCGTGCCCGCCGGACATCGCGCCGAACAGCTGCGCCGCGCCGGCCACGCCGAGCAGCGTCGCCGCGACCCAGGCCAGCGCGCGCAGCCCGAACGGCCGCTCCGCGCCGCCGCCGCCGAGCGCGGCCAGCACCGCCGCGCCGAGCAGCACCGCGCCGTACAGCGCCAGCGTCGCCGGGCCCGGCAGGATGCGCGAGAGCATCCACGCCGCCATGCCCAGGAACACCAGACCGAACACGCGCTGCACGCCGACCATCCACGGCCCGCTGGTCGGCAGGCCCTTGCCGGCGGCGACGCCGAACGCGAGCAGCGGCGCGCCCATGCCCATCGCCAGGAAGAACAGCGCCGCGCCGCCGAACAGCGGGTCGCGGGTCTGGCCGATGTAGAGCACCGCGGCGGCCAGCGGCGGCGCCACGCAAGGGCCGACGATCAGCGCCGACAGCGCGCCCATGATCGCCACGCCGGTCCACGAGCCGCTGCGCTGACGGTCGCTGACTTCGCCGACCAAACTGCGCAGCTTGTGCGGCAACTGCAGCTCGAACAGGCCGAAGCTCGACAGCGCCAGCGCCACGAACAGCAGCGCGAACAGCACGATCACCCACGGCGTCTGGAACGCGATCTGCAAATTGGCGCCGACCAAGCCGGCGACGACGCCGGCGATGGTGAACACCACCGCGCTCGCCAGCACGTACACCAGCGACAGCGCGAACGCGCGGCGCGCGCCCAGGCCCGGGCCGCGGCCGACGATCAGGCCCGACAGGATCGGGATCATCGGCAGCACGCACGGGGTGAACGCGAGCAGCAGGCCGAAGCCGAAGAAGGTCAGCAGGGCGAAGTAGCGGTTGGGGCCGGCGAGCGAGGCGGCGAGCAGGCTGTCTTCGGCCTGCGGCGCGGCGTCGGTGGCCGCGGCCGGGGCCGCGACCGGCGCGCCGATGGCGCCGGCGGCGGTGTTGGCGGCAGTGGCGGCGTTGGCGTTGCCGGCGGCGACGGTGGCATCGCCGGCGTTGGCGTCAGCGGCGTCGTTCGTGGCGGCCGTGGCGGCGTTGGGGTCGGCGGCGGCCGGCGTGGCCGCGGCGTTCGTTGCCGCGCCCGTTGCGACCGCGGTGGTCGCGGCGGCCGGCGCCGCAGCGGCCGCGGCGACCGCCGTCACCGTCCCGCGCGGCAAATCCACGCTGATCTTGCGCGTCATCGGCGGATAGCAGATGCCGTCGGTCTGGCAGCCCTGGAACCCCGCGGTCAGCACGATCTTGCCGGCCTCGGCGGTCTTGCGCAGCAGCGGCAGCGGCACGTCGATCTGATCGAAGAACACAGTGACGTTGCCGAAATGCTCGTCGCGGTGCGCGGTGCCGCGCGGCCACTGCGGTTGGCCGGCGGCGATGTCGGCGCGGTCGGTCTTCAGCGAGGTCTTGTCGCGATACAGGTAATAGCCGCGCGCCGGGGTGAAGCGCAGCAGCAAGGTGTCGCCGTCTTTGGCGATGGCTTCGAAGCCGAAGGCCTGCTCCGGCGGCAGCGGCAGCGCGTCGGTGCCGGCGCCGGCGCCCGCGCCGGCGGACGGCACGCTCAGCGGCGAAGCGCCGCCGAGCAGCGGGTTGGAAGCGCCGCCGCGCGCGCCGAACGTCGCCAGCGGCGCGGCCGTGGGCGCCGGGTCGATCGCTCCAGTGGAAGCGACCGGCGCGGCGTTGGCGGCCGGCGGCGCGGCCAGCGCGACCTCGATCGTGCGGGTCTGCGGCGGATAGCACACGCCGGCGTCGGCGCAGCCTTGGTACTTGATCGTCAGCTTGGCGCTGGCGGCCTTGGCCTGGCCGGGCAGGGTCGCCGCCACGTCCTGGTGGTAGGTCTCCACATCGCCGAAGAACTGGTCGCGATAAGCCTTGCCCTTGGGCAATTGCAGCGCCTGCGCGGCGAAGCCGGCATCGCTCTTGACCGAGATGCGGTGGCGATAGAGGTAGTAGCCCTTGGCCACCTTCCACGAAATCGCGATGCGGTCGGGCGCCGGCGACTGCGCGCTGACGGCGAAGGCTTCGTCGACTGGCAGCAGGTCGTTTTCGTCCACGGCCAGCGCGGGCGCGGCGGCGGACAGGCCGAGGACGGCCAAGGCGAGGGCGGCGCCGGCGCGCAGCGGGCGCCGGCCGCGGAAAGCGGAGAAGAAGGTCATCGGTCGGGAGTCTGTTCGTTTACCCATCGCGCATACGGCTCGGAGACGTCGCGCGGTTCGACCACGATCATCTCCGGCAGTTCATACGGATGCAGTTGCGCCAATCGTTGCATCGCCGCGCCGTAAACCGTGACGCGGGTCTTGATCAGCAGCTGGATTTCGGCGGCGCGCTCGATCTTGCCCTGCCAGCGGTAGACCGAGGTCGCTCCGGGCAGCTGGGTGACGCAGGCCGCGAGGCCTTCTTCGACCAGGGCCTGGGCGACCGCATCGGCGCTGGCCTGATCGGGGCAGGTGGTGAGCAGCAGCAAGGGCTGGGTGTCGACGCGCATGGCCCCAGTGTAAGCGGCCGGCGCGGCGCGGATGGGGCCGGGTGCGGCGATCGGCGTCATCGGAAGGCGATGACGCCGGCGATCCGCGCGCCCTCAGCGCCGCCCCGGCGGCGCCCCCGGCCGGCGCGGGCGCGCCGGCTTTGCCGTTCCCGGGCTTTGGCGGCGCGGCGCCGGCGCCTGCCGTTCGAGCACGAAATCGACGAACGCGCGCAGCGGCGCCGGCATCTGCCGCCGGCTCGGGTAATAGAGGAAGAAACCCGGGAAGGCCGGCGTCCACTCGTCCAACACGCGCTGCAGGCGGCCGGCGTCGAGGTGCTCGCGCACGTGGAAGTCGAACAGATACGCCAGACCGACGCCGTCGAGCGCGGCGCGCTGGGCCACGTCGGGCTCGGTGACGATCAACGGGCCTTCGACCGCGGCTTCGAGCTTTTCGCCGCCGCGCTCGAATTCCCAGTGGTAGAGGCTGCCGTCGGTGGGCCAGCGGAAGTTGATGCAGCGGTGCCGGCGCAGCTCGCGCGGGTCGCGCGGGACGCCGTGGCGCTGCAGGTACGCCGGCGCGCCGACCACCATCATTTCCGCCTCGCCGCCCAGGCGCACGGTGACCATGTCCTGCTCGACCATCTCGCCCAGGCGCACGCCGGCGTCGAAGCGGCCGGCGACGATATCGACGAGGCGGTCGTCGGTGACCAGGTCGACGACGATGTCCGGATAGCGCGCATGGAACTCGCCCAGCAGCGGCGCGATGTGCTGCACGGCGGCGATGCGCGAGGCGTTGAGGCGCAGCAGGCCGGCGGGCGTATCGCGATCGTCGCGCACTTCGGCCACCGCCGCGTCGAGATCGGACAGCGCCGGCCGCAGCTTCGCCAACAAGCGCGCGCCGGCCTCGCTCGGCGCGACCGAGCGGGTGGTGCGGTTGAGCAAGCGCACGCCGAGGCGTTCTTCCAAAGTGCGGATCGTCTGGCTCAACGCCGACGGCGACAACCCCAGGTGCGCGGCCGCGCGCACGAAGCTGCCGTGCTCGGCGATGGCGGCGAAGGCGCGCAGTTCGGCGTAGTCGCTGCCGCGCATGGCTAGGAACCAGGAACCAGCGAAGAGGAACGAGGAACTAGAGGAAAAGCCGCGGAGGTGGGCGTGCGGCGCGGTGGGCCGGGCGAGCGGCTATCCGCGGCCGCGGCGCCCGCTCGCACTCGTTCCTCGTTTCTTTTCACTCGTTCCTCGCTCCAAGCCGCGACCCAGGCCGATTATGCACGGTTTTCTAAATGGCCCATGCGAACAATGCCGGATTAACGCAGTAGTGCGCGCGGCGCAGGATGCGCCCATTCCCACCGGAGACGCCTCCATGAGCACTGCCCGCACCGCCGCCGCCCTGCCGTCCTCGCTCACCGATTACCGCCTGCTCGGCCGCTCCGGCCTGCGCGTCTCGCCGCTGTCGCTGGGCGCGATGACCTTCGGCACCGACTGGGGCTGGGGCGCGGACGAAGCCGAGGCGCGCCGCATCTTCGACGCCTACGTCGAGCGCGGCGGCAATTTCATCGACACCGCCAACCAGTACACCGGCGGCACCTCCGAGCGTTTGGTCGGCCAGTTCGCCCAGGGCCGCCGCGACGAGTTGGTGATCGCCACCAAGTACACCCTGACCGCGCGGCCGAAAGACCCCAACGCCGGCGGCAACCAGCGCAAGAGCATGGTGCGTTCGGTCGAGGACAGCCTGCGCAAGCTCGACACCGACTACATCGACCTGCTGTACCTGCACGCCTGGGACGAGACCACGCCGGTCGAGGAAGTGCTGCGCGCGATGGACGATCTGGTCCGCGCCGGCAAGCTGGTCTACGTCGGCATCTCCGACACGCCGGCGTGGCAGGTCGCGCGCATGCAGGCCATCGCCGACCTGCGCGGCTGGTCGCCGCTGATCGCGCTGCAGATCCAGTACAGCCTGATCGAACGCACGGTCGAGCGCGATCTGATGCCGATGGCGCGCGAACTGGGCCTGGGCGTGGTGCCGTGGTCGCCGCTGGGCATGGGCGTGCTGACCGGCAAGTACAGCCGCGCCGATCTGGACCTCGGCGCCGGCGTGCCCGAAGCGGTGGGCACGCGCAAGAACGTCGCCGCCAGCCATGGCGCGTTGACGCCGCGCGCGCTGGATATCGCCGACGCGGTCAAGCAGGTCGCCTCGGAACTGGGCAAGACGCCGGCGCAGGTCGCGCTGGCGTGGACCTTGCTCGATCCCGCGGTCGCCTCGCCCATCGTCGGCGTGCGCACGCTGGCGCAGTTGGAGGACAACCTCGGCGCCTTGGAGGTCCGTTTCAGCGAAGAACAACGCGCGCGATTGGACGAAGCGAGCCGGATCGAGCTCGGCTTCCCGCACGATTTCCTGAAGTCGCCGATGGTGCGCGGAGTGATGTTCGGCGAAGTGACGCCGCCGCTGCGCGGATGAGCGCGGCGCCGGCGCGAGGCTCAGCGTCGCGCCGGCGCGGTCGGATCGTAGGAAGGCCTGCAGGCCCGATGCTTCGCGCTCACCGCGCGGAGCATCGGCTCCGCGGGCCTTCGCGCGTCACACGCCGTCGCAGCTGGTTTCCTGCAAGCCGCAAATCCGGTCGACCCAGGCGCGGAACCGGCCGCCTTCGACGCCGGTCTTGGCCGCGGGCTTGACCTCCAGTTCGGTGTCGCCCTCGAAATCGAGCGGGCCGTACTCGACCAGCGCCCAGCGCCCGGAGCAGCCCGCCAACTGGCCCGAGGCGACGAAGGCGTCGCTGTCGAACACGATGCCGTCGTGGCCGACCAGCACCGCCGGCGCCTTCGCCTCCGGCCGCGCACGGCCGACGCCGGCCTGCGACTTCACCGTGAGCTTGCGTCCGCTGACCCAGCCCTCGCCCTTGAACATCGGCCGCTGCGGGCCGTCGAACAGCGCGTCGTTGTCGCGCGCGCCGCGGATCTTGAACCAGCCGCCGCGGCCGGCGACGACCTCGACTTCGACCCGCACCTGCAACGATTCGATCTCGCTGCTGGGCCGCATCGGCGGCAAGGTGCCCAGCACCTTGTGCTCGGTGCCGGGGCCGGCGCGGACGTTGAGCCCGGCCGGATCGGTCTCGCTGACGAAGGCGCCGAACTTGCAGGCGGTTTCGCCGGCCGGCGGCGCGAGCGCGGCGGCGTGCGCCGACAAGGCGGCGCCGGCGAGCAGCAGCGTGGCGGCGAAGGCGGTGATGGCCGTGCGTGGCATGGGACGGGCTCCTTGCGTGGCGTCGCGCCCGGGGCGGGCCCGCCGATCATAAGCGCCGGCCGCGTCGCGCGAGCGGCCGAGGCGGCGGCGAAACGCCGCGCCGGCGCATTCTCTCGACACCTTCGCCGGTATAAGGTGGCGCACCCAGGAGATCCCCATGCGCGCGCCGCTTCGCTTCCCGACCGTTCTCGCCGCCGCCTTGTGCGCGCTTTGCTTCGTTCCGGCGATGGCCGCGTCGTCGGCGCCCGCGACGGCCGCGCCCGCGACGCCGTCCGCCGGCGAAATCACTCATGGCCGGTTCGTGCGCACGCCGGTGCGTCTGCCGCAGGGCGAGGTCAAGCGCTTCGTGATGTGGTTCGCCGACGGCCTCGACGCGGCCGCGCGCAAGACCCGGGTCGATGCGCTGGCCGCCGACGGGGCGATGGTGGTCACCGTCGAGATGGCCGCGCTGGAAGCGGTGCTGCGCAAGGACGGCGGCAAGTGCAATTTCTCGTCCGGCGACGTGGAGAATTTCTCGCGCTACGTGCAGGCCTATTACCGCTTGCCGACCTATCACTTGCCGCTGCTGATCGGCGACGGCGAAGGCGCCGCGTTCGCCTACGCCATCGCCGCGCAGGGCAATGCGGGCCTGTTCGCCGGCGCGGTGTCGCTGGGGTTCTGCCCGAGCCTGCGCCTGCCGCAGGCGCTGTGCCCGACCGGCTCGCTGAAGCTGCAAACGCAGGGCGCGCACGCGCAGTTGCAGCCGCGCCCGCTGCAAGTGCCGTGGCTGTCGTCGGCGCAGGCGGGCGCCGCGGCGGCGTGTCCTGCGGCGCAGGTCGATGCCTTCGTGCAGGCGATCCCGCAGGCGCGCACGTTCAAGCGCACCGCGCGCGGCGACGCGCTGCCGGGCCTGCGCGCGGCGCTGGCCTCGCTCGGCGCGCAGCGCCACGCCAGCCTGCCGCCGCCGCCGGCGGATCTGGCCGGGTTGCCGGTCAACGAACTGCCGGCGCGCTCCGGCGGCAACACCGACACCTTCGCCGTGTTCGTCTCCGGCGACGGCGGTTGGGCGGACGTCGACAAGAGCATCAGCAAGCGTTTGACCGAAGCCGGCGTGCCGGTGGTCGGCATCGATTCGCTGCGTTACTTCTGGACCCCGCGCACGCCGCAGAGCTTCGGCGTCGATCTCGACCGCATCGTGCGTTACTACCGCGCGCAGTGGAAACGCGAACGGGTGATCCTGATCGGTTTCTCGCAAGGCGCCGACGTGCTGCCGGGCGCCTACAACCAGTTGCCCGAAGCCACCCGCGATTCGGTGCGGCTGACCGCGCTGATGTCGCCGGGGCAGAACGCCGAATACGAATTCCACCTCAGCAACTGGATCGGCAGCAGCGGCAAGGGCCTGCCGATCGCGCCGCAAGTGGCGCAGATGCCGGCGCCGCGCGTGCTGTGCATCTACGGCAGCGAGGACGCCGACGCGCTATGCCCGCGCTTGCCCGCGGGCGGCGTGCGGATCGAGAAGATGCACGGCGATCACCACGTCGACGGCGATTACGACGGCGTCGCCGCGCGGGTGCTGTCGGCGGCGGGCATCGCCGCGGGGGCCGCGCCGGCCTCGCCCTGAGTTTCCGGCGCGCTGCGCGGGAAACGGGCGACCAAACGCTCGCCGTCGTCGTGGCGGCGCGGGTCGAGCGAGATCAAGCGGGTGACATCGAGCAGCGCCGCCGGCAGATGCATGCCGCCCGGCGCGGCGAGATAGCGGGTGCGCCAGACCGGATCGAACTTGGCCTTGAACCGGCGCAGCCCGACGAAGCCGTAGAACCGCTCGCCGTGGCGCGCGATCAGATTGGCGAAGCGGTTCCAGCGCCCAGCCAGACGGTGCTGGGCCAGGCCCGACAGCGGCGCCATGCCGAGCGAGAAGCGTTCGAAGCCGTGTTCGCGGCCCCACAGCAGCAACTCGGCGAACATGAAATCCATAGTGCCCTTCGGCGCTTCGGCAGCGTGGCGCATCAGGTCGATCGACAGTTCGCGGCCGTTGGTCGCGTTCCACACGTTGGCGAAGGCGACGACGCGGCCCTCGTGTTCGATCAGCGCCACCGGCAGGCGTTCCAGATACGCGTTGTCGAAGCTGCCGAGCGAGAAGCCTTTTTCTTCGCCGGACTTCAGCTCCAGCCATTGATCGGAAATCTCTTCCAGCACCGGCAGCAGCGCGCCGACTTGGTCCGCGGGCACGATGCGGAAACTCAGGCCCGAGCGCTTGCCGCGGTTCCAGGCTTGGCGCAGGTCGGCGCGGTTGGCGCCCTGCAGATTGAAGTCGGTCAGCGGCACCAGCGCTTCTTCGCCGAGCTTGACCAGGGTCAGGCCGAGATCGAGATAGGTCTGCCAATGCTGCTCGCCGACTTGGTAGAACACCGGGCGCACGCCCATGCGGTCGGCTTCTTCGCGGAAGCGCCAGATCAGCTCGCGCGCGACCTCCGGCGGGCCGATCGGGTCGCCCATCGCGATCAGCGAGCCGCCGTAGCGCTGCATCATCATCAGGCCGCGCTGCTGCGGATCCAGCAGCAGCGCCTTGTCGCCGGTCAGCGCGAGGTGCGCCTGGCTGTCCTCGGCCTGGGCCAGGATCGGGCGAATGTCCTCGAGCTGGGCCTCGGTGGCCGCCGGCAGCGCGGTGCGCGCGGCGTGCAGCAGCCGCGCCAGACCGAACGCGATCACCGCCACGCTGACCAGCAGCATCGCCCGCAGCGCGCGCGGCGCGTTGCCGGAGACCAGGAATTCCCACCACAGCTCGTTGCGGTATTCGACGTGGCTGTAGGCGAAGAACAGCAGCCAGATCGCGGCGATCAGCACCAGCCCGAGGTTGCGCAGCCAGCGCCACGACCACGCCTCGTCGAGCAGCGCGCCCTGGCGGTAGAACTCGCGCCGCGCCGCCCACAGCGCCAGCGCCACCAGCGGCGGCGCCAGCGCCAGCAGCCAGTGGCCGCCGCGCAGCCACGACGGCAGCGGCAGCAGGATGCACACGCCCAGCGCCAGCGCCCAGGCGGCGTGGCTGCGCCGCTGCAAGCCCTGGCCGATCAGCAGCAGGCCGACGCCGCCGAGGCTGGCGAGCAACTGCGAGGTTTCGATCAGCGGCAGCGGCGCGTGGCTCAAACGATGCTGCGGCTTGGGCAAGGTGCCGTCGAGGATCAGCGCCGCGCCGAGCACGAACGCGGCCAGCGCGATCACGTGCGGCAGCCACGGCCGCACCGCCAGCCAGCCGGTGCGCAGCGCGCTGGCGCTCTGCGCGACCGGCCCGCGCGCGGAGGCGAACAGGCCGAGCACGGTCGCCAGCACCAGCGGCGCGGCGTAGTAGGTGATGCGGTAGGCCAGCGCCGCGGCCAGCAAACTGGCCGGTGCGACGTTCGGCAACAGCTTGAGCAGGCTCCACTCGAACACGCCGATGCCGGCCGGCACGCTCGACACCAAGCCCGCCAACACCGCCACCAAATACAAACCGACGAAGCCGACGAAACTCGTCCCCGACGCGGCCGGAATCGACGGCGCCAGCAACACGTACAGCGCGCCGCCGGCCAAGGCCAGTTCCACCACGCTCAGCGCGGTCACGCTGAGCACGGTGCGGCGGTCGGGCAGCCACAGCGCGTGTTCGCGGAAACGCAGGGTGCGGCCGTCGCGGCCGACCAGCATCAACAAGGCGAGAAAGGCGATGGCGACCGCGCCGCCGGCGACGCGGATCGCGTCTTCGCTCAGCGGCAGCAACAGCGCCGCCGGCGCGGGCTCGAACACCAGCGCGCAGGCCAGCAGCACCCAGGCGCCGAACACGAAGCCGAGCGTGCTCATCAACACCACTTGGCCGATGTCGGCCAGCGACAGCCCGGCTGCGCCGTAGCCGCGCAGGCGCACCGCGCCGCCGGTGAGCGCGGCGAAGCCGAGGGTGTGGCCGACCGCGTTGGCGAGAAACGCGGTGAGGATCAGCCGCACCGGTTTGACCTTGGCCGAGTTGCGGCGCAGGCCGATGGCGTCGAATCCAACCAAACAGCCGTAGCTGGCGAGGCCGAGCGCAAACGCCAGGGCGATGCGAAGCGAGTCGATCTGCCGGAACGCCTCTTTGATCGAGCGATACCCGTGCTCGGTGAACTCCCCCGCCAGCGCGTGCAGCGCCAAGGCCAGGATCGCCAGACTGGCGAGCATCGACAGGGCGCGGCGCCAGTTGGAAGCGGCGGCGGTTGCGGCGGCGGGCGCGGGGGCGGCGGGTTGGGAGCTCATGCGGCGGGGGCGGCGAAGGTGGAGAAAGCTTTCAGCAAACCGCGCTAAAACGGAATGATGGGCGGGCGGATGGTTCGTATCGGTGAGTAACCGGTCGAGGAATCGCCGGCGGCGGATTATCGGCGAGGGCGCCTTCGAGCGGTGTCGGAACGACGCGCGCTCAGCCGGCGAGGATGCGGTCCCAGACCGCCGGCGCGCCGATGATTTCCTCGACGAAGGCCACGAACGCCTCGACCTTGCGCGGCCGGTACTCGCGTCCGGGATACACCGCGTGGATGCCGATCGGCAGCAAGCACCAATCCGGCAGCACCTCGACCAGCCGGCCGGCGGCGAGTTCCTCGGCGACGGCGAACGTGGCGGTCTGCAGGATGCCGTCGCCGCGCAGCGCGGCATCGACCAACGGCACGCCGTAGTTGGCGCGCAGCCGGCCGCGCACCGGAATCCGCAGCGGATCGCCGCGGCCGTGGAATTCCCAGGTCGGGTGATCGCGGAACAAGGTGTAGTGCAGGCAGTCGTGCTCGGCGAGCTGCTCCGGCGCGGCCGGCGCGCCGCGCCGGGCCAGATACGCCGGCGCGGCGACCAGGATGCGCCGGGTCTGGGCGATGCGCCGCGCGACCAGACGCGAATCGGCGAGCGCGCCGATCCGGATCGCGCAGTCGAAGCCTTCGCCGATCAGGTCGACGTAGCGGTCGTCGAACTGCACGTCCAGGGCGATGCCGGGATGGCGGTCGAGGAACTCGCCCAGGCGCGGCATCACGTACATGCGGCCGAAGTTCATCGGCAGCGACACCCGCAGCTCGCCGCGCGGCTGCGCGGCGCGGTCGCGCGCGCGTTCGCCGGCGGCGAGGATCTGCGCCAGCGCCGGCGCCACCTCGGCGTAGTAGTCGCGGCCTTCCTCGGTGAGGCTCAGGCGCCGGGTCGAGCGGTTGAGCAGCTTGGCGCCCAGGCGCGCCTCCAGCGCGCTGAGCCGGCGGGTGATCGCGCCGGGGGTGACTTCGAGCTGGCGCGCGGCGGCGGTGAAGCTGCCGTGGCGCAGGATCGCCTCGAAGGCTTCGAGCTCGGAATACAGGCCGCCGATCATTATTGAGAGTCGCTCAATGATGAGTTGTTGGCGCGATCCTATATCGGTTCGATGCTCAACAATAGTCTGTGCGTCCCGACCCCAGCCCGTCCCGGAGCCCGTCATGGACGCTTTCCAGCTGCAAGGCATCACCCTCGATTCCCTGCGCCGCGTCGATCTGCCCGAACCCCAGCCCGGCCCGGGCGAGGTGCGCATCCGCGTCGCCGCCGCCTCGGTCAATTACCGCGATTACGCGCTGGCCATCGGCCGCTACCAGCCCGAGCTGCCGCGCCCGTTCGTGCCGCTGTCCGACGGCGTCGGCCGGATCGACGCGCTCGGCGCGGGCGTGAGCGGTTTCGCCCTGGGCGAGCGGGTGATCGGCCACTACACCACGGCCTGGTTGGACGGCCCGTTCAAATCCGAAAACCACCTCAGCAAGCTCGGCGGCCCGCTCGACGGCTGGCTGGCGCGCTGGATCGTGCTGCCGGCGAACGCGGTCGCGCGGGTGCCGGATTATCTGGACGACGCGGCCGCCTCGACCTTGCCGGTCTCCGGCCTCACCGCCTGGAGCGCGCTGCGCAAGCTCGAACTCGCGCCCGGCGCCAGCGTGCTGGTGCAGGGCAGCGGCAGCGTCTCGCTGATGGCGCTGCAATTGGCGGCGGCGCGCGGGCACGACGTGATCGCCACCACCGGCGATCCGGCCAAGGCCGAGCTGCTGCGTTCGCTCGGTGCGCGCGCGACGATCGATTACCGCGCCACGCCCGACCTGCCCGCCGCGGTGCGCGCGCTGACCGGCGGCCGCGGCGTCGACGGCATCGTCGATGTCGTCGGCGGCCAGCAACTGCTGTCGCTGCTCGGCGCCGCCGCCGACAACGCGCATATCGCGTTGATCGGCTTCCTCGACAGCATGGACGTGGCCGGCAATCTGATCGGCCCGATCATGGCCCACCAGCTCAACCTGCACGGCGTCAGCGTCGGCAGCCTCGCCGACTTGCGCGCGTACCTGGACGAACTCGCCGCGCGCCGGATCGCGCCGGTGGTCGGCGAGCGCTTCGGCTTCGACGACGGCGCCCGCGCCATCGCCTCGGTGGCCGGCGCGCGCACGCCGGGCAAGCCGGTGGTGCTGTTCGACTGAATCCTGAACAGGCGACGACCTGCGGCCAACCCTAGGCCGCGCGTGCCGGAGGGGCGAAACGCCCGTCCGGCGCGGTTTTGCCTAGGGTCCGTCCCAGCTTTCCGTCCCCCGATGCGCGGGCGCATGGTAGCCATACGCTATCGAGCAGGGGACAAGACCATGATCTACGATCGGTTCGGCGACTTCGCGGTCCGCTACAACCCGCCGCCGCCGCCTCCCCCGCCGCCGCCGCCGCCGCCGAAGCCCGATCCGTTGCCGCACGGCGACGGCAGCTTCGCCGGGCAGATCGCCGGCAAGGACCCGAAGCAGGGCACCGATCTGCAGTTCGCGCAGATGGCCAACGACGTCTACACCCAGATTCCCGCCGACGCGACCGGCAACGCCGCCGCCACCGGCACCAAGTCCGGCGCCGAGCTCGAAGCCGCCGGCTGGGACCGCCTGCAACCGCAGGGCGATCATCTGGTCGACAACCAGGGCCGCGAGATTCCGATCGACCCGTCCGAACTGGAAGACCCGCAAAGCGGCTTCCGCGCGGCGATCTACCAGAACGACAAGGGCCAGTACGTGGTCGCCTTCGCCGGCACCAACGACTGGGGCGTGGGCGAGGGCGGCGACTCCGACGACAACCTCGGCCAGGGCGCCGGCTTCCAGACCCAGGAATACAGCCAGGCGATGGCGCTGGGCCGCCGCGCCGAGGCGGTGTTCGGCGACGGCAACGTCGCCTTCGCCGGGCAGTCGCTCGGCGGCGGCCTCGCTTCGGCGGCGACCTTGGCCACCGATTCGGCCGGCGTCACCTTCAATTCCTCCGGCCTGAGCAACGACACGCTCGAGGACATGGGCTTCAACCCCAACGCGGTGCGCGGCGAGGTCTCCGACAGCGGCCAGATCCGCCGCTACGTGGTGAACTACGAACCGCTCAACACCGTCCAGCAGGACGTGCCGATCCTCAACATGGCGCCGAATGCGGTCGGCCGCGAGTTCCGCGTCGACATCCCCGACGGCATCTCGCCGTTCGATCCGGCCGCCACCCACGGCGGCGGCGGCGACGGCGCGTCGTATGTCGAGGCGCTGCGCAGCGAAACCCCGTACCGCCCCGACGGCCTGTTCTTCAACGGCGACAAGCTCGAAGACAAGACCCTGGAACGCGGCGCCGAATTCGTCTTCAACGGCGTCGGCAGCATCCTGGAGAACGGCTCGGGAATGGTCAGCGACGTGATCGACGACGTCTCCAACAAGGTCGACGACATCAACACCACCATCGACACCAAGTTCGCCCAGGGCGATTACGTCGAAGGCAGCTTCGACATCGCCGGCGACGTGATCGAAGGCGGCTTCAACGCCGTCGGCGACATGGGCAAGGGCACGCTCAATCTGATCGGCGACCTGTCCACCGACGTGACCAACTTCGGCGGCGGCGTACTGCGCGACCTGGGCGAGTTCACCGGACTGGAGACGCCGTTCAACGGTCTGGCCAGCGTGGTCGAGGGCACCGGCGAGGTGGTCGACACGGTCGCCGAATTCGGCGGCGACACGGTGGAGTGGGTGGCCGACGGCCTGGGCACGGTCAGCGAGGGCGTGGTCGATCTGGCCGGCGACGTGGGCCAGGGCATCAGCGACGGCGTCGAGTCCGGCGTGAACTGGGTCAAGAGCTGGTTCTGAACCGGCGCGTGCGCCGGTTCCGATCTCGATCCAGATCCAGATCCCGAGCCCGAGCCCGCCGCGCATCCGCGCCGCCCCGGGCGCGCGCATCGCGCGAACGCGCACGGCCGCCGCGTTGCGGCCGTCGCGAACGCTGACCTATGCTGAGCCCATGCCGACTTCCCGCCGACTTCCCGCCGAACCCCGCGTCGCGCGCCGGCCGCTGTCGGCGCCGCGCGCCGCGTTGCTCGGCGCGTTGATGCTGGCCGCTTGCGCCGCCTGCGCACGACAAGGACCCGATCCGATGACCCAGAAGATCTTCGCCGCCAGCGGCAACGCCCAGTTGGCCGAGGCGGTGCGCGAGGGCGACACCCAACTGCTGCGCGAACTCATCGCCGCCGGCGGCAATCCCAACGCCCAGGGCGAACACGGCACCACGCTGCTGCAATGGGCGATCCGCAGCGGCAGCCGCTCCGGCTTCGACGCGCTGTTGAAGGCCGGCGCGGATTACCGCCGCCACGACGAAGCCGGCGCCAGCGCGCTGCACACCGCGGCCGAATCCTCCAGCGAATACTTCCTCGAACGCTTGCTCGCCGACGGCGCCGACGCCAACACGCCGAACGCGGTGAACCGCGCGCCGCCGCTGTTTTCGGCGCTGAAGGCGCGGCGCCAGGACAACATCGAACGGCTGCTGCGCGCCGGCGCCGACCTCGGCGCGGCCGACCGCCAGGGCGGCACCGCGCTGCTGCTGGCGGCGCAGATCAACGACACCGCGTCGGTGCTGGCGTTCCTGAAAGCCGGCGCCGACCCGCATGCGCGCGACCGCGCGGGCGCGACGTTCCAGCGCTATCTGTACATGGGCGACGAACGCCTGCTCAAGGGCGAGGCCAAGCGCGATCTGAACGCGATCCAGGATTGGCTGCGCGCGCACCACATCGCGATCGAGGACGGCGTGCAGAGCTGAGGCGGGGCGTTGCGTGGTTTCCTGATGCGCCGTCGCGGCTCGCGGCGGCGTTTCTTTTTGGGCGCTGGCGTTGCGTGAGGTTTCGCGGCTTATGCCTGGATGAAGCCCTGGATCCCCGCGTTCGCGGGGATGACGGCGGGTGGGGCGCTGGCAATCGGTGTTTGCCGGGCGGTGTTGAGGGGCGGAGCGCGCTGCGCTAGCGCGGGAGGCGATGCGATGCAACGCGATTGCGGATGCTCGCTTCGCGCCTGGATTCAAACTCGGCATCGCAACCATCGCAACCATCGCAACCGCGGTAGCCGCCGCAACTGCCGCGGCGACCACAAAAAAACGAACGCCCGCGAATGCGGGCGTTCGTCGTTACCGTCGATCAGCGAACGATCACGGAATCAACTGGCAGCTCGCCGGCTTCGCCGAAGTGAACAACGCCGAAGTCGCCCATTCCGGGTGGTCGATGAACGGATTGCGGTTGCCCTGGAAGCTGAAGACCACTTCGTTGCGGGCCTTTTCCGCGGCGTCCGGCGGGTCGGCCTGATGCCACTGCAGCAGCGTGCTCAGCAAGCCCATGTAGGCCGGCGAGGACGAGGTGATGACGATCTTGCTGCGGTCGTCGGTCAGCTCCAGGTCCGGCTCGCTCTGCCCGGTGTTGGCGTCGGCGCCGCCTTCGTAGCGGATCGCCATGTACATCACCGCGCGCGCCATGTCGCCCTTGCGCTTGCCCCACACCTCGAACGAACCGCCGTTGCCGTCGGGCGTCTTGAACCAGTTCGAGTTGCCCGGATAGGAACCGCTGCCGCCGCCGCTGCCGTTGTTGACCTCGGTGACGCGCTCGCCGCAGCCGCTGCTCAGCGAGCAGTTGGCGTAGGGCTTGTTGCCGCGGTCGGCGTTGTAGGCCGAGTCGGTCAGATACAGCATGTGGGTGTCGGTGTACGGCGCGTTCGGCAAGCCCTTGTCGCCGGTGGTGGTGCCGAAGCCCAGCGAGTTCGGCCAGCTGTGCTCGCGGTTGTACTTCAGGCCGCTGCCGCTGCCGGCGCGGTCGCTGACCTTGACGTAGCTGCGGTTGCGGTAGGCGTCGAGGATGCGGCCGGAGTTGTTCGGATCCTCGTCGGCGATCTCCAGGATGCTCCAGGTGTTGGTGGTGCCGCCGCTGTACGGATAGACCGTGTGGCCCTTGATCGTCTCGTGCAGCGAGCAGCGCAGCTGGCTGGCGCTGGAGGTGTTGACGTGGCTGTAGTAGCCGGTCGGCGTGCCGCCGCCGCTGGCGACGTTGAAGTTGACCACGGTGTTGGCGGCCGGCGCGGCGCCGCCGCTGTCGGCGACCTTGCTCGCCACCACGGTGAAGGTGCAGGCCTCGCCGGCGTGCAGCGCGGTGCCGGTGGACGCGGTGATGGCGGTGCCGCTGGCCGGGTAGGTCAGGGTCACCGCGCCGGAGGTCGCGCACTGCAGAGTCAGCGCGCCGGCGGCCAGGCTCACCGCTTCGCTGAAGTTGACCGACAGGTCGCCGGCGGCCGGGAAGTTGGTCGCGCCGGCGCTGGGCACGGTCGAGACCACGCTCGGCGGCGTGTTGGCCGGCGCGCCGGTGAAGGTCTGGCCGTTGTTGCAGGCGCCGAAGGTCTGGGTGGCCGAGTTCTGCCAGGCGAAGTTCGAATACTGGCTGCCGTTGCCCGACAGCTGCAGCGAGGTGCCGGCCGCGGTGGAGCCGGATTCGGACACCGGCAGGTTGACGCTGGTCTTGCCCGAGGCCGCGCCGCCGCTGGCGGTGATCTGGCCTTCGTAGCTGAGAAACTGGACCACGTTGCCGGCGCCGTCGACCAGGGCGAAGCCGTCGTTGGGGCCGTTCTGCAAACCGTTGGTGGGGTAGCTCAGGGTGGAAATGCGCACGGTGCCGCCGCAGGTCACCAGATTGCCGGCCGGCAGCAGGTCGCTGTCGTACTGGGTCGCCGCAGACGGGGTGGAGCCGTTGTAGAGCACGATGCGGTAGTCGCTGAGGGTTTCGCCGGCCGTGGCCACCACTTCGATGCGCTCGCCGACGTCGCCGGAAGACGTGGCGTCGTCGTAATGGAATTCGTTGACGAACACCGCGGCCGAGGCCATCGACGGCAGCAGCGCGGCGACGGCGAGGGACAGCGCGCTGGCGCGGCGCACACGCGAAACGAGAGAACAGCCAGAAACTGACTTGCGCATCAAACGGCTCCTTGTGATTGGCGTCGCGCGGCCGCGTGCAGGAGGCGGCGATCGACGGGGTGACGACGCGCCCTCCCCAGGACGCGCGTTCGAGTCTATCCAGCCTTTGTGACATCGCCCGCGACGCGCGGCCATCGGCGGACAGGAAAAGCGCGACCCGGGTCGCGCAATGACGAATCCGATTGCGACCGCGGGCACTGCCCGCGCTTGCCGCCGGTCACGCGCCGCCGCGCGCCTTGCCCAAGGCGCGGCTGCGGCCGGTGCGCGATTGCGCCAATTGCTCGGCGATTTCCACCAGCGGCACCCGCGCGCGCGCCGGCGCTTCGCGGAACGCGGCGATCAGGCGCAGTTCCAGTGCGTCGTCGATCAACAGCGCGTCGGCGGCGGCGACCGAATCCATCGCCGTGTCGGCCGACAGGTTCATGCGCCCGCGCCCGGTCGCCAGCCATTCGAACTGCACGCTGGTGGCGAGCGCGACTTCGCGCAGGTGGGTGACGCTGGGAAACTTGCCCTGGGCCGATTCCCAATGCCCGACCGCGCTGCGCTGGACCCCGACGGCGGCGCCGAGCGCGGCCTGGGAAAGGCCGGCGTGGCGGCGGGCCAGACGGATGCGCTGCTGTGGCGTCATGTGACCTCCTGCGCAGAATTTCAGGGGTTTTCAGCGGCTTGCTACCGATAGTCGCAGGGTGAGCGATAGACGCCGGAGCCTGTGCGCTTTCGCTGTCGTCGCCGCGGTGGCGAGGCAATGATTACAAGAGCTTGCCGGCTCGAACAAGCGTTCGAGCTAACGGAAGTAGCGTTCCGGCGCGTAAATGTGAGTGGCAAGTGTAGGAAGGACTTCGGAAGATGGCCGCACGCTGATACGGACGTCGGCTCACGACACGACGTCGGTTCGGGGGAAAGGGCGCGGGAGAGCGCCATGCGTAGGACTGCCGTCTCCGCACCAAAGAGCGCGTTCCACGGGACGCGCTCTTTTCTTTTGCGGGTTCGTTTCGTTGGCGGGGGGGGGCCACCGCTCGTTGGTGCGGATGCCGCCGCGGAGCGGAAGGCGTCGGACCCGAGAGCGTTCCACGGACGCGTTCGGGTCAGCGTTCCGTCGGTGTTCGGGACGCAGCGCGCGAGCCGCGCTCATCGCCGCCGAACTGCCGGCCTCGCAACGAATCGTTGGCGGCCGCGCGAATGCTCGGCCGCGAGAATGTTGTCGCTCCGGTTCGGAGCGACGCCTCACTCCACCGGCCGCAACTGCTCGTCGATCGAGCGCGTCTTCTCGGTCGCCACATCGCCGGTGTGCAGCGTGCTCTTGCGCTCGATCAGCAGCAGATGGCATTCCTCGTCGGCGACCGGGTTGTGGCGCACGCCCTTGGGCACGACGAACAACTCGCCTTCGCCGAGTTCGACCGTGCGCTCTTCCATCTCGATGCGCAGCCGGCCCTTGAGCACGTAGAACATTTCGTCCTCGTCGGCGTGCGCGTGCCAGGCGAGCGTGCCGTGCACGCGCGCGACCTTGACGTAGGCGTCGTCGACTTCGGCGACGACGCGCGGCGACCACAGTTCGGCGAGCGAGGCGGCGATGCGGGCGGGGGAGGTGGCGGACATGGGGATTCCTGGCGATGGGCTGGGAGATGCAGCGCAGTAGATACCACGGAGTCGTCATGCGGAGGCGTCATGCCGATGCGGTGATCGGATGAATGCGCGCGATGTAGCCGCGGTTGCCCCTTGTAGGAGCGGCGCGAGCCGCGACTGCGACACCGCACGCTCCGGCGCGACCGGCATGGAGTCCGGAAACCTGCACGCGCGGGTCGAGTGGCGCCGGCGTATGCGGTGTCGCGGTCGCGGCTCGCGCCGCTCCTACAGGGGGGGCGGCCGCCTGCGCGAGATGCGGTTACGGCTGCGCGTCCACCCACGCGCGCACCCGCGGATCGCGCACGTCCATCACCTCGAACAAACCCAGCGCGCGCAGCGCGGGCAACAGCTCCCGCGTATCGCGCTCGGCCTGCGCGCGCGCTTCGGCCGGCGCGGCCGGATCGGCCAGCACGCGCGCGTTGGCCAGAAACGCGGCGACCGAGCCTTTGCGCGCGACGAGGCCGCCGACGCGCACTTCGTTCTGCAGTTCGGGAAGAATGTCTTGAGCGCGCATGCCGCGGTTCCTGCGTTGGGGGGGCGACGCCCATGCTGGGCCGCGCGCGCCGGCTCTGCTACGTTGCCCCGGCCATCCGCCATCGCGTTCCGGCCAATGTCCGATCCTTTGCTCGCGCGCGAACGTCTCGACGCCGTCGACGCACCGTTCCTGCTCGCGCTGCGCCTGAGCGCGCAAGGCGTGCGCGAGACGCCCGAGCACGCGCACGCGCGCGGCCAGTTGTTCGGCGCCCATCGCGGCTTGCTCAGCGTGGGCACCGCGCGCGGGGTGTGGCTGGTGCCGGCCAGCGACGCGGTGTGGGTGCCGCCGCGGCAGCCGCACTCGCTGCGTTCGCACGGGCCGGCCTTCGACGGCTGGAGCGTGTACGTGGCCGAAGCGGCGTGCGCCGCGTTGCCGGCTGAACCCTGTGCGCTGGCCGTGTCGCCGTTGTTGCGCGCGACGGTCGAACGGGCGGCGCAGTGGCCGGTCCAGGTGAGGCTGGAACCGGCCCAGGACCGGCTGGCGCGGGTGCTGCTCGACGAGATCGCCCTGGCCGCGGCCGGCGCCGGCCCCGACCGGCTCGGCCTGCCGATGCCGGAGGATCCGCGCCTGCTGCGGGTCGCCCGCGCCCTGGCCGACCGGCCGGCCGACCCGCGCGGCCTGGCCGCCTGGGCCGAGGTCGCGCACCTGTCCGAGCGCAGCCTGACCCGCCGCTTCGCCGCCCAGACCGGCTACAGCCTGCTGCAATGGCGCCAGCGCGCGCGGCTGCTGCGGGCGCTGGAGCGGCTGGCGGCGGGCGAGGCGGTGACGGCGGTGGCGCTGGAACTGGGCTACGACAGCGTCAGCGCGTTCGCGGCGATGTTCCGGCGCCATTTGGGGGCGTCGCCGAGCCAGTACCTGCGCGATCTGCAGGGCGGGTGAGCCGGCGCCGCGCCGCGGGGCGCGGATGCGTCGGGCTGCGGCCGCGGCGCTCGGGCCTTTGAAGTCTGGAACCCGGGCCGATCCCGATAAGAGCGCGCCGAGCCTGGGCTCGCCAGCCTCCGCCGGCCCGGGGATTCGCCGGCCACGGACGCCGGTCGAACGCCTCCGGCGCAACCGCCTTCCCGCCCGCCGAAGCCCCCGCAGTCCGACGGCTGTCACCGACCCGGCGCAGGATTCGTCGCGCCCCCCTTGAAACCCGTCCGAGGCGCCTTATCTCCCGTCGAGTCCCGGTCGATCCGGGCGCTTTTGTCCCCGGCATTGGCACTCGCCGCGAACGACTGCTAAAATTTCCGCCCTTTCTCCACCAATTCAACTACTTACAGAGGTCGCCATGAATCTCAAGCCGCTCTACGACCGCGTTGTCGTCAAGCCGATCGAAGCCGACGAAGTCTCCGCCGGCGGGATCATCATCCCCGACGCCGCCAAGGAAAAGTCGACCAAGGGCGAAATCGTCGCCGTCGGTCCGGGCAAGGCGCTGGACAACGGCAGCGTGCGCGCGCCGCAGCTGAAGGTCGGCGACAAGGTCATCTACGGCCAGTACGCGGGCAGCAGCTACAAGCAGGACGGCGTCGAGTACAAGGTCCTGCGCGAAGACGACGTTCTGGCGATCGTGGGCTGAGTGGGAGCCGAAGCGGGAACAGGGAACGAAGGGAACAGGGAATGTCGTTAGCGCATGCGCTGACCGCCCCGATCCCCTCCCGCCCGCTTCGTCCTCTCCATTCCTTTTAGCTCCCTCTATCCCCTCTTTCCCTATTCCTGGAGTTCGCAACAATGGCTGCCAAAGAAATTCGTTTCGGTGAAGACGCTCGCGCCAAGATGGTGCGCGGCGTCAACGTGCTCGCCAATGCCGTCAAGGCCACCCTCGGTCCGAAGGGCCGCAACGTCGTGCTCGAGAAGAGCTTCGGCGCGCCGACCATCACCAAGGACGGCGTGTCCGTCGCCAAGGAAATCGAACTGGCCGACAAGTTCGAGAACATGGGCGCGCAGATGGTGAAGGAAGTCGCGTCCAAGACCTCCGATAACGCCGGCGACGGCACCACCACCGCGACCGTGCTGGCCCAGGCGCTGATCCGCGAAGGCATGAAGGCGGTCGCCGCCGGCATGAACCCGATGGACCTCAAGCGCGGCATCGACAAGGCCGTGACCGAGGCCGTGGTCGAGCTGAAGAAGCTGTCCAAGCCGTCCTCGACCTCGAAGGAAATCGCCCAGGTCGGCGCGATCTCGGCCAACTCGGACCACAACATCGGCGACCTGATCGCTCAGGCGATGGACAAGGTCGGCAAGGAAGGCGTGATCACCGTCGAAGACGGCTCGGGCCTGGAAAACGAACTCGACGTCGTCGAGGGCATGCAGTTCGACCGCGGCTACCTGTCGCCGTACTTCATCAACAACCAGCAGTCGATGCAGGCCGAACTGGACGACCCGTTCATCCTGCTGCACGACAAGAAGATCTCCAACGTGCGCGACCTGCTGCCGGTGCTGGAAGGCGTCGCCAAGGCCGGTAAGCCGCTGCTGATCGTCGCCGAGGAAGTCGAAGGCGAAGCGCTGGCGACCCTGGTGGTCAACACCATCCGCGGCATCGTCAAGGTCTGCGCCGTCAAGGCGCCGGGCTTCGGCGACCGTCGCAAGGCGATGCTGGAAGACATGGCCGTCCTCACCGGCGGCACCGTGATCTCCGAGGAAGTCGGCCTGCAGCTCGAAAAGGCCACGATCAAGGATCTCGGCCGCGCCAAGAAGATCCAGGTCTCGAAGGAAAACACCACGATCATCGACGGCGCCGGCGACAGCTCGGGCATCGAAGCGCGCATCAAGCAGATCAAGGCGCAGATCGAAGAGACCTCGTCGGACTACGACCGCGAGAAGCTGCAAGAGCGCGTGGCCAAGCTGGCCGGCGGCGTTGCGGTGATCAAGGTCGGCGCCGCCACCGAAGTCGAGATGAAGGAAAAGAAGGCTCGCGTCGAAGACGCGCTGCACGCCACCCGCGCGGCCGTGGAAGAAGGCATCGTCCCGGGCGGCGGCGTCGCGCTGATCCGCGCCAAGGCCGCGATCGCCGGTCTGAAGGGCATCAACGAAGACCAGAACCACGGCATCGCCATCGCCCTGCGCGCGATGGAAGCGCCGCTGCGCGAGATCGTGACCAATGCCGGCGAAGAGCCGTCGGTCATCCTCAACAAGGTCATCGAAGGCAAGGGCGCCTACGGCTACAACGCCGCCACCGGCGAGTACGTCGACATGATCGAAGCCGGCATCCTGGATCCGACCAAGGTCACCCGCACCGCGCTGCAGAACGCGGCCTCCATCGCCGGTCTGATGATCACGACCGAAGCCATGGTCGCCGAGCTGCCGAAGAAGGACGAGCCGGCGATGCCGGGCGCCGGCGGCATGGGCGGCATGGGCGGCATGGACTTCTGATCCAGCCGTTCGCGTTCGCGCGAAACGAAAAACCCCGCCGCGAGGCGGGGTTTTTTTTTGCGCCGACTCGCGCCGACAACCGCGCCGCGCTTCGGCGCGCGGCACTCGCGCCGCCGTCGCGCGGCGCCTACAGGATCTTGCCGAGAAAATCGCGATTGAGCGGCCGCACGTAAGCGGTCATGTCCAGCGCGGTGTGCTCCGCGGTGGCGGGCGAGCCGGCGAACTCTTCGATCAGGCTGACGCACTGATGGCGTTGCCGCGTGGGCAGGAAGCGCAGGATCGGCACCAGCCGGCGATGACCGACGGTCTCCCACGTATCCACCGCATCCAGGCTGGCGATCCACTTCGGCAGATCCTCGTCCCGCAGGGCCAGCGCGGGATAGCCGCCTCGGGAGCGGATGTTCTGCTGTTGCAACTGGGAAATCTGGCGATGCCCGGAAAGCTGCTGTTCGGCGTTGGCGAAGCCGATGTCGCCGCTGGCGGGACCGAAGCTCGTCGGCACGTCCTTGGCGGCGGCGCCGAAACCGAAGCCCGACAAGAGCTGCTCTTGCTCCTGCAGGTCCTCGCTCATCGAACTGAACGTGCGGATGCGGCTGCCGCCGAGCAGCGACTCGCACGGGAAGAAGTAGCCGAAGGCCGCGAACACCTGCTCGTGCAGCGCTTCGTACTGCACGGCGCGGTGGGGCGCCGCCAACGCGCGGTCGGCCGCTTCGACCAACTCGGGCGCGACGTCCAGGTCGGTGTTCGGATCCAGCATCAGCACGACCCTGGGCACCAAGACCTCGCTGCTCAGATGGATCGTGGTGATTTCGTGGCGCCGCAAGCGTTCCAGGTCGCGGCGGAAATCGGCGGCCAGGCCGAAGCCGTTGACGCCGCCGGTGGCGTGCGCGTTGTGGATGCTGCGCGTTTGCAGTTCGTGCAGCATCCGGCTGGCGGTGGCGCTGGTCGTCCAGTGCTGATTGAAGGCCACCCCGCCCGAATGCGGCGGCCGGTGCGGATGCCGGTACACCACCGGCGAGCGCGGCGAGCGCGCGCCGAAGGTTTCGTTCGGCTCGATGCCGAAGCGCAGGCCGCGGTCGAGCCGTTGCCGGCCGAACAGTGCGCGCACCGTGGCCAGCGGCAACGCGGTGAACTCGTCGATCGTGCCCACGGCGACGCCGGTCAGTTGGTTTTGGAATTGCGCGAGCAAATCCGGCGTTTCGGCACGCGGGCCCAATCCCCAGATCGCTTCGCCGGGTTCCGCTCGCGGCGCTTCCACCGGCGCGGCGCCGCGCGGCGGCGGGCGCTCCGGCTCCGGCTCCGGTTCGGGCTCGGGTTCTGGTTCGGGCTCGGGCTCCGGTTCGGGCTCCGGCTCCGGCGCGCGCGGCGCCGGCTGCACGCCGAGCACGCCGTCTTGCGCGATCACATCCTTGAGCCTGATGTTGGCCTCGCCCGGCGGGGCCACCGGGCGATCGTTGTAACGAAAGCGATCGCCGGGCGTCATCGCGTCCAGGGCCGCGAGCTGCTCGCGAATTTGGCTCAGGGACGAGTCCGGTTGCAGGGGCACGACCAGGTCGCGGTCGGGTTCGCCGGCGAATACGATGGTGACGAGCATGCGCAACCCTCGGGTAGGCGATGCGGCGGGCGCGGCGCGCCGCCGCTCAGTCGGAATCGACGACGAAGAAATGCACGCGCAACGAGCCGATGGGTTTTTCGTCCGGGTCGTCTTCGCGCTGCACCTGGACGCGCTCGAAGGTTTGTTCGGCGTCGTCGTCGGCCCAGATCACGCCGGCGTTGACCCGCGGCGCGTCGCCGCCGGCCGCGCGCAACGTGCCGCGCAAGACGTCGCTCGGCGCTTCGCGCCGCGTGCGCGGGAAGCGCGGGTTGTCTTCGGTATAGACCCGCGCGGTGACCGGATCGAGAAACTGATGCACGTCCCAGGCGACGATGTCGCAGACCCACAGCTGCTGCAGCGCGGCGAGGTTGTGCGTGCGGCCGAGCCGCGCGCGCATCAGATCGACGACGATCAGACTGGCCTCGTGCTGGAACCGGCGCACGGTGACGCTGCGAAAGCCGTCCGCGTCGGGGCGGCCGACCGCGTACAAGCGCTCCACCACCGGCTCGGCTTCGGTGCGCAGACGGAAGCCGAATCCGAGCGCGGACTTCGATCGCGCGCGGATCTGGACCGACAAGGCCGCGCGGCGGGTCGCGGCGACCACGTTGGGAAACAGGCGGTCCGGCGCGACCTGCGGCAAGCTCGCGTTGGCGAACATGCGCACCTGCGCGCCCTGGTTGCGCACGCGCGCGTCGGCGTCGTCGAGGTTGAGGCCGAAGCGCACGGACAGGCGCTCGCCGGCGTGCAGCCAATCGACGGCCTCGCCGTCGAGCGTATGGGACGCGGTCATCGATGCGGCCTCAGAGCGGATTGATCGAAAACACCAAGGTGGTGCCGCGCACGTTGAACGCGGCGGTCTGGCCGTTGGGCGCGTAGCTCACCTCGGGCCCGTTGCGGCGGGTGCCGCCGGCCGCGCCGACGCGCAAGCGCACCCGGTCGCCCACGTCCAAGGCCTGGTTGTGGAAGCGCAGCGCGGACAGATCGACGGTGCGGGTCTGGCCCAGCTGGATGTTGCCGAAGGCGTTGGTCTGGCTGATCAGCCGGCCGCCGACCAGGCGCTGGACGACGAAGCGCGCGATGAAACCGCCGTTGTTGATGAGCGACAGGTGCTGGACGAACAACTCGGGTTCGACGGACTCTGCGGGATTGCCGGAGGTCTGCATGGCGGACGCCTCGTGCGCGCGGGAAGGAAAATGCGGAGTCGATGCGGAGAACGCCGTGCGGGGAGCGGCGTGAAGGCGGGCCGGGCCGGCGCTATTTACGGCGGCCTGGGCGCGCATCGACAATGCCAACGGTTTTCCTGTGGCGGATCGGACATGCGCGCGTGGATCGGATTGTTGGCGGGGCTGGCGCTGCTGGGCGGCAGCGGCTGCGCCGTGGTCAAGGTCAAGGAACGCGGCTTCGGCGAC
The DNA here is from genome assembly GCF_018847975.1 of Lysobacter sp. K5869. NCBI lineage: Bacteria > Pseudomonadati > Pseudomonadota > Gammaproteobacteria > Lysobacterales > Lysobacteraceae > Lysobacter > Lysobacter sp. K5869. The sequence goes on along the minus strand of NZ_CP072597.1, from coordinate 68,305 downwards.
TTCGCCGCCGAGCGCAACGTCGATGCGCTCAGCGGCGGCCGGCTCAGCGCGGCCGCGTCGACCGCGCTGACCACGGTCGGGCTCGATCCGTCCGCGTGCGCGCGCGATCCCGATCCCTGCATCGGCCAACTGCGTCCGCTGACTTCGGCGGAAGAATGGCTGGCGACCGCGGCCGAACTGCAGTTGCTGCGCATGAACGCGTTGCCGGCGACCGTGGGCAAGGCCGCCGAATCCGGCGCGTTCAAGCGCTCCAGCCGCGCCGCCGCCGACTTGGCCCAACTCGCGCCGGACACCGCCGCGCAAGACCCGCGCACCCGCGCCGCGGTCGCCACCGCGCGTTACGCCTACGCCTATCTGTTCGCGACTAAGCGCACGCCCGAGCAGCGCGTGTTCGAAGCACGCCAGCAGCAGGTGCTGCAGTACTACAACCGCGCGGTCGAGGCGATCGCGCAGGCCGCGTTCACCGCCAGCTCCGGCCATGCCGATCAGGCCGCGGTCGATGTCGGCGGACTCGCGGTGAGCGCGGTGCTGCACGGTTACGACGCGTCCGACATCCAGCAGGATCCGACCGCGTTGCTGGCCTCCGACACGCTCGGCTTCGCCAACCTGCGCGCGGTGTACCGGCGCGACGGCTTCGGCACGGCCTTGGTCGCGGTGTTTCCGCGCCGCGGCATCGGCGCGCCGGCGCCGGGCGGCGCGATGGCGAGCAAGATCGCGCCGGCCGAAGGCGCCGATGCGAAGCGCCCGAACGCGCCGGCGCCGGCTTACGCCAAGACCGCCGCGCGCGACGACGTGCCTTACCGCGATACCCGCTATTTGCCGGTGACGGCGACGCTGCGTTTCGACGGCCAAGACCTCGACGGCATGCTCGCCAGCCAGCGCGCGCAGCTCGACGTCTACAACCCGTACCGCATCGACAGCGAAACCATCGAAGGCCGCAAGGTGCCGCTGGCGGCGAACTTCTCCGCGGCGTACGGCGTGTGGCTGGCGCGCTCGGAACTGGCGCGGCTGAGCTTGACCAGCCTGCTGCGCTCCAAGCAGGAGCGCGCGTTCAATCCGCGCGTCTACCTCAACCAGCCTTACGATCCGAACAAGCGCGTGATCGTGCTGATCCACGGTCTGGCCAGCAGTCCGGAAGCGTGGGTGAATCTGGCCAACGAAATCCTCGGCGACGAGAGCCTGCGCCGGCGTTATCAGCTGTGGCAGGTGTTCTATCCGACCAACATCGACATGCTGTCCAACCGCGCCGCCATCGCCGACGCCTTGCAGCAGACGTTCTCGCATTACGACCCGCAGGGCGACGATGTCGCCAGCCACGACGCCGTGCTGGTCGGCCACAGCATGGGCGGGGTGATCGGGCGCTTGCTGCTCAGCGACAGCGGCGACCGGGTGATCGACGACATTCTCGACGGGCTCGATCCGAAACTGATCGCGCGCGTGCGCGCCGACCCGGTCCTGCACCGGATGAGCGTGTTCAAGCCGATGCCGCAGTTCGGCCGCGCGGTGTTCATGGCCTCGCCGCAGCGCGGCGCGGTGGTCACCGACGGCTGGCCGTTGCGCATGGTGCGAAAGCTGATCCGGCTGCCGCTGGACGTGCTGCAGCAGACCGCCGAGCTGATCCAGCGCTACGACGTCAGCGAATCCGACCTGGAGCGGCTGGGCTTGAACAAGGGCAAGCCGCCGACCGGGCCGGACGATCTGAGCCCGAAATCGCGTTTCATGCACGCCACCCGCGATTTGAGCATCGAGCCCGGGCTGCCGTACCACGTGATCGTCGGCCAGCGCGATCCGAAGCTTCCGCTGGCGCAGTCCAGCGACGGCGTGGTGCCGTACCAGAGCGCGCACATGGACGGCGCGGTGTCGGAGAAAGTGGTGACCTCGGGCCACAGCGTGCAGGAAACGCCGCAGGCCATCGCCGAGTTGCGGCGGATCCTGCACGAGGACATGGACACCTACGAGAGCCGCGGCAAGCGCTGAAGCGCCCGCCGCGGGCTGCGGCGGCCCGATGCGTCCGCATCGCGGCCGCCGCGAGGTTTCCGCTTAGTGATGGTGGCCCGGCACGATCCCGCCGCCCTTGCCGTCCGGCACCAGCATGCGCACGTTCTGCATCATGCCGTGGTCCTCGTGATCGAGGATGTGGCAGTGCAGGACGTATTCGCCGATGTAGCGCTCGTAGCGGGTGCGTACGATCAGGTGGTACTTCTCCTTGACGAACAAGGTGTCCTTCCAGGTGCCCTTCAAGTTGGCGTACTGAGGATCGTCCGGCTCGCCTTTCTCGCTCACGTCCTTGCCTTTGCGGTCGTAGATCGCGACGATCTGGAACGGATTGACGTGAATATGGAAGGGATGGCTGCCGGTGTCGGAGGACAAATCCCACTCCTCGGTGCGGCCCAACACCAGATCGCGCGATTGGGTCGGCGAGTAGGGCTTCCCGTCGACCATGTACGTATCGCCCGAGATGTCGAAGACCAGCTTCTGGTGGCCGTTGACCTCGCTCTCGGGAATATCGCGGTGCGGCGCGAACGCGCTCAGGCCGAACCCATCGTGCAGTTCGGCCAGCACGCGCGCGCGCACGTCGGTGGGCATGTTGCGTTCGGCCGAGGCGGTCAGGCGTTCGAGGATCGCTGCGCGCGGATCGGCCACGCGCGCGTCGCCGCCGACTTCGGCGATGCCGAGCAACTGCCGGTCTTCGGGCTCCTGGGTGACGCTGGCGATGGCCGGCGCGGCCATGTCGATCACGCAATAGCGGCCGGCGTTGGGGAACACCATCAGCACGTCGCTGCGGTAGCCCGGCTGCAGCACGTTCTCGCGCTTCTCGATGGCGCGGCCGTGGGTGAGGCCGTCGGAGGCGACTTCGAACTGGCTCAGCACCGGCCCGGTGCAGTTCTTGCCGACCCAGTTGTCGAGCGCTTTGCCCGCCAGGTTCTGCGGCAGCGAAACGCCGGGGCGCAGTTCGCGCAGTTGCAGGTTGACGGTGTCGCGCACGCCGGCGTGCAGCAAGCGCCAGCGCTCGACGCGGCCGGCGACGAGGCCGGACAGGGTCGGCAGCACCACGCCGTTGACGCTGGTGTAGCGGCCCGAGGTCTTCCACACGTTGCGGCCGAACTGATCGTAGCTTTCGATCCGACCGACATCGCCCGGATCGCAGACCCAGCGCCCGTCGCTAGCGGTCTTGATGTTGTTTTTGCCATCGCGGCAGGCGTAGGCGACCTGCTGGAACATCAGCAGGCGTTCGGCCATCGGCTTGCCGTCGCTCTCGCGCAGCAGCGTGTCCAGATCGCCGTTGCGCGTCGCCGAGGGCAGGCGTTCGCCGCGCACCAGCAGCGCGCCGGCCATGCCGCTGGAGACTTGCAGCGCGGTCGAGCCGTGCAGATGCGGGTGGTACCAGAACGTACCGGAGGGATGATCGGCCGGCAGGTTGTATTCGTACTCGAACGACACGCCCGGGCGCAGGGTCAGCAGCACGTTGTCGCTGTTGCCGGTCGGGCTCACCCACAGGCCGTGCGAATGCAGGTTGGTGGAGTTGAAGCAGTGCGGCGTGTTGATGCTCGGCTGAGCGCAATCGGGTTCGGGCTTGAGGTCGTTCTTCAGCGCGATGCGCACGGTTTCGCCGGGCGCGGTGACCACGGTCGGGGCGACGAAGGGAATCGCCGGATCGGTGCCGGGGCTCTTGTAGGAACGCAGCTCGACCGTGTCGAAGCGCTGCGTGGCCGGGTTCCAGATCTTCGAGGTGGTCAGGCCGATCACCAGATCGAGTTTGGCCTCGCGCGTGTCCAGCGGCCGCGCGCCGGTGGAGGTGAGCAGCTTCTGCGCGGTCTCCGGTGCGTCGGTGGAGCGCAGCATGCGCGCGAGCACCGGCGGCGCGGCCACGCGCAGCGCGCTGGCGGCGGGCGCGGGCGCGGCGTCTTGCGCGAGCGCGGCGCCGGGCAAGGCCAGCGCCAGACACAGCGCGAGCGCGGCGCGCGTCGGGCGCGGGCCGGAAGGACGGAAAGCGGAAGTGTTCATGCGGAACCCCTGTTGGCATGAAGCGTGCCGTCGCGGCACGGTGGTGCCGATGCGCGCGCCGCGCGAACGCGCGCGGCGCCGGTCGGCGGCGGATGAGTCGGTTGCGTGCGGTCCCCTTGCGGCGTCGCGCGCCGCGTTGCTTGCGGCGCGGACGGAGCGCGCGGCCGTTCGCTCGCGGGCGAAGGCCGTTTCGGCGTCGGAGCGGGCGGCTGTGCGCGCGGTTCGTCGTCGAATGCGAACCGTGTCGCACCGCGCGCGCCGCCGCGGCGTCGAGTGCGGGCCGTCGCGGTCGCCCGGCCGTTCGCGCTCGCTTGATGAACGGCGAAAGCCGGTGCGGCAGGACAGTGCGCGCAGGCGTCGAGCGAGTCGGGTGCGCGGTCCGGGCTTCGCGCGCGTTGCGTCGAAGCGCGGCGGGTTGCGCGTGGGTTCGGTGGGTGCGGCGAGCGACCGCGTTCGCGACGAGCGCCGATGCCGCGGTCGCGTTCTAAGCGGTCGGGCGCGGCGCGGGTGCGATGCGGGCTTGCGGCGAGGCGAGCGAAGGCGGAGTCGATGACGTCGGACTGCGCGGCGAAACCGACATCGGTTCGTTCGGATCGAACAACGCCGCGATTCGAGAGGCCGCGAGCGCCGGTCGGCCGACGACGGCCGAGGGCGGCCGGCGTTCGCGCCCCTCGCGCTGCGGCGATGACGCGCCGCTCTCGTCCGGTCCGGCGGCGGATAAGGAATCGGCGCCGTGCGACGGCACGCCCGGCCTGCGACCGGCGACACGAGCGGAATGCGGTTTGGCGCAAATCTGGTGGGCTTCGCCTATTCAGGTTGGAGCCGCGATCGTTCCTCGCCGCGGACCAGCCATTCGCCGCATCCGCCCTGGCATCGGTAACAAGCCTTGCGCCGCAAGGTTTTCGCGTTGAGAGGCCGATCCACGCGAGAGCGTTTCAAATGAACCGGCAAGTTCTGTTTTGCAGTGCAGCGTGCAAAGCCGATAACGCTTCCTTCACGATCAGCCCGCATCCCGACGTGGGGGAGGGAGCAAGCCCGCAACCGGTTCATCCGGAAGCGGGCTTTTTTATTGCCCAAGGTTTTTAGCGCCGAGCTTCGCCCACGCGCCGCGCCGCGCGCAACGGCGCGAATGCGCCGCGCGCATCGCCCCCCGGTTCGCCGCGCGCCGCGGTGCGGGGTCGCAACGCCGGAGCGCCGCGGCCGCCATGCGATCATCCTGCGCATGTCCGTTTTCTCCCCCGCCGTCTCCCCGTCTTCCTTCGCCGCGCTGACCGAGCGCGCGCTGACCCGCCTGCGCAACGCCTCCGACGACGCGCGCGCCGCGCTCGCGGAGCCCGCGCTCGCGCAGCGCGTCGCCCGCGTCGCCGCGGTCAGCGACTTCGCCATCGACACCTTGGTGCGTCAGCCCGCGCTGCTGATCGCGCTGGCCGCCGACGACGGCGCCGCGCCGTTGCCGCCGCCGCTGCTCGACGCGGAAGGCCGCGCCGATTGGCCCACGCGCCTGCGCCGCTACCGCGCGGCCGGTTCCACCCGCCTGATCTGGCGCGACGCGCTCGGCCTGGATTCGGTCGAAGCCACCTTGCGCGGCAGCACCGAACTGGCCGAAGTCTGCCTGCGCCTCGCCCACGACGCGCTCGAAGACGAATTCGAGCGCCGCTACGGCGCTGTGCGCACCGCCGACGGCGAACGCGTGCGGTTGGTCGTGTTCGGCCTGGGCAAGCTCGGCGGCGGCGAACTCAATTTCAGTTCCGACGTCGATCTGGTCTACGCCTACGAACACGACGGCGGCACCCAGTTCGACGGCCGCGATCCGGCGCGCGCGCTCGATGCGGAAACCTACTTCGCCAAGCTCGGCCAGCAGCTGGCGCGCTTGCTCGACGAACTCACCGCCGAAGGCTTCAGCCATCGCGTCGATCTGCGCCTGCGCCCGTACGGCAATGCCGGCCGGGTAGCGTGGTCGTTCGCGGCGATGGAGCAGTATTTCCAGCGCGAAGGCCGCGACTGGGAACGCTACGCCTGGCAGAAAGCGCGGCCGGTGGCCGGCGATCTGGACGCCGGCGAGCGTTTCGTCGAAGCGCTGCGGCCGTTCGTGTATCGCCGTTATCTCGACTTCGGCGCGCTCGACGGCTTGCGCGCGATGAAGGCAGCGATCAGCGCCGAGGTCGCGCGCAAGGAACTGGCCGACGACATCAAGCGCGGGCCGGGCGGCATCCGCGAGATCGAATTCCTGGTGCAGGCGCTGCAGCTGATCCGCGGCGGACGCGAGGCCGAGTTGCGCGGCCGCCGACTGCTGCCGGCGCTGGAGGCTTTGGTCGCGCAGCGCCAGATCGGCGAGGACGCCGGCGCCGCGCTGGCCGACGATTACCGCTTCCTGCGCCGCCTGGAAAACCGCCTGCAAATGCTGCGCGACGCGCAGACCCACGCGCTGCCGACCGGCGAGCCCGAACGCGAGCGCATCGCGCAAGGTTTGGACTACGCCGACTGGGACGCGCTGCGCGCCGAGCTGGAACGCCGCCGCGAACGCATCACCGCCGAGTTCGACGCGCTGCTGGCGCCGCGCCGCCGCCGCGCCGCGCCCGACGCGCTGACCGCGTACTGGCGCGCGCTGCCGGACGCCGGCGACGCGCAAACGCTGGCCGACGCCGGTTTCGACGGCGCCGGCGACGCCGACGCGGCGCTGCGCGATTTCGCCCGCAGCCCCGGCGTGCGCGGCCTGTCGGACGCGGCGCGCGCGCGCCTGGACCGGGTGCTGCCGGCGCTGCTGCAAGCTGCGGCCGCTTCGACCCAGCCGATGCTCGCGCTCAAGCGCCTGCTGGCGCTGTTGCACAACGTCCTGCGCCGCAGCGCGTATCTGGCCTTGCTCGACGAACAGCCCGCGGCGCTGTCGCGCTTGGTCGAAGTGGTCTCGCGCAGCGCGCTGCTGGCCGAGCGCTTGGCCTCGCATCCGTTGCTGCTCGACGAATTGCTCGACGCGCGCGTGGCCGGCCCGTTGCCGGATCGCGAGGAACTGCTCGCCGCCTGCGCAGGCACGGACGGCGACGCCGATCTCGATGTCGAGGACGCCTTGCAGGCGATCAACGAAACCCGGCAGGCGCTGAGCTTCCGCATCGCGATGGCGTTGCGCGACGGCCGCCAGTCGGCCGAGGACAGCGCGCGCCAGCTGGCGTGGCTGGCCGACGCGGTGGTGGTGCGGGTGCTGGCGATGGCGCAGGCCGAAGTCGCCGCCGCGCACGGCCGGGTGCCGGGCGCGCGCTTCGCGGTGCTCGGCTACGGCAGCCTCGGCGGCGAAGAGTTGGGCTTCGGCTCGGATCTGGATCTGGTGTTTTTGTATCAGGCGCCGGACGTCGAGGGCGGCGCGGCCTCCGACGGCGCGCGTCCGCTCGACGCGCCGCGCTGGTTCGCGCGGCTGGCGCAGAAGATCGTCGCCTTGCTCGGCGCGGTGACCGCGGCGGGGCGCTTGTTCGACGTCGATGTGCGCTTGCGGCCGGACGGCGCGAAAGGCCTGTTGGTGTCGTCGCTGGCGAGCTTCGCCGAGTACCAGGACGAACGCGCCTGGACCTGGGAACACCAGGCGCTGGTGCGCGCGCGCTTCGTCGCCGGCGACGCCGGCCTGCACGGGGATTTCGACGCGGTCCGCGCGCGCACGCTGACCCGCGCGCGCGACGGCGACAAGCTGCGCGGCGACGTCGCCGCGATGCGCGCGCGCATGCGCGCCGAGCTCGACCGCAGCGACGCGGCGTTCTTCGACCTCAAGCAAGGCGAAGGCGGGCTGGTCGATCTGGAGTTCTTGCTGCAGTACCTGGTGTTGCGCGATGCCGCGCGCGCGCCGGGGTTGCTGACGCCGCGCGATACGCCCGGGCTGATCGCGGCCGCGCGCGCGGCCGGCGGTTTGTCGCCGGAGCAGGCCGACGGCTTGCTGCAAGCGCATGCGGTGTTGTTGGCGGCGGGGCTGGAATGCACGCTGGACCGGCGCCCGCGGCGGGTGGCCGAGACCGACGCGATCGCGGTGGCGCGACGCGCGATCGGCGCGGCGATGGCGGCGCACGGGTTGAGGGCGGCGCCATGATCGACCACGACGCCCGCGACATGATTTCGGTGTGGATGGGCACCACCACCCAGAGCCTGGAGGTGTTCAGCCGCTATACCGAGGGCATGGAATCGCTGGATTCGGATTGCCCGGCGCAGCGCGACTTCGGCTGCGGTTTCATCGATTCGGATTTCTTCGTCGCCTACGTCACCGCCGGCGCGCGGGTGGCGCCGGTCGAGGAACTGGTGACCGAAGTCGGTACGTACTCGGTCGAGACCGATCGCGCGATCGTCGCCCGCTGCCATGAGTTCGGCATCGCCGACGGCAACGCGCTGTATTACTACGACCGCTGCGCCTTCATCGAAGAACAGCCGGGACGGCTGTACAACGAGTTGCGCTTCATCGGCAACTTCGACAATTCCCGGCCGCGCCGCGCGCGCTGAGGCGCGGCGCGCGTCGTCAGGCGCGCAGGTTCAGCCGGCGCCGGACCTCGTCGGCGACCCGCGCCGTCTCGCGCAGCGGCTCCACCGGATACGGCCGCAGATGCGGATCGAAGGCATGCGCCCGGCGCAGCCCGAGCAGGCTGTCGACGAAGCGGCGCGGCCGCCCTTCGACCCGGTCGATGCCGAACACGAACAGCGGCGCGCGCGTCGCCGCGGCCTCGGACAGCATGTTGACCGAGTCGGCGGTGCAGACGATGCGGTCGGCCCAGCCGAGCAGGCCGGGGTAGGGGTTGGCGCCTTCGCCGGGTTCGTACCATGACACCTGCGGCAGCGAAGCGAGGCGTTCGCGCAGGCGCGCGCGGATTTCCGCGGGCGTGCGCCGCGAGGTGGTCGCCAGCAGGCTGCCGCCCTCGCGTTCGAGCTGGGCCTGCAGGCGCGAGGCCAGCGCGTCGAAGGCGGCGCGGTCGAAGCGCGCGTGCGCGCTGGAGCCGCCCAGCAGCAGCGCGGTGCGCGGGCCGGGCAACTGGCCGAAGGCGGCGAAGGTCTTGCGCGCGCCGGCCAGCCACAGGTCGTCGACCGGGTTGAGGCTGCCGAGCAGGGTGATGACGTTGTCGCCGCGCAGGCCGTCGTGTTCGGGCGCGATCACCAGATCCCAGGGGTCGGTGGCGATGCGCGGGTCGAGGATCTGCACGGCGAGGCTGCCGGCCTCGCGCATCAAGCGGGTGGCGAGCGCGGCCTGCCGGCCGCAGCCGATGGCCAGATGCGGCGGTGCCTGCAAGGCGCGCTCGAACTCGGGGCCGAACGCGCGCTGAGCGCCGGGCAGCAGGCGCGGCGCGGCCCAACGCCACGGCGCCTGCGGGCGCAGGGTCCAGTTCGTGGCCGTCCGCCCCAGGGCCAGCGCCAGGGCCGAGGCCTGACGCTGATTGCCGGCGAGGCCGTCGGTCAGCAGCCAGGTTGCAGCGGTGGCGTCATTCTTCGCCGAAATGCGGTTTCGTTGCACAGATGCGGGTAATCCGTTCCGAGGGTGTCGATTTAGCGGCCGGGTCGAGACTCTACACTTCCGTCTCCCGATCACCTGCCCAGCTTGGCAGCCCCATGGAGAAGAAGATGTCCAAGGTCCTCAGCGACGACGCCCTCGATCAGCTGTTCCGCAGCGCCCGCACCCACAACGTGCTGGGCGGCGAAATCAGCGATCAGACCCTGCGCCAGCTCTACGACCTGACCAAGTGGGGCCCGACCAGCGCCAACGGCTCGCCGGCGCGCTTCGTGTTCGTGAAGTCGCCCGAGGCCAAGGAAAAACTGCGCCCGGCGCTGTCGGCCGGCAATCTGGCCAAGACCCTGGCCGCGCCGGTCACCGTCATCGTCGCCCACGATCTGGAGTTCTACGAAAAGCTGCCCTACCTGTTCCCGCACGACGACGCGCGCAGTTGGTTCGCCGGCAACGACGCGGCGATCAACACCACCGCGTTCCGCAACGGCAGCCTGCAGGGCGCGTACCTGATCCTGGCCGCGCGCTCGCTGGGCCTGGACACCGGCGCGATGTCGGGCTTCGACAACGCCAAGGTCGACGAAGCCTTCTTCGCCGGCACCCGGATCAAGTCCAACTTCCTCATCAACCTGGGCTACGGCGATCACGACAAGCTGTTCCCGCGTTCGCCGCGCCTGCCCTTCGACGAGGCCGCGCGCATCGAGTGATGCGTGCGCGCCGGCACGGTTCCGCGCCGGCGCGTTGGCGTCCGGCGCGGGCCGCGCCCTAGTGTTGGTTTTTCAGGCAATACCGTACGACCCACGACAATGACCAGCGTCCACCCGACGACACTTTCGAGGAGTTTTCCAATGAAGCGCATCCTGCTCGCCGCCGCCCTGGGCCTGGCTTTCGCCGGCGCCGCCGTCGCCGCTCCGGTGACCTACAAGATCGACCCGAACCACACCGACGTGGTCGCCAGCTGGAGCCACTTCGGCTTCTCCAACCCGATCGCGCATTTCGGCAAGGTCGACGGCAGCATCACCTACGATCAGGCCAAGCCGGCCGCGTCCTCGGTGCAGGTGACCATTCCGCTCGACGGCCTGGATTCGCACGTGCCGGACTTCGACGAGCACCTCAAGAGCGCGGATTTCTTCGACGCCGCCAAGTTCCCGAACATCACCTTCAAGAGCACCAAGGTCGAAGCGGCCGGCGCCAACAAGCTGAAGGTCACCGGCGACCTGACCGTGCACGGCGTGACCAAGCCGGCGGTGCTGGACGTGAACATCAACAAGATCGGCGAGCAGCCGATGGCCAAGCGCGCGGCGGCCGGCTTCGACGCCACCACCACGCTCAAGCGCAGCGAGTTCGGCATCGGCAAGTACGTGCCGAACGTCAGCGACGAGGTCAAGATCCGCATCACCACCGAAGCGATCGTGCCGAAGAAGTAAGCGGCGCATGCGGCCGTCGGTGCCCGCTGCGGCATCGACGGCCGGCCGGCGCGCGCGACAGCGCCGCCGGCCCCGCGGCGCGCGGCGTGCGCGCCGCGCCTGGCGCTAAAATGGCGCGATGATCATCCAACGCCTTTCCCACGACCGCGGCCGCGCATCGGCCGACGGGGTCGAGAGCCTGCAGACGTTTTCCTCGGGCGCCTATTACGATCCGGCGTGGATGGGTTTCGGCGCGTTGCGCGCGTTGCGTGAGGCCCGCGTCGATCCCGGTGCGGGACTGCCCGTGCACCGGCACGCCAACATGGACGTCTTCAGCTACGTGCTCGACGGCGCGATGGGCTTCGAGGGCGCCATGGGCTTCGACGGCGATGAGGCCGAGGCCGGCATCGTGCGCGCCGGCGAGCTGCAATGGCTCGGCGCCGGGCACGGCTTGCGCCATCGCGCGTTCAACGCCTCGCAGGACGAACCGCTGCGGTTCCTGCAGATCTGGATCCAGCCCGACCGGCTCAACGCTCAACCGGCCTACGCGCTGTCGGCCGCGCCGACGGCGGGCGCGGACGGCTTCGTCCTGCGCGCTTCGCGCGACGGCCGCGACGGCGGCCTGCCGGTGCGCCAGGACCTGCGCGCGTACTCGGCCGAACTGGCGCCGGGCGCGAGCGCGCGGCTGGCGCTGGATCCCGGCCGTTGCTACTGGTTGCAACTCGCGCGCGGCGACGCCCACGCCGCCGGCCGCGCGCTGGCCGCGGGCGATGCGCTGGGATTCGCCGCCGAAGCCGGCGAACTGGCGCTGACGGCCGGCGCCGCGGGCGCGCAGGCGCTGTTGCTGGATTTGCCGGCGGCGGGCTGATCGGCGCGCGATCCGCGACGTTCCGCGCCACGGGGCCGGAAACTGCGCGTTTCCCGGCCGTTTTCGGCGCCGATCGCCGAACCGCCGCGCCGCGTCCACGCGCCGCCGCGCCGGCGCTGCTAAAATGCCCACCCCGCGTCGCCACCCGTCGTCCGACATGACCACCGCAGCCAACGCCCACCCCACCCAGGCCAACGCCGACCAGCGTTACACCGTCACCCGCGCGGACCTGCCGCTGAGCTGCCCGCTGCCGTCGATGGCGCTGTGGAACTCGCATCCGCGCGTGTACCTGCCGATCGAGGCCGAGCGCGAGTGCCAGTGCCCGTATTGCGGCGCGCACTACACCTTGGTCGACTGACCGCGCCGCCATGACTTCGCCGCAGCCGACTTCCAAGCGCCGGCTGACGGCGATGCAGTTGCTGCCGGCGCTGGAGTCCGGCGGCGTCGAGCGTTCCACCCTGGAAGTCGCCGACGCGCTGGTGCGCGCCGGCCACCGCGCGATCGTGGTCTCCGCCGGCGGCCGCATGGTGCCGCGGCTGCTGCAGCTCGGCGCCGAGCACATCGAACTGCCGATCGGGCGCAAATCGCCCTCGACCCTGTTGCACGCGTTCAAGCTGCGCCGGTGGATGACCGAGCTCGGCGTGGACGTGCTGCATCTGCGCTCGCGCCTGCCGGCTTGGGTCGGCTTGCTGGCCTGGCGCGGCCTGCCCGAAAACGCGCGGCCGGCGCTGGTGACCACGGTGCACGGGCTCAATTCGCCGTCGCGCTACAGCCAGGTGATGACCCGCGGCGAGCGGGTGATCTGCGTGTCCGACACGGTGCGCGACTACGTGCTCCAACACTATCCCGACACCGATCCGGCCAAGCTGCGGGTGGTGCCGCGCGGCATCGACCCGGCCGCGTTCCCGCGCGCTCCGTGGCCCGATCGCGAAGCGCGCGCCTGGGCCGCGGCGCAGCATCCGCAACTCGCCGGCGACGGCCCGCTGCTGTTGTTGCCCGGCCGCGGCACGCGCTTGAAGGGTCACGCCGACGGCCTGCAATTGCTCGCCGATCTGCGCGCCGACGGCATCGACGCGCGGCTGTGGCTGCCCGGCGCGCGCGAACCCGGGCGCGAGGACTACATCGAAGAAATGCAGCAGTTCGCGCACACCCTGGGCATCGCCGACGCGGTCGCGTTCGCCGCGCCGACCGACGCGATCGCGCGCGCCTACGCCGCCAGCGATCTGGTGCTGCAGCTCTCGCGCAAGCCCGAGGCGTTCGGCCGCACCGTGGTCGAGGCGCTGTCGTGCGGACGCCCGGTCGCGGGTTGGAACCACGGCGGCGTCGGCGAATTGCTGGCGCGCCTGCAACCGCGCGGCGCGGTCGCGCCGTTCGACCCGCAGGCGCTCAAGGCCAGCGCTTGCGAATTGCTAACGCACGCGCCCGCGCCAGTGGATACGATGGCGTTTTCCTTGCGGGCCATGCAGGAGGCCACGCTTGCCGTCTACGCCGAACTCGCCGATGCCTGAGCCGGGCGCGCCGTCGCCGGCCGCCGCCGTTTCGCCGGCGGGCCCGCTCGCGGCGGGAGAGCACCCGGCCGGTTCGTCGCAGACGCCGCCGCAGGACATCGCCGGTTGGCGCTGGGCGCCGGTGTGGGTGCTGGCCTATGTCGCGCTGCTGTTCGCGCCGGGCTTCGCCGAAGGCGTGCTGAGCCTGGGCGCGCTGACCATGCTGGTGAAGCTCGCGCTCGGCCGCGTGCGCACCGGCCCGCGCTTGCTCAGCGACGCGGCCTGGGCGCTGACCAGCGCGCTGTTCGCCGCGTATTGGCTGCCCGAACTGATTTCCGCCATCGACGCGGTCGACCCCGCGCGCGCCTTGCGCGAGGCCGCGGTCGATCTGCGCTATCTGCCGTTCCTGTGGCTGGTCGCCGCGGCGGTGGCGTCCGAGCGCGGCCGCCGCATCACCTTCGGCGGGCTCGCGCTGATCCTGGCGGTGTGGATCGCCGACGCGTTGCTGCAAGCGCTGCTCGGCGGCGCCGAGAGCCCGCTGTTCCGCGCCATCGACGCGGCCAAGCATTCGATCAGCGGCCACGGCATGTGCAGCGCGACCGAACTGGCGATGGCCGACCGCTTGGGCGGCGTGCTCGGCCCGTGCAACCTCAAGCTCGGGCAAGTGATCGCCAGCTTCTCGCCGTTCCTGCTTTACGCCGCCGGCCGCCGCTTCGGCCTCGCCGGCTGGCTCGTCGCGACCGCGCTGACCGGCGTGGTCGTGGTGCTGGCCGGTTCGCGCGCGTCGTGGATCACCTTCGCCCTGGTGCTGCTGCTCAGCGGCTGGCGCCTGCTGGGGTGGAAGAAGCTGCTGGCGCTGTTCGCCTGCGGCCTGATCGCGTTGGTCGTGCTCGACCGCGCTTCGCCGCAAGTGCACGAGCGGCTGGTGCGCACCGCGCACATCGTCACCACCGACGTGTCCGGCATCGACGAGGCCTTGTCCGGGCGCGCGCGGATCTGGCGCGCGGCTGGCTGCATGATCGCCGAGCATCCGCTCAACGGCGTCGGCGCGCGCGGCTTCCGCGAAGCCTTCCCGGCCTGCGATCCGATGCCCGGCGTCGACACCTCGTGGGGCGTCGGTCCGGCTTTGCACGCGCATCAGCTGATCCTGGAAGTGCTCAGCGAAACCGGCGCGTTCGGCCTGTTGATGTGGCTGGCCGGCGCCGCGCTGGCGTGGCGCGCCTGGACCTTCGCCGATGCGCAGGCGCGCGAACGCGCGCGCCCCGCGATGGTCGCGCTGGCGGTGACGGTGTTCCCGCTCAACACCCACCTCGCGTTCTATTCGACGTTCTGGGGCGGGCTGACGTTGCTGCTGGCGGCGTTGTATGCGGGGAGTTTGCTGGCGCAGCCGCGTAGCGAGTAAGCGGCTGGCTGGGTAGGAGCGGCGTGAGCCGCGATCCACCGAAGCGACGTAATACCAACGCACCTACCGAAGCCGGCGCCGCCCGAGCGCTCATGCTGTTGTATCGCAGCGCTCGCGGTATGCGGGCTTCGGGCGGCTACGCTTACGTGCGTCGCTTCGGTTGGTCGCGGCTCACGCCGCTCCTACCCCGAGCCCTCGCGGCTTACGGCGATTTTTTGTACGGCGAGGTCATGCCTTCCGGCCGCCGCTTGAAGCGCCGGTGGATCCACAAGTATTGGCTCGGCGCCTGCCGCACCATCGCCTCGATCTGGGCGTTGACCCGCGCGCTGTCGGCGGTGGCGTCGCTGGACGGGAACTCCGCTAACGGCGCGCCGACGCGCAGGATGTAGTCGGCGCCTTCGCGGCGATGGAAGAACGGCACCACCGCGCAGCCGGCCAGGCGCGCGAACTGGTGGGTCGCGGTGATCGTCGCCGCCGGCACGCCGAAGAACGGCGCGAACACGGTGTCCTTGCCGCGCATGTCCTGGTCCGGCGCGTACCACAGGAAGCCGCCCTGCTTGAGGTGGCGCATCGCCGGGCGGATTTCCTCGTTGGTGAACATGGCCGCGGCGTAGCGCAGGCGGCCGCGCTTGACCGCCCATTCCATCACCGGGTTGCGGTGCTTGCGGTACATGCCGGCCAGCGGCAGGCGGTCGCACATCAGCCGGCCGCACATTTCCAGGGTCATGAAGTGGCCGGAGACCATCAGCACGCCGCGGCCGGCCGCGCGCACGTCGTCGAGCAGCTCCAGCCCCTCGATCCGCACCGTGCGCCGCATCGGCGCGACGCCGCCCCACCAGGCGCGGGCGAATTCGAAGAAACCGATGCCGAGGTCGCGGAAGCTCTCGCGCAGCAGCGCCTCGCGTTCGGCCTCGCTTTTCTCGGGGAAGCACAGCGCGAGATTGATCCGCGCCGCGCGCCGGCGGGTGCCGGCCACGCGCAGCGCGAACGCGCCGATCAGCGCGCCGAGCCCGCGCTGCAGCGCCCAGGGCAGGCGCGCGCCGGCGCACATGGCGGCCAGCGCCAGCCACATCGGCCACAGCCGCGGTTCGAGCAGGGAAGGACGGGGGGGCAGGGCGGGTTCGGCCATGGCGGTAGTTTATTCGCTACGGGCAGGAATGCCCGTGGCGGAGGGACTTGCCCGGCGAAACGCGGAGCGGGTGGGGGCGGTGCGGGCTGGGCACTCGGCGATGCTGCGGTCAGCTGTGCGGCTGCAACTGCAGCCACAGCCTCTGCTTACATGGCCTGCGTCGCTCACCGCGCCGCCACATCGCTCGCTTCAGCTGAGCCGCTCACGGCCGCGTGCCCGCACCGCGGACGTTACGCTCCTCAATCCCGTCATTCCGGCGGAAGCCGGAATCCATTTTGCGTTTCGCTTCGCGCTTCAGCGCGTGGGAAACAGCAGCAACATCAAAATGGATTCCGGCTTTCGCCGGAATGACGGGGGTAGGGGAGCGGCGGAGTGAGGGGAATGGTGGAGTGAGGGGGGCGGGGGAATGAGGAGACGGGCTAACTTCCGCGAACCGCCGGTGTCGCCAGCGCATCTCCGCCTTCGTGAACGACGCCTACGCCCCGAATCCCGCCGCAGCCTTTATCCTTGGCGGCATGCGGAAGGATTTGATCGAGCGCCTGTTGCGCGGCCTGTATTCGGTCGCCCTGTACCTGTTGGCTCCGGTCACGGTCTATCACCTGATTTGGCGCGGGTTCCGCCAGCCCGCGTATTTCCGCGGCTGGCTGGAGCGCTACGCGGTCTACCGCGGCCCGGCCCAGACCCGCACGCTGTGGCTGCACGCGGTCTCCGTCGGCGAGGTCAACGCGGCGATTCCGCTGGTGAACGCGCTGCGCCGCGGCCGCCCGGACCTGCGCTTGTTGGTGACCACCATCACTCCGACCGGCTCGGACCGCGCGCGCGCGGCCTGGGGCGATTCGGTCGAGCACGTGTACCTGCCCTACGACTTGCCCGGCGCGGTCGGCCGTTTCCTCAAGCATCACCAGCCGTGCGCGGCGCTGATCATGGAAACCGAGCTGTGGCCGAACCTGCTGTTCGGCTGCCGCGACCGCGGCATTCCCGCCTACATCCTCAACGCGCGGCTGTCGGAGCGTTCGCTGCGCGGCTACCGGGTGCTGGCGCCGCTGGTCAGCCGCGCGCTGCGCACGGTGCGCGCGGTGGCCGCGCAATCGCGCGCCGACGGCGAGCGTTTCGTAGAGCTCGGCGCCGATCCGAGCCAGGTGGTGGAAACCGGCAATCTGAAGTTCGACGTCAGCGTGCCCGATTCGCTGGAGGACTTCGCCCAGGAATGCCATCGCCATACCGGCGAGCGTCCGGTGTGGATCGCCGCGAGCACGCACGAGGACGAGGAAGCGGTGACCGTGGCGATGCACCGGCGCCTGCGCGAGCGGTTTCCCGGCTTGCTGCTGCTGTGGGCGCCGCGCCATCCCGAACGCTTCCGCATCGTCGCCGAGAACGCGCGCAGCGCCGGCTGGCAGGTGTCGACGCGCTCGCGCGCGCGCTGGCCGCAGCCGGGCGACGACGTGTTCGTGATCGACACGCTCGGCGAATTGATGAGCTTCTACGCCTGCGCCGATGTGGCCTTCGTCGGCGGCAGCCTGCAACCGATCGGCGGGCACAATCTGCTCGAGCCGGCCGCGACCGGCACCGCCATCGTCACCGGCCCGCACCTGCACAACTTCGTCGAGATCGCTCAGCGCTTGGACGATGCCGGCGCGCTGCGCATCGGCCAGGACGCCGAGCAAGTCGAAGCCGCGGTCGAGCGCTTGCTGACCGATCCGGCCGAACGCGCGCAAATGGTCGCCGCCGGCCGCGCGCTGGTGGAAACCGGCCGCGGCGCGCTGGTGCGCACGATGGCCTTGCTGCAGCCGGCGTTGCCGCCGTCGGCGCGTTGAGCCGGGCCGGATTCAGCGCTTGAGCGCGCAGGTGGTTTCGGCGCGGGTCAGATAGGTCGCCTTGTCGTTGACCAGGATCGCGCCATACAACTCCGTGGACGCCGGATCGACCGGTTTGCCGCCGAAGGAGCGGCAGCGGTTGGCCGCGGCCCAGCGCGCGGCATCCATCGATTGCTGCGCATGTTCGGCCGCGGCCGTCTCGCTGATCGTGTAGTGCGCCAGCGCCGAGGTCTGCGATCGGGCGCGATCGGCGGCGACGGTCAGCGCCGCGGCGCCGGCCAGGAACAGCAAGGTTTTTTGCAGCGACATGGGAACCTCCGTAAGGTCTTGGAAGCGATCGGGATCGGCGCGGCTTACCAGGGACCTCGCTTCAGCAGGCACACGGCCTCGCCGCGCGCCAGATGCATCGTGGCTCCGTTGATCTGGAAGGCGCCTTCCGCGCGCGCTTCCACCGAGTCGACCAAGCCGCCGAGCAGTTCGCATTTGTTCTGGGCGCTCCACGACGCGCCTTCGGAGGCTTCCGCCTGGCTGGTGTCGGCCACGGTGACGGTGATTTTCGCGCTGAGCAGATCGTTGGCGGAAGCGGGGATCGCGATCAGACAGACCGCGAGAGCGAGATGGCGCATAAGGGTTCGTGCCGGCATGGAAGGCTCCTTGATTCGGGAGAGGCGCGGCGATGCGGTGCGCATCGCGGGCCGAATCAAGCTAGCAACCGCGTCGAGGCGGCGAACGCGGGCGAGGCCCGCGCCGGCTCGGGATTTTCGGATTGCGATCACGGCGAGCGCCGAATCAGACGAGTCTTAGAGCGCGGGCCGCAGTCGCCCGCGCGCCGTGTCGGCGGCGGCAAAAAAAACGCCGGACGATGCCGGCGTTTCGTTCGAAGGGCGCTTCGCGCGCCTCAGCGCATCGCCGGCGGCGGCGCCAGATTGGTCGCGGCGTCGGCGCTGAGCAGGCGGTTCACGTCCTGCACGTCGGCGATGTCGAGCGAGCCGGCGGCCTGTTCGAGCAACAGGCGGTTGAGCAGGAAGTTGTACTTGGACTGGGCGTAGGACTGCTGCGCCTGCAGCAGGGTACGCTGGTTGTTCAGCACGTCCAGCACGGTGCGGGTGCCGACTTCCAGGCCGACCTGCGAGGCGTCGTACGCGGCCTGCGCGGAGACCACGGCGAGGCGGCGCGCTTCGACTTCGCTGATGCCGGCGACCAGGTTCTGGTACGCGCTGCGGGTGCTGCGCACCAACTGGCGGCGCTGGAATTCGTACTGGTCCTGGGCCGCGTCGCGGCGGGCCAGGGCCTGGCGCACGCCGGACTGCACCGCGCCGCCGGAATACAGCGGGATCGACAGGGTGATGCCGAAGGTCGGGCCGCGGGTGGTGCTGGCCGGCGTCTCGAAGGTGCGGCCGAGCAGGTCGCGGTCGCTCCAGCCGGTGTTGTCGCTGTATCCGCCGTTCAAGGCGAGCGTCGGCCAGTGGCCGGCGCGTGCGGTTTCCACCGCGAGGTCGGCCGATTCGACCTGCAGCTTCTGCGCGTGCAGCGAGGGATTGGAGTTGACCGCGTTGTCGACCCAGGCGTCGACCTGCTGGCTTTCCGGCAGATTCGGCTTGAAGTCGGCCGGCAGCGCCTTGAGCGTGGTCACCGGCTGGCCGGTGATCTGGCTCAGCGCCTGATAGTTATCTTCCACCGTGTTGCGCGCGATGATCGTCTGCGCGCGCGCGTTGTCGTACTGGGCGCGCGCTTCGTGCACGTCGGTGATCGGCGCCAGGCCGACTTCCAAGCGCTTGGTGGTGTAGTCGAACTGCTTCTGCAGCGCGGTTTCCGAAGCCACCGTCGCGGCCAGGTTCTCCAGCGCGACCAGCACGTTGAAGTAGGCCTGCGAGGTGCGCACGATCAGGTCCTGGCCGGCCGACTCGAAGGTGTAGTCGGAGGCTTCGCTGAGCTTGGTCTGGCTTTGCAGGCCCTTGATCAGCGAGCGGTTGTAGATCACCTGGCTGGCGTTGAGGCCGTAGCTGCGGGTGCTGCTCTCGTTGCTGATCTTGGTGCCGAGAGGAATCGGCTGACCGTTGGGGCCGTTCGGATCGTTCGGATCGTCGTTGCCGCTGCCGCCGGCGTACTTGCTGTCGGTGCGGGTGCGGCTGAAGCGGGCCTCGCCGGTCAGCGACGGCAACAGCCGCGCGCGCGCCTGGACGCGGTCTTCCTTGGTCGCCAGCCGGGTGGATTCGGCCTGGGCGAGCGTCGGGTCGCTCTGGCGGGCCTGCTCGTAGGTCTGCAGCAGGTCTTCGGCGGACGCGGCGGCCGGCAACAGGCCTAGAGCGAGGGCGAGAACGAGCGGTCGGCGAATCGTGCGGCGGGCCATGCGGCTTCCTTGGACTTGCATGTTTTGATGGGTCCGCATGCTGGCACGCGGGCTCTTACGCGGGGCTGACGTACAACTGACAGGACGGTCAGAACTCGAAGGCGGGCGCAGGCGCGCCGCCTTGCAGATAAGCCAAATCGGTTTCGAACAACGACTGGATGCGCGAAGCGTTGACTTCGTTGCGCTCGCCGCCGCCGACCAACACCGCTTCCATCGCCGGCGAACGGCCGCGCACCACGAACAGGCGGCCGCCGGGCTGCAGCCACTGCAGCCACTGCGCCGGGATCTGCGACACCGCGCCGGTCACGCAGATGGCGTTGAAACGGCGGTCGGTGCTGTAGTTGAACGCGTCGGCGTCGATCACCTGGGCGTTGAGGATGGTCTGCGCGGCCAGCCGCTCGCGCGCGCTCGCGGCGAGGTCGGCGTGGATTTCCAGGCTCACCACTTCGCGCGCCAGACGGCCCAGGCAGGCGGTCAGGTAGCCGCTGCCGGTGCCGATTTCCAGCACGTCGTCGGTGGGGTCCACCGCCAGCGACTGCAGGGTGCGGCCTTCCATCACCGGCTTCATCATGAATTCGCCGTGGCCCAGCGGCAGGGCCAGATCGGTGTAGGCGAGGTTCTTGTGCGCGTCGGCGACGAAGGCCTCGCGCGGCAGGGCCGCGAGCACGTCGAGCACGCGCGGGTCGAGCACGTCCCAGGGCCGAACTTGCTGTTCGACCATCAGTTCACGGGCTTTGGCGTAATCGATCGTAGTCATGTGGGGTCTGCGGAATTCGTGCGCGGGAACTGCGAATTCTACCGGGACCGCGCGTCCCGGCGGGGAAAAAGAATTAACCAGGCCGGTGACCGGGCTTAGTGCCGAAAGTCACCAGAACTCCTGGCAGGGCGAGCACTTACGCCGATCCGCGGGGCGCGCCAGACCCGGCACAGTCAGCGCTCGCGCCGCGCATAAGCGCGCAGGAACATGTCCACCGAAGCCTCCAGATGCGCGCGGATTTCGGCCTTGGCGGGCAGCGGATAGCCCAGCATCAGCAAGGCGTACGGCTCGCCCTTGAGCACGGCGAAGAACTGGCGCGCGGCGGTGTCGGCGTCGTCCAGATCCAACTCGCCGGCTTCGGCCCGGCGCCGCAGCAGGCCGGCGAATTCTTCGTGCAAACGATGCGGACCCACGTCCCAAAACAGCCGGGTCAGCGGCGATTGCGCCAGTTGCGGCGTGCACAGCAGGCGGTGGATGCGGATCGCCTCCGGCGCGGCGGCCATCTCGTAGAAGGCCGCGGCGATCGCCGACAGGCGCTCGCGCAGCGGCGTGCCGGGCTCCGCGGCGAACAGCTGCGGCGGCAGGTGCTGCTCGCAATGGGCGCGCACGGCGGCCGCGAACAGCGTCTCCTTATCGCCGAAATGGCTGTAGACGGTGAGCTTGGAGACGCCGGCCTCGGCGGCGATCTGATCCATGCTGACGCCGTCGTAGCCCTGGATCAGGAACAGCCGCTTGGCCGCCTCGAGGATGGCGTTGCGCTTGCTCAGATCCTTCGGCCGGCCGGGCCCGGCCGGCTTGTGCGCGGCGGGCGGCGATTCGGCCGGCTTCTGACCGGCGGCGTCGGATTGGCTGGTGGAGCGGGGTGAGACCATGATTGAATACTGGACTATCGGGTTTGATATTTATACAGTACTGACAAGTACATTAATTCGCCCAGAGGCCGTCCGCAATGCGTAGCCGGATTTTTCCTGCTTCCTTCACAGATCGGACCGCGAGGCCCCGACCCGTCATCGACGGTCCGGCCGCGCCCGCATGGTGGCTGGCGGCGGCCCTGGGGCTGGCCCTGACCGCGTGCGGCGGCGCCAAGCCTACCGCCGAAGCGGCCCGGCCGGTGCTGGTGGCCAAGCCCAGCGGCGCGGTGACCGCAGTGTCGGCCTACGCCGGCGAGGTCCGCGCCCGCGAGGAAAGCCCGCTGTCGTTCCGGGTCGGCGGCAAGCTGGTCGAACGCAAGATCGATGTCGGCGCCCATGTGAGCGCCGGCCAAGTGCTGGCGGTGCTCGACCCGGGCGATCTGGACGCGCAGACCCGCGCCGCCCAGGCCCAGCTCAACGCCGCCGAGGCCGAGTACGCCCGCGCCCGCGCCGATCAGGTCCGCTTCGACCAACTGGCCAAGGATCAGCTCATCAGCCGCTCGGCCAAGGACGCCCAGGACGCCCAGGCCAAGGCCGCGCAAGGCCAGCTCAATTCGGCCCGGGCCAATTGGGAAGTCGCGCGCAATCAATCGGCCTACACCCAGTTGCGCGCGCCCGCCGCCGGCGTGATCGCCTCGCGCAGCGCCGAGGCCGGGCAGGTGGTCGCCGCCGGCCAGCAGGTGTTCGCGCTGGCCGCCGACGGCGTGCGCGAAGTCGCCTTCGCCGTGCCCGAGGGCGCCATCGCCGCGTTCAAGCCGGGCCAGCCGGTGCAGGTGGAACTGTGGTCGATCCCGGGCAAGCGCTGGCCGGGCCGCGTGCGCGAAGTCGCGCCGGCGGCCGATCCGGCCTCGCGCACCTACGCCGCGCGGGTCACCGTCGACGCGCCGGCCGGAACGCTCGAACTCGGCCAGAGCGCGCGCATCTACCAAGCCGACCCCGGCGCCTCGGGCCTGAGCGTGCCGCTGGCCGCGGTCCAGCAGACCGCGCAGGGCACCGCGGTGTTCGTCGCCGATCCGCGCGCCGGCACGGTCAAGCTCAAGTCCATCGCCACCGGCGCTTACGGCCCCGAACGGGTGCCGGTGCGTTCGGGCCTGGGCGCGGACGAATGGGTGGTGGTGGCCGGCGGCCATCTGCTGCGCGACGGACAGAAAGTGCTGCCGGTGGATCGCGAGAACCACCCGGTCGAGCGCTGAGCGCACGCGCGGCCGCCGCGCCGCGCTTCCGCCCGGACCCGCGCGCGCGGCCGCGAATCGCGCCGCCGCGTTCGCTCCGGGACCGCAACCCAACACCGCGCTAAGACCGCGATAAAAGTACGAGCGAGTCGAACCCATGCGTTTCAATCTCTCCGAATGGGCGCTGCGCCACCGCAGCCTGATCGTCTACGCGATGCTGGTGCTGGCCCTGGCCGGCGCCCTGTCCTATCTGCGCCTGGGGCGCAGCGAGGACCCGGCCTTCACCTTCAAGGTGATGGTGGTGCGCACGATGTGGCCGGGCGCGACTGCCGAACAGGTGTCGCGCCAAGTCACCGAGCGGATCGAGAAGAAGCTCATGGAGACCGGGCAGTACGAGTTCATCCGCTCGTACTCGCGTCCCGGCGAGTCGCAGGTGATCTTCGCCGCCAAGGACTCGATGCGCTCCAAGGACATCCAGCCCCTGTGGTATCAGGTGCGCAAGAAGATCGGCGACATCCGTCCGACCCTGCCCGACGACATCGTCGGCCCGTTCTTCAACGACGAATTCGGCGACACCTTCGGCAACATCTACGCGCTGACCGGCAAGGGCTTCGACTACGCCGTGCTCAAGGACTACGCCGACCGCGTGCAGCTCGCGCTGCAGAGCCAGCCGGACGTGGGCAAGATCGAACTGTTCGGCGTGCAGGACGAAAAAATCTGGGTCGAGCTGTCGAACGTGAAGCTCGCCACCCTCGGCGTTCCCGCGCAAGCGGTGCAGGACGCGCTGAACCAGCAGAACGCGCTGGTGCCGGCGGGCTTCTTCGAGACGCCGTCGAGCCGCGTGCCGATCCGCGTCGGCGGCCAGTTCACCTCGGTCGAGCAGATCCGCAATTTCCCGATCCGCGTCGGCGACCGCACCTTCCGCCTCGGCGACGTCGCCGAAGTGCGCCGCGGCTTCGCCGACCCGCCGCAGCCGCGCATGCGCTTCATGGGCGAGGACGCGATCGGCATCGGCGTGTCGATGAAGGAAGGCGGCGACATCCTCAAGCTCGGCAAAACGCTCGAGGCCGAATTCGCGCGCCTGCAGCAGACCCTGCCGGCCGGCATGCAGTTGCGCAAGGTCGCCGATCAGCCCGCCGCGGTCGAGGAATCGGTCGGCGAATTCATCCGCGTGTTGGCCGAGGCGGTCGCGATCGTGCTGCTGGTGAGCTTCTTCTCGCTCGGCCTGCGCACCGGCTTGGTCGTGGCGCTGTCGATCCCCTTGGTGCTGGCGATGACCTTCGCGGTCATGGATTTCTTCGGCGTCGGCCTGCACAAGATTTCGCTCGGCGCGCTGGTGCTGGCGCTGGGCTTGCTCGTCGACGACGCGATCATCGCGGTCGAGATGATGGCGATCAAAATGGAGCAGGGCTACAGCCGCTTGCGCGCGGCCGCGTTCGCCTGGGACAGCACCGCGTTCCCGATGCTGACCGGCACCCTGATCACCGCCGCCGGCTTCCTGCCCATCGCCACCGCGGCCTCGAGCACCGGCGAATACACCCGCTCGCTGTTCGAGGTGGTGACCATCGCGCTGTGCGTGTCGTGGATAGCCGCGGTCGCCTTCATTCCCTTCCTCGGCGACAAGCTGCTGCCCGATTACGGCCACGCCGCCGCGCCGCCCAAGCCCGGCTCGCTGGCCGCGCGCTGGCAAGGCGCGCGCGAAGGTATGGCCCGGCGCGTGCCGGCACTGGCCGAGGTGATCGCGCCCAAGCCGGCGATCGACGGCCACGCCCACGATCCGTACGAATCCAAGTTCTACGTGCGCTTCCGCGGCTGGGTGCTGTGGTGCGTGCGCCGGCGCTGGCTGGTGATCGCGGTGACCATCGCCGCTTTCGTCGGCTCGATCTTCCTGTTCCGCTTCGTGCCGCAGCAGTTCTTCCCCGACTCGGTGCGGCCGGAGCTGATGATCGACATGGAGCTGGCCGAGGGCGCCTCGCTGCGCCAGACCGCCGAACAGGCCGCGCGCCTGGAGGCGATGCTCAAGCAGCGCAAGGACGTGGCGAACTACGTCGCTTACGTCGGCACCGGCTCGCCGCGCTTCTACCTGCCGCTGGATCAACAGCTGCCGGCGGCGAATTTCGCCCAGTTCGTGTTGATGCCGAAGGACCTGAAGGCGCGCGAGACGCTGCGCACCTGGATCATCCAGGACGTGGCGCCGCGTTTCCCCGAGCTGCAACTGCGCGTGACCCGTCTGGAAAACGGCCCGCCGGTCGGCTATCCGGTGCAGTTCCGCGTGTCCGGCGAGCACATCGATCAGGTGCGCAAGCTCGCCTATCAGGCGCGCGAGAAGATCCGCGAGAATCCGCACGTGGCCAACGTCAATCTCGACTGGGACGAGCCAAGCAAGGTGGTGCGCCTGCAAGTCGATCAGGAACGCGCGCGCGCCCTGGGCGTGAGCTCGGCGCAGTTGTCGCAGTTCCTGTCCAGCTCGCTGTCGGGCTCGCACATCAGCACCTATCGCGAGAGCAACCGCCTGATCGAAATGCTGCTGCGCGGCCCGGGCGAGGAGCGCATCCAGCTCGACATGCTCGGCAATCTGATGGTGCCGACCAGCAACGGCCGCAGCGTGCCGCTGACCCAGATCGCCACGCTCGAATACGGTTTCGAGGAAGGCATCATCTGGCACCGCGACCGCCGCCCGACCATGACCGTGCGCGCCGACATCTACGACGGCACCCAGCCGGCGACGGTGATGGCGCAGATCTCGCCGACCCTGGACGGAATGCGCGCGAAGCTGCCGTACGGCTATTCCATCGATGTCGGCGGCAGCGTCGAGGACTCCGCGCGCGGGCAGAAGTCGATCAACGCCGGCATGCCGCTGTTCCTGTTCGTGGTGTTCACCCTGTTGATGCTGCAGCTGCGCAGCTTCTCGCGCGCCTTCATGGTGCTGCTGACCGCGCCGCTGGGCCTGATCGGCGTGACCTTGTTCCTGCTGGTGTTCCGGGTGCCGTTCGGCTTCGTGGCGATGCTGGGCACCATCGCGCTGGCGGGCATGATCATGCGCAACTCGGTGATCCTGGTCGATCAGATCGAACAGGACCGCGCCGAGGGCCACGAACCGTGGAAGGCCATCGTCGACGCGACGGTGCGGCGTTTCCGCCCGATCGTGCTGACCGCGCTGGCGGCGATCCTGGCGATGATTCCGCTTTCGCGCAGCGCCTTCTTCGGGCCGATGGCGGTGGCGATCATGGGCGGGCTGATGGTGGCGACGCTGCTGACCTTGCTGTTCCTGCCGGCGTTGTACGCGGCTTGGTTCAAGGTGAAGGTGCCGCAGGAGACGTGATCGGCCGGCCGCTTCGTTGCGGCGGCGTTTCCTTCGGTTCCTTCATCCCCTCACCTCGTCATTCCGGCATCCCCCTCACCCCGTCATTCCGGCGAAAGCCGGAATCCATTTTGATTTTCGCGAAGATGCGGTCGCGGCTCGGGCAAGCGCGAAAGCAAAGTCAAAATGGATTCCGGCTTTCGCCGGAATGACGGCGTAGGAGGATGACGAGGTAGGGTAGGGATGACGCGATGGAAGTTGCGTAGCAGCCGTCGCAGGCGTCAGGCGTGCTCCACGCTGAAAGCGAGCGTCGCCTCGATCGCCCGCTTCCACCCCGCATACAACTTCTCGCGCTCGGCCTCCAGCATCTTCGGCTCGAAGCTGCGCTCCACCTGCCACTGCTGCGCGATCTGCTCGCGGCTGTCCCAGAAGCCCACCGCCAAACCCGCCAAATAGGCCGCGCCCAGCGCCGTGGTCTCGTTGATGCGCGGCCGCTCCAGCGCGACGTTGAGGATGTCGGCCTGGAACTGCGCGGTGAAATCGTTGGCGATGGCGCCGCCGTCGGCGCGCAGCGAGGTCAGTTCGATGCCGGCGTCGGCCTGCATCGCGCTGAGCACGTCGCGGGTCTGGTAGGCCAGCGATTCGAGCACGGCGCGGATGAAATGTTCCTTGCTGGTGCCGCGGGTCAAGCCGAACATCGCGCCGCGCACGTCGCTGCGCCAATACGGCGCGCCCAGGCCGACGAAGGCGGGGACGAAATAAACGCCGTCGGTGGAGCGCGCGCGTTCGGCGTAGGCCTGCGAATCGCTGGCCTTGCCGAGCATGCGCAAACCGTCGCGCAGCCATTGCACCGCCGAGCCGGCGACGAAGATGCTGCCTTCCAGCGCGTACTCGACCTTGCCGTCGACGCCCCACGCGATGGTGGTCAGCAAGCCGTTGTCCGAACGCACCGCCTTCTCGCCGGTGTTCATGAGCATGAAACAACCGGTGCCGTAGGTGTTTTTCGCCATGCCGGCCTCGAAGCAGGCTTGGCCGAATAGCGCCGCTTGTTGATCGCCGGCGACGCCGCAGATCGGTACCGAGTTGCTGAAGAAATGCCGCGCGCCGGTGTGGGCGTAGACCTCGCTGCTGGAGCGCACTTCCGGTAGCATCGAGGCCGGTACGCCGAGCATCTCCAGCAACTCCGGGCACCACTCGCGCTTATGGATGTCGTACATCAGCGTGCGCGAGGCGTTGCTGTAGTCGGTGACGTGGGCGTGATTCTCCGACAGGTTCCAGATCAGCCACGTATCGATGGTGCCGAACAGCAGATCGCCGCGCTCGGCCTTGGCCCGCGCGCCCTCGACGTTGTCGAGGATCCACTTGACCTTGGTCCCGGAAAAGTACGCGTCGATCAGCAGCCCGGTGCGCTCGCGCACCAGTTCCTCATAGCCCTCGGCCTTGAGCTGCTCGCAGATCTGCGCGGTCTGCCGCGACTGCCAGACGATGGCGTTGTGCACCGCCTGCCCGGTGTGGCGATCCCACACCACCGTGGTCTCGCGCTGATTGGTGATGCCGATCCCGGCGATCTGCGCGGCGCTGACCTGGGCCTTGGTCATCACCTCGATGGCGGTGGTCTGCACGCTGGCGAGAATCTCGCGCGGATCGTGCTCGACCCAACCCGGCCGCGGAAAGATCTGCTCGAACTCGCGCTGCGCCACCCCGACGATGCTGCCGTCGCGGTCGAACAGCATGGCGCGCGAGCTGGTGGTGCCTTGGTCGATGGCGAGGATGTAGCGCTGGGTCATGGTGGGCCGCCGGGTTGGGAGTTAGCGGGTAGAAGATAGAAGATAGAAGATAGGAAGAGCGTAGAGACGAGGAAGGGGGAGGTGCGCGCTTTGGCTATCTCCTACCTCCTATCCGCTATCTCCTAGCCATAAACCGCCTGGAACGCGAACGCGCCCAACAGCGCGCCAACGATCGGTGCGACCACCGGTACCCACGCATAGCCCCAATCCGACCCGCCCTTGCCGGCGATCGGCAGCAGGGCGTGGGCCAGGCGCGGGCCGAGGTCGCGCGCGGGGTTGATCGCGTAGCCGGTGGGGCCGCCGAGCGACATGCCGATCACCACCACGAGCAGGCCGACGCCGAGCGGGCCCATGCCGGGGGCGAGGGTGTTGGCGCCGATGGCGAGCGCGCCGAAGGTCAGAGCGAAGGTGCCGATGACTTCGGTCAGCACATTGGCCCTGGTGTCGCGGATCGCGGGCGAGGTACAGAAGATCGCGCGCTTGAGTTCGGGATCGTCGCTGACCCGCCAGTGCGCCAAGTACGTCAGCCACACCAAGGTCGCGCCGAGGAACGCGCCGGCGACCTGGGCGAGGACGAAGCCGGGCACGACCGACCACGACAGCTTGCCGATGGACGCCAGCGCGACCGTCAGCGCGGGATTCATGACCGCGCCGCTGGTCGGGCCGGCGATATAGATGCCGATCAGCACCGCCAAACCCCAGGCCGCGGTGATCACGCCCCAGCCGGCGCCTTGCGCTTTCGATTTGTTGAGCAGGGCGCCGGCGACCACGCCGTTGCCGAGCAGGATCAGCATCGCGGTGGCGATGAACTCGCTGAGGTATTGCGACATCGGTGTGGCCATTGCGGTGGATCTCCTGGTGTCGCGGGGTACGTCAGCGGGGTGGGTGTCCGACTGTAGGAGCGACGCGAGCCGCGACCGCGACCGCGCGCTTACGACGCAAGCGTGATGTCGCGGTCGCGACTCGCGTCGCTCCTACAGGGCGCGATCGAGAGATTCCGGCGATCATGCGGCGGTGCGTTGCGTTACGTAACGTTGCAACGCTTCCCGCCCGGCCGCATCGAAACGCAGGCCCAGCTTGGACCGCCGCCACAGGATGTCCTCGGCCGTGCGCGCCCATTCGAAGTCGATCAGATAATCGACTTCGGTCTGGAACAAGTCCGCGCCGAAGCGCTGGCCCAGGTCTTCCAGGCGCGAACAGCTTTCGACCACGCGCAGCGCGCGGCTGCCGTAATTGCGGCACAGGCGATAGGCGAGCCCATCCGGCAGCCACGGGCGGCGCAGGCTGAAATCCTCGAAAAACGCCTCGAAATCGGCGTTCGGCAGGTCGCCGCCGGGCAGTTTCGAGGCGCCGGTCCAGGCCGCGCGGCGGTTGCCGAGCAACGGCGCCAAGGTGTCGCAGGCTTCCTCGGCGAGCTTGCGCGCGGTGGTGATCTTGCCGCCGAACACGCTCAACAGCGGTGCGCCCTCGCGGTTGAGGTCGAGCACGTAGTCGCGGGTGATTTCCGAAGCCTTGTCGCTGTCGTCGTCGAGCAACGGACGCACGCCGCTGTAGGTCCACACCACGTCCTCGGCCAGCACCGGGCGCTGGAAGTAGCGCGAGGCGGCGGCGCACAGGTAGTCGATTTCCTCGCCGGAGATGCGCGGCGCCGACGGGTCGTCGCGGTAATCGACGTCGGTGGTGCCGACCAGGGTGTAGTCGTGTTCGTAGGGGATCGCGAACACGATGCGCCGGTCGGGCTGTTGGAAAATGTAGGCGTGGTCGTGCTCGAACAGGCGCGGCACGACGATGTGGCTGCCCTTGATCAGGCGCAGGCTGCGCTTGTGTTCGACGTGCGCGACTTGGTCGAGAAAGCTCGCCGCCCACGGCCCCGTCGCATTGACCAGGGCGCGCGCGCGGACCTGGCGGATCGCGCCGTCGGCGCCGCGCAGCTGCGCGTCCCAATGCTGCGCGCCGCGGTTCGCCGACAGGCAGGCGGTGCGCACCATCACGTCCGCGCCGCGTTCGGACGCGTCCATCGCGTTGAGCACCGACAGCCGCGCGTCCTGCACCCAGGCGTCGGAATAGACGAAGCCGCGGCTGAATTCCTCGCGCAGCGCGCGGCCGGCGATGTGCTTGCGCAGGTTGACCGAGCGCGAGCCCGGCAGCTCGCGGCTGCGGCGTCCGCCGAGGCGGTCGTAGAGGAACAGGCCGATGCGGATCATCCACGCCGGGCGCAGATGCGGCTGGTGCGGCAGCACGAAGCGCAGCGGCCAGATGATGTGCGGGGCCATGTGCAGCAAGCGCTTGCGCTCGGCCAAAGCCTTGCCGACCAGGGCGAACTCGAACTGTTCGAGATAGCGCAGGCCGCCGTGGATGAGCTTGGTGCTGGCGCTGGAGGTGTGCGAGGCGATGTCGTCGCGCTCGCACAGGATCACGGACAAACCGCGTCCGGCCGCGTCGCGCGCGATCGCCGCGCCGTTGATGCCGCCGCCGACGATGAGCAGGTCGGCCGTGGGTACTTCTGCTTCGGTCATGCGGCTTCGGTCATGCAGCGTGGGTCGTGCGGCTTGGGGCGGGCGGTCCCGCGCCGGGCCGCGCGGCGCCGGCGCAGGGTGCGCCGGGATGATGGCATAGCGCGGTCCGGCGATTGTTGCTTGGGTTCACATCAATGGCGGGTGAGGAATCGGTGTCGGTTTCGGCGGCGAAGCGGCCGTACGCATTCGATGTGCGCCGAATCGAGCGATGGCCCGCGGCGGTGGCCGCGGACAAAAAAATCCCGATGCGGGGGAGGCATCGGGAAGGGGGTACGGCTGTCGCTGGAGAGAGCGGTGGCGGTCGCTTTGTTGTCCGGTGGGCGGTTCGTGCATGCGGTCGGAGCTTGGTCGGTGTGTGGCCCTCGCCCCCACCCCTCTCCCGCTGGCGGAAGAGGGGCTTTATGTGCGATCAGTCGCGCAGTTCGGCGACGTGGCAGGGCAGATCGAGTTGGGCCAGCACCGCGGCGGTGACGGCGGCGGTGCTCGCCGCTTCGCCGGCGGGAGCGAGGTCGGCGGTCAGCACGCCGGCGTCGAGCACCGCGGCCACGGCTTTCTCGACGCAGGCCGCTTCGGCCTCCAGGCCCAGCGAATGGCGCAGCAACAGCGCGGCGCTGAGGATGGTGCCGCAAGGATTGGCGATGCCGCGGCCGGCGATGTCGGGCGCCGAGCCGTGGATCGGCTCGTACAGGCCGACCTTGCCTTCGCCCAGCGACGCCGACGGCAGCAGGCCGAGCGAACCGGCCAACATCGAAGCCTCGTCGGTGAGGATGTCGCCGAACATGTTCTCGGTGACGATCACATCGAACGCGCGCGGCTTGGCGATCAGATGCATGGCCATCGAATCGACCAGCTGATGCTCCAAGGTCACGTCGGGGAATTCCTCGCGCGCGACCCGGGTCGCGACTTCGCGCCACAGGCGCGAGGTTTCCAGCACGTTGGCCTTGTCCACGCTGACCACGTGGCTGCGGCGGCCGCGCGCGAGTTCGCAGGCGCGGCGCACCACGCGCTCGATCTCGGCGACGCTGTACTCGCACAGGTCGCTGGCGCTGGCCGCGCCGCGCTGCTTCTGGCCGAAATAGATGCCGCCGGTGAGTTCGCGCACCACGATCAGATCGACCCCGGCCAGCAGATGCGGCTTGATCGGCGAAGCGCCTAGCGTGGCCGCGTGCGGCTGCACCGGGCGCAGGTTGGCGTACAGGCCCAGGCCCTTGCGCAGCGCCAGCAAGCCTTGTTCCGGGCGCACCTTGGCTTTCGGGTCGGACCACTTCGGGCCGCCGACCGCGCCGAGCAGCACCGCGTCGCTGCGCTGGCAGGCCTGCAGCGTGGTCGCCGGCAGCGGCTCGCCGGTGGCGTCGATGGCGGCGCCGCCGATCAGATGGTGCTGCAGGTCGAACTGATGGTTGTAACGGACGGCGACCGCCCGCAGCACTTCGACCGCGGCGGCGGTGACTTCCGGACCGATGCCGTCGCCTTCGAGAACGACGATGTCAGCGCGCATGGACTTGCTCCTGTACGGATGGTTGGGCCGCGGCGCGGCGTTGTTCGAATGTCTGGATGGCGTCGAGCTGGCGCAGCAGATAGCCGAGCTGGTCGACGCCTTCGATCAGGCAGGTTTGGGCGAAGGCGTCGAGCGGGAACTGCGCGCTGCGCCCGTCGGGCAGGTGCAGGCGGCGTTCGCGCACGTCGATGCGCAGTTCGATGCCGGGCCGTTCCAGCAATTCGTCCAGCAGCGCCTGCTCGACCACGATCGGCAGCAGGCCGTTCTTGAGCGAGTTGCTGCGGAAGATGTCGGCGATCTCGCTGCTGATCACCGCGCGCAGACCCAGGTCGGTCAGCGCCCACGGCGCGTGTTCGCGCGAGGAGCCGCAACCGAAGTTGCGCCCGGCGACCAGGATCGCGGCGCCGGCGTTGGCAGGCTTGTTGAGCTCGAACTCGGGGTTGGGCGAGCCGTCGGCGAGATAGCGCCAGTCGTTAAAGGCGAACTTGCCCAGGCCCTTGCGCTCGGTGGTGGTGAGGAAACGCGCGGGGATGATTTGATCGGTGTCGATGTTGCGTTCGCGCAGCACGACGGTGCGCGAGACGACTTCGGAGACGCCCGGGGACACGGAAGCGGACATTACGCGACCTCCTTGACGTCGCTCAGATACTCGCGCGGATCGACCACGTGCCCGGCCACGGCGCAGGCCGCGGCGGTCAGCGGCGAGGCCAGCAAGGTGCGCGCGCCCTTGCCCTGACGGCCCTCGAAATTGCGGTTGCTGGTGGACACAGCGAGTTGTCCGGCGCCGACCAGATCGCCGTTCATGGCGATGCACATCGAGCAGCCCGGCTCGCGCCATTCGGCGCCGGCCGCGCGCACCACCGCGTCGATGCCTTCGGCTTCGGCGGCGCGCTTGACCTGTTCGGAACCCGGCACGACCAGCATGCGCACGCGCGGATGCACGCGACGGCCGCGCAGCACGTCGGCGGCTTGGCGCAGATCGGACAGGCGCGAGTTGGTGCAGCTGCCGACGAACACCACGTCCACCGGCCGCCCGGCCATCGTCGCGCCGCCGTCGAAGCCCATGTAGGCCAGCGCCTTGGCTTCGTCGGCGTCGCGCGCCTGCGGCAAGCGCGCGTCGATCGCCGCGACCTGGCCCGGGTGCGTGCCCCAGGTCAGGGTCGGCTTGATTGTCGTCGCGTCGATCTGCACTTCGCGGTCGAACGCGGCGCCATCGTCGCTCTTGAATTGGCTCCAGCGCGCGACCGCGCGCTCCCAGTCGCCGCCGCGCGGCGCGCGCGGGGTCTGCGCGAGGTAGTCGAAGGTGGTCTGGTCCGGCGCGATCAAGCCCGCGCGGGCGCCGGCTTCGATCGACATATTGCAGACGGTCATGCGTTCGTCCATCGACAGCGTGCGGATGGTCGAGCCGCGGTATTCGATGACGTGGCCGGTGCCGCCGTTGACGCCGATCTCGCCGATGATGTGCAGGATCAGGTCCTTGGCGCCGACGCCGGGCGCCAACTCGCCTTCGACGTTGATCGCCAAGGTCTTGGGCTTGCGCTGCAGCAGGCACTGCGTGGCCAGCACGTGGCCGACTTCGCTGGTGCCGATGCCGAAGGCCAGCGCGCCGAACGCGCCGTGGGTGGCGGTGTGGCTGTCGCCGCAGACGATGGTCTGGCCGGGCTGGGTCAGGCCGAGTTCGGGGCCAATCACGTGGACGATGCCGCGGTGATCGCTGTCGTAATCGAACAGCTCGATGCCGTGGCGCGCGCAATTGCGGCGCAGGGTCTCGACCTGATGCTCGGCTTCGGCGGTGTAGTAAGGCAGGCGGCCGTCGGCGCCGGCGGGCAGGGTCGGGGTTGAGTGGTCGAGCGTGCCCTTGGTCAGATCCGCGCGGCGCGGCGCGAGGCCGCGCGCGTCGAGTTCGGCGAAGGCCTGCGGCGAGGTGACTTCGTGGATCAGGTGCAGGTCGATGTAGAGCACCGCCGGCGCGGCCTCGGATTCGGGCGCGACCAGATGGGCGTTCCACAGTTTGTCGAACAGCGTGGTGGCTTGGATGGCTGAAGTCATGATGGAGGCGACTATGGCGTTCGGCTTTGAAAGTGTTTGGTTCGCCTTCTCCCGCGAGCGGGAGAAGGGCTGCGTTCTTCAAGCGGTCGCGGCGACCTTGCGCGGCGCGGCCGCCGGTTCCGGCTGCCGCTGCGTGCGCACCACGCGGTTCGCCAACTCCAGCCAGGCCAGCGCGCTGGCCTCGATGATGTCGGTGCTGGTGCCCGAGCCGGTCAGCTCGACGCCGTCCACGCGCGCGGTGATGCTGGCCTGACCTTGCGCGTCGTCGCCGGTGGTCACGCTGGAGACGTGGTAGCTGTCGATGTTCAGGACGATGCCGGTCGCGCGCGCCAAGGCGGCGAACAGCGCGTGCACGGGGCCGTCGCCGACCGCGGCTTCGCTGATCGTGGCGCCGTCGGGATCGACCAACTGCACGCTCGCGGTCGGCAGGCTGCCGTCGGCCACGCCGGTGCTGACGTGGGCGCGTACCAAGCGGTAGCCGCGCGCGGCCTTGGCGTCGGCGCCGAGCACCAGCGCTTCCAGGTCGGCGTCGAACACTTCGCGCTTCTTCTCGGCCAGGGTCTTGAACGCGGCGAACACCGAATTCAGGCGCGCTTCGTCGACGCTGAAGCCCAGCGCCTGCAAGCGGTCGTTGAGCGCGGCGCGGCCGCTGTGGCGGCCCATCACCATCTGCGACTGAGCCCAGCCCACGTCTTCCGGCGCCATGATCTCGTAGGTGCCGCGATGCTTGAGCATGCCGTGCTGGTGGATGCCCGACTCGTGCGCGAACGCGTTCTGGCCGACCACCGCCTTGTTGCGCTGGACCACCATGCCGGTGATGCGCGACAGCAGGCGCGAGGTCGGCACCAATCGGCGGGTGTCGATGCGGGTGCTGGCGTTGTAATAAGCGTTGCGCACGCGCAGCGCCATCACCAGTTCTTCCAGCGCGCAGTTGCCGGCGCGCTCGCCGATGCCGTTGATGGTGCACTCGACCTGACGCGCGCCGCCTTCGATCGCGGCCAGGCTGTTGGCCACGGCCAGGCCCAGATCGTTGTGGCAGTGGGCGCTGAACACCGCCTGGTGCGCGTCGCGCACGTTGGCGCGCAGGTACTCGAACAGCGAACGGATCTCGCTAGGCGTGGTGTAGCCGACGGTGTCGGGGATGTTCAAGGTGCGCGCGCCGGCCGCGATGGCCGCGCCGCAGATCTCGACCAGATACTCCGGCTCGGTGCGCAGCGCGTCCTCGCACGAGAACTCGACGTCGTCGACGTAGCGCCGCGCCTGCTCGACCGCGGCGACCGCGCGCTCCAGCACCTGCTGCTTGTCCAGGTTCAACTTGTGTTGGCGATGCAGCGGGCTGGTGGAGATGAACACGTGGATGCGCGGCTTGGCCGCGCCTTCCAGCGCGCGCGCGCAGGCTTCGATATCGCCCGGGTGGCAGCGCGCCAGGGTCGCCAGCGACGAGCCGCGCACTTCGCGCACGATCGCGCGCACGCCCTCGAGGTCGGCCTCCGAGCTTGCGGGGAAGCCGGCCTCGATGACGTCCACGCCGAGTTCGCTGAGCGCGTGGGCGAAGCGCAGCTTCTGGCTCGCGCTCATGCTGCAGCCGGGCGATTGCTCGCCGTCGCGCAGGCTGGTGTCGAAGATGGTGACGTGCTGGGGCGCCTCAGTGGTTCCCGTAATCGGGGGAACTACCGGACCGGGCGAGTCGTTCATGGGGTGACGTCCTCTGTAACGGTGCGATGCGGGGAGGGAGAAGGTTGAGCGGGGGCGAGCGCCGCGCGCGGCGGCGGCAGATTGGCGAGCTTGTAAATGTCCACCTCGATGGTGGCGCCGGCGCGCGACAGCGAGGTGTCGCGATTGCGACGGCGCGGGCGCCGCGGTGCGCGCGGTCGCACATCCGACAACAACTGTGCCAGCACGCCGGCATCGAGATTGCCGCCGGAGACCACCGCGCACTTGCGCTTGGCGGCGATGCGGCGGCCGGCCGCCAGCGCCAGCGCGCCGGCGCCTTCGGCGATGATGTGTTCTTCCAGCGCGAGCCGGACCAGGGTTTCGCGTAGCTCGGCTTCGCGCACGATCACCACGTCGTCCAGCAGTTGCGACAGCAGACGTTGGGTCAGGCGGCCGGGATCCTTGACCCGCACGCCGTCGGCCAAGGTCGCGGCCGGTTCGATCAGGCTGCGGTCGCCGCGCAGCGCGCGCGCCATCGAGTCCACGCCTTCGACCTGCGCGCCGATGATGCGCACGCCCTGCGATTTCAGCGCCAGCGCGACGCCGGATGCGAGGCCGCCGCCGCCGATCGGCACCAGCACCACGTCGGGCGCGAACGCGGCCAGTTCCAGGCCGACCGTGCCTTGGCCGGCGATCACGTCGGGATCGTCGAACGCCGACAGCAAACGGTAGTCGTGCTGCTCGGCCAGTTCGATCGCGAAGGCCTTGGCTTCGTCGTAGGTCTCGCCGTGCAGGCGCACGGTCGCGCCCCAGTGGGCGACGCCGGCGATCTTGGTCTGCGGCGCGCAGCGCGGCATCACCGTGATCGCGTTGACGCCGAGGCGATACGCGGCCCAGGCCAGACCCTGGGCGTGGTTGCCGGCCGAGGCGGCGATCACCGGACGGTGATCGCCGCGTTCGCGCGCGGCCAGCAGCGCGTTGAGCGCGCCGCGTACCTTGTAGGAACCGGTGCGCTGCAGGTTTTCCAGCTTCAACCAGCAGCCGAAGCGTTCGGCGTGGTGCAGCGGGGTGACGGCGAGGTAGCGGCGCAGCCGCGCCTGCGCCGCCAGCAGATCGGCGGCGCCGACGTCGATTGGGGTGCGTACTACGTCGCCGTCCATGCTCAAACCGCCGTCAGCCAGTGCGTGTAGCGGTCGTCTTGCCCGCGCACGACCTTGGCGTACAGCGCCGACAGTTCGCGCGTGACCGGGTTGTCGCCGAACTCGCGGCGGTCCAGTGCGCTGATCGCGCAGGCCTCGGCCGCGGTGCCGCAGACGAAGACTTCGTCCGCGTCCAGCAGTTCGTGCAAGGTGACCTCGCGCGAAGCGGCGCCCGACAGCGCGATCATGGTGTCGCGGGTGATGCCCGGCAGCGCGTCGCGGTGATCGACCGAGGTCACCTCGCCGTTCTTGACCATGAACACGTTGGCGCCGGTGCACTCGACCACATAGCCCTTGTCGTCGGTGAACAGCGCTTCGTCGAAGCCGCGCTGCTTGGCTTCGCGCTTGGCCAGGATCGAGTTGACGTACGCGCCCGACAGCTTCAGCGGCGGCAGCGAGGTGGCCGGGTTACGCTTCCACGGCGACACGGTCAGGCGTGTGCGCGCGCCGCCCAGGTGCACGACCTTGGCGATGGTGGCGACCATCAGGTGCTGGGTCAGCGGATCCACGTCCAGGCCGATGCTGCCGGTGCCCATCCAGGTCAGCGGACGGATGTAGGCGTCGCGGTGGCCGTTGGCGCGCAGCGTGTCCAGCACCGCGCGGCTGGCGCGCTCGACGTCGAAATCGATGCCGAACATGTCCGCGCCCTTGCGCATGCGCTCCATGTGTTCGGGCAGGCGGAACACCGCCGCGCCGCCGTCGGCGGTGGCGTAGCTGCGGATGCCCTCGAACACCGCGGTGCCGTAGTGCATGGCGTGGGTGGTCAGCGGCGCTTCGGGCGCGTCGCTGCCGATGAACCGGCCGTCGAACCAGATCTGCGGCTGCGCGGCGGGCACGTCGATGCTGCGGCTCGGCGCCTGCGCGCGCTCGCGCACGGTCGCGGCGGCGTGCGCCGGCGCCTGGGTTTGTTCGGGACGTTCGAGAAGTTCGGTGGTCAGGTGCATGGGGAAACCTCGACGGCAAGACAGTCGTAAAGCTTGGCGAGCTGGCTCTGCAGCGCGGTGTCGGCGCGGTCGCCTTCCACGGTCATGCGCAGGTGCCAACGATCGCCGTCCGGTTGCGCTTCGCCGTCCACCGACAGGGGACGGAAGCCGCGGCGCTCGGCGGCGCCCAATACCCGGGCCAGGGCGCCTTCGGCCTGGCGCAGGGTCAGATCAAGCTGGTATCGCATGGGCGCTCTCCTGTGGGGCGGCGGGCGTCAGGCTGGCGATCGCGTCGGCGTCGGTGGCTTCCGGATCGAGCATCTGCGCGTTGTTGTGGTTCGGCGGAACCAGCGGCCAGACGTTGGCGGCCTGGTCGATGGCCACGTGCAGCAGCACGGGGCCGGGGGTGTCGAGCATGTAGGTCAGCGCTTCGTCGACCGAATCGGCGCGGTCGACGTACATCGCCTTGATCCCGAACGCGGCGGCGATGGCGCAGAAGTCCGGGTTGTCGGACAGGTCGATCTCCGAATAGCGGCGCTCGAAGAACAGTTCCTGCCACTGCCGGACCATGCCCAGCGCCTGGTTGTCGAGCAGCACGATCTTCACCGGCAGGCGATAACGCGCGATGGTCGCCAGCTCCTGCACGTTCATCAGGAACGAACCGTCGCCGCTGACGCAGATGACGGTCGCCTGCGGGTTCTCCAACTGCGCGCCGAGCGCCGCCGGCACGCCGAAGCCCATCGCGCCCAGACCGCCGCTGGTCAGATGCTTGCGCGGATCGTCGAAGCGCCAATGCTGCGCGACCCACATCTGATGCTGGCCGACGTCGCAGGCGACGACCGCTTGCGGCGCGCGCTCGGACAGTTGCTTCAGCAGCGCCGGCGCGTACACCGTCTCGCCGGGCGCGTCGTAACGCGGCGCGCACTCGCGCTTGCGCTGCAGGCAGGTGTCGCGCCACGCGCGGCGGGCGCCGCCGTTGCGGCCCTGCAGTTGCGCGGTGATCGCCGGGGTCAGCGCGTCCAGCGAGCGGCGCAGGCAGCCGCGCACGCCGGCGTCGGCGTGGCGCAGCTTGCCGATCTCGCAGGCGTCCAGGTCCATGTGGACCACGCGCGCGTGCGGCGCGAACTCGGCCAGCTTGCCGGTGGCGCGGTCGTCGAAACGCGCGCCGACCACGATCAGCAGATCGCATTCCTGCACCGACACGTTGGCCGCGCGGTTGCCGTGCATGCCGAGCATGCCCAGGTTCAGCGCATGATCGGCCGGCAACGCGCCCAAGCCCTTCAGCGTCAGCACCGCCGGGATCTGGCTGCCTTCGACGAAGGCGCGGAACGACTCCACCGCATCGCCCAGCGAGATGCCGCCGCCGCCGTAGACCAGCGGCTTGCGCGCATGCGCGATCAGCGCGGCGGCTTCGTGGTACGACGCGTCCGGCGCGGCCGGCGCCGCTTCCACCGGCAGCGGCGCGTGCGCGGCCAGATGCGAAGCGTCGGCGTTCTGCACGTCCTTGGGCAGATCGATCAACACCGGCCCCGGACGGCCCGAACGCGCCAGCCGGAACGCTTCGCCGACCATGCGCGGCAGGTCGTCGACGCTGCGCGCCAGGAAGCTGTGCTTGACGATCGGCAAGGTCATGCCGAACACGTCCAGTTCCTGGAACGCGTCGGTGCCCATCAGCGAGGTCGCCACTTGCCCGGTGATGCAGACCATCGGCACCGAGTCCAGCATCGCGTCGGCGATGCCGGTGACCAGATTGGAGGCGCCGGGGCCGGACGTGGCTACGCAAACGCCGACTCGCCCGCTGGCACGGGCGTAGCCGTTCGCCGCGAAAGCCGCGCCTTGCTCGTGGCGGACCAGAATGTGCTTCAGGTCCGAGCCGTGCAGGGCGTCGTAGAAAGGCATGATCGTGCCGCCCGGATAACCGAACAGCGTGTCCACGCCTTCTGCGGCCAGCGCTTGCGCCAGCCAGCGGGCACCGTTCATCAGGCGGCCTCTTCCTGTCGTTCGCCGCGGCTCGCGGCGGGCGCGGCGGCGGCCGCGGTCTTGGGAGCGTTGTCCAGCCACTTCATGTTCGCGCGCAGCTTCTTGCCGACCGCTTCGATCGGGTGTTCCAGATCGCCGCGCTTGAGCGCCTTGTAGTTGGCGTTGCCCGAGGCGTACTCGGCGATCCACTGCTTGGCGAAGGTGCCGTCCTGGATTTCCGCCAGCACCTTGCGCATCTGCGCGCGGGTGTTGTCGTCGACGACGTAGGTGCCGCGGGTCAGCGCGCCGTACTGCGCGGTCTCGCTGATGAACTCGTGCATGCGGGTGATGCCGCCTTCGTAGAACAGGTCGACGATCAGCTTCAGTTCGTGCAGGCACTCGTAGTAGGCGACTTCCGGCTGATAGCCGGCTTCCACCAGGGTTTCCCAACCGGCCTGGACCAGCTTGGTCGCGCCGCCGCACAGCACCGCCTGTTCGCCGAACAGATCGGTCTCGGTCTCTTCCTTGAACGTGGTCTTGATCGCGTTCTGGCGCGCGCCGCCGATGCCGCCGCAGTAGGTCAGGGCGAATTCCTCGGCGCGGCCGCTCTTGTCCTGGTGCACGGCGTAGACGCTGGGCACGCCGCGGCCGATTTCGTATTCGCGGCGCACCAGCGCGCCCGGGCCCTTCGGCGCGACCAGCACCACGTCGAGATCGGCGCGCGGCGCGATCTGGCCGTAATGCACGTTGAAGCCGTGGGCGAACAGCAGGCAGGCGCCTTCGCGGATGTTCGGCTCGATCACCTCGCGGTAGAGCTGCGGCTGGACCATGTCCGGGGTCAGCACGGCGACGAGGTCGGCGCCGGCGACCGCTTCGGCCGGAGTCTGGACGGTGAAGCCGTCGGCCTTGGCCTTGATCTCGGTCGGGCCGCCGGGGCGCAGGCCTACGGTGATGTCGAAGCCGGAATCGCGCAGGTTGAGCGCGTGGGCGCGGCCTTGGCTGCCGTAGCCGACGACGGCGATCTTGGGGCGGGAGGCGGTGCTGGTCATGGCGGAGTCTCGTAGGGAGGAGTGAGCGGAGAGAAGTGAGGAGCGAGAAAAGGCGGGGTTACGCGGGTTCGGGTACTGCGTTTTCGATCAAGGTCGCTTCGATCTTTTTCGGCGCCTGCAGCGGGCCGGGCGCGGTGACGGCGCCGCGCGAGGCGGAACCGACGCTGCGCGCGTACTTGGCCAGCACGCCGGTGGTCACGCGCGGGGCGATGCGCGCGGGTTCGCGCGCGGCCAGGTCGGCGGCGACGCTGAGCGCGCGGGTGGTCACGTCGATGCTGATGCGGTCGCCCTCGCGCAGCCGCGCGATCGGGCCGCCGTGCGCGGCTTCCGGCGAGATGTGGCCGACCATGAAGCCATGGGTCGCGCCGCTGAAACGGCCGTCGGTGATCAGCGCGACGTCGTTGCTCAGTCCTTGGCCGACCAGCGCGGCGGTCACCGCCAGCATTTCGCGCATGCCGGGGCCGCCGGTCGGGCCTTCGAAGCGGATCACCACCACGTCGCCCGCGTTGATCTGCCGCGCTTGCACCGCGGCGAACGCGGCTTCTTCCGAATCGAACACCCGCGCCGGGCCTTCGAAGTGTTCGCGGCCGTGGCCGGCCAGCTTGAGGATGCAGCCTTCCGGCGCGAGGTTGCCGTAGATGATCGAGTAGCCGCCGCGCGGCTTGATCGGGTCGCTGATCGGACGCACCACGTCCTGCTGCGCGGCCAGCGTGGCTTCGCTCAGCTCCTGAAAAAAGGAACGGCCGGTGACCGTCGGAATATCCTCGATCAGACCGGCCGTCTTCAGCTCGCGCGCCACCAGCGCCGCGCCGCCGAATTCGAACATTTCCGCGGCGGTGTAGCGTCCGCCGGGTTTCAGGTCGGCGATGACCGGCGTGTGCGCGGCGGCTTCGAATTCTTCCAGGTCGAACGCGACCCCGGCTTCGTGCGCGATCGCCAGCAGATGCAGCGCGGCGTTGGTCGAACCGGCGGTGGCCGAGACCGCGCGCGCGGCGTTGCGCAGCGAGGCGGCGGTGATCAGCTCGCGCGGCGTCGGCGAACCGTCGCGCAGCCGCTGCATCACCAGTTCGCCGCACAGGCGCGCGGTTTCGGGCTTGTCGTCGTGGATCGCCGGAACGTCGTTGTAGCCCAGCGGCGACAGGCCCAGGAAGGTCAGCACCATCGCCATGGTGTTGGCGGTGAACTGGCCGCCGCAGGCGCCGGCGCCGGGGCAGGCGTGCGATTCGATGCGGTGCAGTTCGGCGTCGTCGATGCGCCCGGCCGAATGCGCGCCGACCGCTTCGAACACGTCCTGCACGGTCAGCGGCTTGTCCTGCGCGCTGCCTTTCTTCGACGGGCAATGGCCCGGCATGATCGTGCCGCCGTAGAGGATCACGGTCGGGATGTCCAAGCGCGCGGCGGCCATCGCCGCGGCGGGGATGGTCTTGTCGCAGCCGACCAGCAGCACCATCGCGTCCAGGCAATGGCCGGAGACCGCCAGTTCGATCGAATCGGCGATGGTTTCGCGCGAGGCCAGCGAGGCGCGCATGCCGTCGCTGCCCATGGCGATGCCGTCGGTGACGGCGATGGTGTTGAACTCGATCGGCGTGCCGCCGCCGTCGTGCACGCCGCGGCGCACGTGCTGGGCCAGATCGCGCAGGGTGATGTTGCACGGCGAGACGTCGCTCCAGGTGTGGACGACGGCGACCAGCGGTCTGGCGATGGCCGCATCGTCCAAGCCGGTGGCGCGCAGCATCGCGCGCGCGGGGGCTCGGGCCGGGCCTTGCTTGATGGCGTTGCTTCTCACGAACGGCGTTCCTTGGAGGCGAATCCTTCGCCGTTTCCGCACGTCCGCGTGCGGCGTTGCAGGAACCCGAGGCCGTAAAACGAAAAACCCCGCGCCTTTTGGGCGCGGGGTTCAGGTTCTTTCGACCTTCGGGTGGTGTGGTTTTGCTACACGAACCCGTATCCCGCGCTGGTGAGCGAGGTAATAAGTACGAGGGCAAGAATAATGCTTGCGATGGCCGGAGCGGCCTTGAGCAGGGTGCTGCGAAGCTGCGCGGCGCGCGCGGACTCGCTCGAGGCCGCGATGGCCTTCGAAGTCGTCTGGCGGTGGTTGCTGCGCTGCGTCATGGGGTCGAGAAGAACATGGCCGTTTGGGCCTTGTCAATAGTTTCCTGGAAAACCATCGCGAACCGTGGCCGCGGTCGCGGCGGATGGCGACGAGCGCCGCGTTGTGGATTCACGCTCGCTTCTCGGCGGCCGCACACGCATGCAGGAACCTGCCCGCGCCGGTCCGGATCGGGCCGGCGAGGCGGCGCGCCATGTCGGTCGCCGCGAACCGATCGAGCGAGCGGACCATGCCCTTCCCACACCGACTGCCTGCCTGGGCACGAACACCGCGAGCGATCCTGGGCGTGCTGGCGATGGCCGGCCTGTTGGCGCTCGGGTGTGGCCGCGGCCTGTATCTGCACATGCTGCGACACGATCTGTCCGAGCACCGGCTGGCGGTCGTGGTCTGCAATGGACGCGCCGACACCTATCTCTGGCTCGATCCGCGGGTCGGCGCCAGCGTGTGGGAGGCCGATGCGGACGCGGGCGACGACGCGGTGGCGTATACGGTGGCGACCCTGGAACTGCCCGGTCGGGCGCT
Source organism: Lysobacter sp. K5869 (assembly GCF_018847975.1). Taxonomy (NCBI): domain Bacteria; kingdom Pseudomonadati; phylum Pseudomonadota; class Gammaproteobacteria; order Lysobacterales; family Lysobacteraceae; genus Lysobacter; species Lysobacter sp. K5869. The sequence continues at coordinate 24,980 of NZ_CP072597.1, read as the reverse complement.
GGGCAGCGGCTATCAGGTGGAACCGCGCGGCTACGCCCTCGGCACCTTGGTGTTGCCGCCGCAGTTCGAGCTGCAGCGCTATGTCCTGCACGGTTACCGACTGCGCCTGGCCGCGACCGCGGTGCCGCACGGCTACTACGGCGACGAGGTCGGCTACGCGATCGATCCGACCATCGAGTCCGGCAATGCGTTCGGCGCGGTGCGGCTGCGGCCGGGTTTTTCGCGCCGGACGATCGGGCTCGACTACGCGGCCGGAATGGGGCCGGTCGTGTCCGGCGGTAGGCCGGACGGGGCCGGAGGGCGTTCGGCGGCGTTGGCCTGCGCACAGGCGGACGAGGCCGAGCGCTGAGGGCGCGCGGTCCACCGCAGGCCCAGCCTGCAGTGGGCCGCCTATCGCCGCGCCGGACCGCCCGCTGTCGCCGCCGAGGCGCTTTGAGCTTCGGTTCGCGCGCGGCGCCTACACCGCGTCGGCGAGCGCGCCGGCCAGCAGGCGCTCGCGCAAGGCCGCATAGTCCGCCGCCATCGGTTCGGCCGAAGCCGGCCGCGCCAGCGAGGCGGCCAGCGCCGGCGGCGGTTCGACGGCGTGTCCGACCAGCGGTTCGACGATGCTGTCGAACTTGGACGGATGCGCGGTGGCCGCGACTGCCCACGGCCGCTCGTCGCCTTGCGCGCGCAACGACTCCAGCATGCGCAGGCCGGTCGCAGTGTGCGGGCAGGGGACGATGCCGTAGCGCTGCGGCGCGGCGCGGATGGTTTCGGCGATGGTCGCGTCGTCCACGCCCTCGGCCTGGATCGCGGCGCGCAGTTCGGCGTCGTCGCGATACCAGTGGCGCAGGCGCTCGAAATTGCTCGGCGCGCCGACGTCCATCGCGTTGGCGAGGGTCGCGCGGGTCGGCTGGGCGGCGTAGTCGGCGCCGGCGAAGTAGCGCGGCAAGGTGTCGTTGGCGTTGGTCGCCAGCCGCAGTTCGCCGACCGGCGCGCCCATGCGCTTGGCCACCAGCGCCGCGCAGGCGTTGCCGAGATTGCCGGTGGGGACGATGAAGTTCAGCGGCTCGCCGTGGGCCGCGTAGTACTGCGCCGCGGCGTGCGCGTAGTACGCCGCCTGCGGCAGCAGCCGGCCGAGGCTGATGCTGTTGGCCGAGCTCAGCGGCACCCGCGCGCGCAGCGCTTCGTCGCCGAGCGCTTGTTTGGCCAGACGCTGGCAGGCGTCGAAATCGCCGTCCACGCGCAGCGCTTGCACGTTGTCGCCCCAGCAGCCCAGGCCGTGCGCCTGACGCGGCGAGACGCGGCCGTCGGGATACAGGATCAGCACACGGAAGCCGGGCCGGCGGTGGAACGCGCTCGCGACCGCGGCGCCGGTGTCGCCGGAGGTGGCGACGACGATGGTCGTGTCCGCCGCGTCCGCCGCGCGCAAGCCGGCCAAGGCGCCGGCGAGGAAGCGCGCGGCGTAATCCTTGAACGCGGCGGTGGGGCCGTGGAACAACTCCAACAGCCAGGTGTCGGGCGGGTTCAGCGCGCGCAGCGGCGCGTCGAAGGAAAACGCCTGCGCGCACAGATCGTCGAGGCGGTCGCGCAGCGCCGAGCGGGCGAAATAGGGCGCGAGCACGGTGTGCGCGGTGTCGGGCAACGAGCGCGCGGCGAGCGGTTGCGCCAACAGCGGGATCGATTCGGGAACGTAGAGGCCGCCGTCGGGGGCGAGGCCGGCGGCGAGCGCGGCGTCGATCGCGGTGGGCGCGGTCTGGCCGCGCGTGCTGAGGAAATTCATGCGGAATCCGAGGTGGGGGCTGCGCAGGGCGCTTCGGTGCGGAAGCGCCGCGCGTCGCGATAGGCGAGAGATCAATCGTCGCGGCGGAACGCAAACGGACTCAGTCGAGTACCTCCGCGCGCGGCCCGGCCACCGGGGTGACGTAGGCGCGCGAGTCGAAGCCCGCGTCGGCGAAGGCTTGCCGCATCGCCGGCGCCGCCGCGGCCGCGTCGCCGCGCGAGGCGAACCAGGCGAAGCAGCTCGGGCCCGCGCCGGAAATGCTGGCGCCGAGCGCGGCGTGGTCCAACGCCGCCGCCTTGACCGCGGCGAAGCCGGGAATCAGCGGCGCGCGGCGCGGTTCCACCAGCAGATCGACCAAACCTTCGCGCAGCAGGCCCGCGTCGCCGCGCTGCAGGCCGGTCAGGAACAGCGCGAGGTGCGCGCTCTGCTTGACCACCTGCGACAACGGATACGGATCGGCCAGCACCGCGCGCGCGCGCCGGGTTTCCAGCACTTGGTCGGGATGCACCACGACCGCGTGCAGCCACTCGGGCACCGCCAGCGGAATCATCCGCGTCGAAGTCGCCATGACCACGCCGCCGAGCAGCATCGGCGCGACGTTGTCGCCGTGGCGGCTGCCGCTGGACACCGATTCGCCGTCGAGCGCGAATTCGTACAGCGCATCGCGCGACAAAGGTTTCGCCAACACCGCGTTGGCGGCGACCAAGGTCGCCACGCACGAAGCCGCCGAACCGCCCAGGCCGGAGCCGAGCGGAATGCCCTTATCCAATTCCAACTCGAAGCCGTGCGCGAGGCCGAGCTTCTCGCGCAGCGAAATCAGCGCTTGTCCCGCGGTGTTGCGCGCGGCCTCCAGCGGCAGCGAATCCGCGCCCGGCACCGCGCCGCGGATCGCGCGGATGCGCACCGTCGGCTCGTCGATGCGCCGCACCGTGGCGACATCGCGCACGCCCTCGATGGAATGGCCGAGCACGTCGAAGCCCACGCCGATGTTACCGACGCTGCCGGGCGCGAACGCGCGCGCTTGTTGCGCGGGCTTCGCGTCGGCGGCGTCGGCGGAAGGTAGGGCAGCGCTCATGCGCGGGCTCCGAGGGTTTGGGCGATGGTCAGCAGATCGCCGAACACGCCGGCGGCGGTGACGTCCGGGCCGGCGCCCGGGCCTTGCACCACCAGCGGATTATCGGCGTAACGGCGCGTGCGGAACTGGATCAGGTTGTCGGTGAGCGCGCCGTGCAAAGCCGCGTGGCCCGGCTGCGGGCTGACCACGCCGACGCTGGCGCGGCCGTCGCGGTCCAGGCGGGCGAGGTAGCGCAGGCTCAGCCCGGCCGCGCGTGCGGCGTCGAAGCGCTGCTGCAGCGGCGCGTCGAGCTCGTCCAGGCGCTGGAAGAACTCGTCCTTGGACACCTCGCGCAGTTGCTCGGGCACCAGGCTTTCGACCTCGATCTGCTCCAGCGACAGCGGCCGCCCGGCTTCGCGCGCCAGGATCACCAGCTTGCGCGCCACGTCGGTGCCGGACAGGTCGTCGCGCGGATCGGGCTCGGTGTAGCCCAGTTCGTGCGCCTCGCGCACCAGTTGCGAGAACGGCGTGCGGCCGTCGTAGCGGTTGAACAGCCAGGCCAGCGTGCCCGACAGGATGCCTTCGACTTCGGTCAGTTCGTCGCCGGTGTCGAGCAGCGAGCGCAGGGTTTGGATCACCGGCAAGCCGGCGCCGACCGTGGCTTCGTAGCGGAACTGGCCGCCGTGGCGCTCGGCTTCGCGGATCGCCTCGTAGCGCGCCAGCGGGCCGGCGCCGGCGTGCTTGCTCGGGGTGACCACGTGGATGCCGGCGGCGAGCCATTCGGGATAGCGCGCGGCGACCGCGTCGGAGCCGCTGCAATCGACGATCAGCGCGTGCGGGATGTGTTCGGCGCGCACGTGCGCGGCGAAGCGTTCCAGATCCAGCGCTTCGGATTCGGCGTCGAGCGCGTGCGCATCGTCGAAGCCGAGCGCGCGCGGCGCCAGATGCATGCGCCGGCTGTCGGCGAGCGCGCGCAGGCGCAGGTCCAGGCGATGCTGCGGGCGGGTTTCGCGCTGGAACCGCGGCTGCGCGGCGGCGAGTTGGGCGAGCAGCGCGCGGCCGACCTTGCCCGGGCCGATCAGGCCGATGGAAATGCACTGCGGCGACAACCAGAACGCCGAATGCGCCGCGCGCAGCGCGCGGGTGGCGTCGCGCGCGGCGATCGCCACGGAGATGTTGCGCTCGCCCGCGCCCTGGGCGATGGCGCGCAGGTTGACCCGTGCCTTGGCCAAACCGTCGAACAGCTGCGCGGCCACGCCGGGCTGGCCGACCATGCCGTCGCCGACCGCGGCCAGCACGCAGATGTCGGGAGTGACTTGCACGTGTTGCGTCTGTCCGTCGGCCATCGCTTCGGCGAAGGCGGCGACGATCGCGTCGCGGCCGCGTTCGGCCTCGGCGGCGCGGACCACGCAGCAGATCGAATGTTCGGAAGAGCCTTGCGAGATCATGGTGACCGACACGCCGGCCGCGCGCAGCGCGCCGAACAGGCGCTCGGCCGCGCCGGGCACGCCGACCAGGCCGTTGCCGACCAGCTCCAGCACGGCCAGATCGTGGACCAGGCTGAGCCCCTTCACCGGCGTCGCGCCGGGGTGCGCGCGCAAGGTGATGAGCGTGCCGGGTTCCTGCGGGTTGCGGGTGTTGCGGATGCGCAGCGGAATGCCGCGCTGCTGCACCGGCGCCATCGTCTGCGGGTGCAGCACTTTGGCGCCGAAATAGGCCAGTTCGCAGGCTTCGGCGTAGGACATCGACGGCAAACACACCGCGTCGGGCACCAGCCGCGGATCGGCCGAGAGCACGCCGTCGACGTCGGTCCAGATGGTCAGCGCGTCGGCGTCGAACAGGTTGGCGAAGATCGCCGCAGAGTAGTCGCTGCCGTTGCGGCCGAGCGTGGTGGCGTAGCCGTGGGCGTCGCGGGCGACGAAGCCGGTGACGACCACGTTGGTCGCGGCGTTGCGTTTTCGCCACGCGGCGAGGTTCTCGCGGCTTTGCGCCCAATCCACCGCCATGCCCATTTCGCTGGGATGCGCCACCAGCACCTCGCGCGCGTCCAGCCGTGCCCAGCCGGCCGGGTCGCCGCCGAGCGCGGCGTGGATCAGGTAGGACGACCACACCTCGCCCAGGCCGGCCACCGCTTGCGGGGTTTTTTCGTCGCGCGAGTGCAGGCAGTCCAGTGTGTCGCGCAGTTGCGCGAACTCGGCTTCCAGCGCTTCCAGCACGCCGTGGCGGCGGTGCGGGTCCAGCGACAGCGCGGTGTCGAGATGGCGTTTGCGCAGCGTGGTCCAGGCCGGTTTCCAATCCTGGCCGCTCAGCCTCGCATCGACGATCGCCACCAGCGCGTCGGTGACGCCCTGCATGGCCGAGACCACGGCGATGCGCTCGCTGGCGCCGTCGTCGAGCAGGCCGACGGCGACGCGGTAGCGGTCGGGATCGGCGAGGCTGCTGCCGCCGAACTTATGCGCGTGGCGTGCGGGCGGATACGCCGGTACGGCATAGGCGGCGGCATCGGCGGCAAGGTGATCTTCGGCCGCGGCCGCGTCGGGCTGGGCGTCGGAAGCGGCTTGGGGTGGGGCGGACGACATGGCAGGCTCCTGGTGGAGCTCCGCGGGTCCGTCAGGGTGAGGCCGGCGGCCCGCACCCTGGTCGGGTGCGGAGCGGCGTGGTCTTTATCTGGACACGCCCGTCCGCACCCTGGGAAGAGTGGTACCGGTACCGGTGGTGGTAATCGACATCGCCGCGACGGCCGATACCCGGCCGTGCGGCTGGGTCGAGACGGAGCGGGCGAGGGCGATGGCGGCGTGCATGGGCTTAGCAATACCGTGCCGTTGTGCGGCGCGTCAAGAGGCCCGGCGAAAAAATGTGCGGCCGGCGCAAAGCCCGCGCCGGCGCGGCTTCGCGGTCGCGCCGGCGGCGGCGACGCGACCGCGGGCGATGGTTTCCGCGGTTACTTTTTCGGCCGTCCGTACTGCACCGTGATCGTCGCGTGGCCGAGCGCGTCGGCGCGCGCCATGACCCCGCCGAGCGCGGCCGGCGTCTTGGCGTCGAGCTTGAGCTTGTCGCTCTTGAGCGCCCACACCGTGAACTCGTAGCGATGCGGCTTGCCCGGCGGCGGGCACGGGCCGCTGTAGCCGGTCTGGCCGAAATCGTTGCGCAGTTGCAGCGCGCTCGCCGGCGGCTTGGCGCCGCGTTCGAGTGTCGTCGTGGCGACCGGCAGGTTCACCACCGCCCAATGCCACCAGCCGTTGCCGGTGGGCGCGTCGGGATCGAACACGGTCACCGCGAAGCTGCGCGTGCCCACGGGCGGGTTCTTCCATTCCAGCGCGGGCGAGATATTGCCGCCGGCGCAGGCGGTGAACAGGTGGATCGCCGGCACCGCTTCGCCCGCGGCGAGGTCGGCGCTTTGCAGGACGAACTCGTCGGCGTGGGCGAAGCCGCCCGACGACAGGCCGGCCACGGCCAGCAGCGCGGTCAGCAGGGAACGATGGGAACGGAACATGCGCGGCTCTCCTTGGCGTGCGGGGCGACAGTGTCGCAGAAGCGCGGCGCGAGCGCGCCGCTGGCCGGCGCAACGCGGATTCCGCTGCCTGCGTGCCGAGCGCGTGGACGGTCGTTGCCGTTTCCCTGCGCGCGTCCATCGGCGCGTGCGCACTCAATGCATTCACGCCGCGCGCCGTCCGCGTCCGCAGCGGCGCGTCGGCGCGCGGCATCGCAGCAAACCGCGCGCGCCGCGGCCGCATTGTGTGCGCTGCTCCCATTTGCGTTCATGCTCGCCGCGCCGGTTTGCGACGCGCTCTCTCGCGCGCTGTGAAGCGAATCGAGAAACGGCCGTGCGCCGGCGCATGCACGGCGCCGATTTGAACTGCGTCGCACGACAGCGCCGACGCGCGCGGTCAGAGTCCGGCCGCCCGCGGTGTACGGACAGCGAATCGCGGGCGTTCCGACGATGACGAACGGTCGTGCGCGCACTCGCCTGCGCCGTTCGCCGCGCGGTTCGGCCGCTAGGGCTTCGACGCTGTCCATCGACTCTTCACTGTCTTTCTCGGGAGCGGACCATGAAGAAGATTTCCAAGGCGGGACTGGGGCTGGCGCTGCTGTGTGCGCTGGCGGCGATCGGCGGCAACGCCAGCGCGCAGGGCCATGGGCTCAGCGGCGAGGACTTGGTGTATTCCTACGACGAGATGTTCGATTTCGACATCGACGCGTATCTGGCCAAGCACGCGCCGCAGCTGCGCAAACATTCGGAAGAGATTTCGCACTGGGCCGGCTACAGCGGCATCAGCCCGAAAGTGCTGATCGCGCTGATGGAGCAGCAGAGCGGCGCGATCAGCGCCAAGCGCGGCGACGCGCCCAAGCGTCCGTTCGGCAAGCTCGCGCGCGCCGACGGTTTCGGCGCGCAGACGCGCGAAGTCGCGCTGGCGCTGCGCCAATCGCTGTACGAGCGCGATCCCGACGGCGCCAAGGGGCCGGTGACGCTGGCCCGGGCCAATCCGCTGCAGGCGCTGTTCCAGCGTTCCGGCGACAGCGAGCCGGCGGCCGCGTTGCGCGGCGACGGCGAATTCCAGCTGATTTACGGGCGTTTGTTCAACGAGCCGCGCCAGGCCAAGGCGCCGTCCGACCGCTTCGCCAAGTCCGGCCCGGACGTGCAGCCGCTTTCGCCCAACGGCCTGCTGCAGTTCCCGTTCCCGCGCGGCGCGAGCTGGCATGTCGGCGGCGCGCACACCAACACCGGCTCGGGCAACTACCCGATGTCGTCGCTGGACATGTCGCGCGGCGGCGGCTGGGGCAGCAACCAGAGCGGCAACTGGGTGTCGGCGTCGGCGGCGGGTTCGTTCAAGCGCCACTCCTCGTGCTTCGCCGAGATCGTGCACAGCGGCGGTTGGTCGACGACCTACTACCACCTGATGAACATCCAGTACAACACCGGCGCCAACGTGTCGATGAACACCGCCATCGCCAATCCGGCCAACACCCAGGCGCAGGCGCTGTGCAACGGCGGCAGCTCGACCGGACCGCACCAGCATTGGTCGCTGAAGCAGAACGGCAGCTTCTATCACCTCAACGGCGCGTACCTGTCGGGCTATCGCATCACCGCGACCGGCAGCAGCTACGACACCAATTGCAATCGCTTTTATCTGACCAAGAACGGGCAGAACTACTGCTACGGCTACTACCCCAACCCGGGTCCGAACTGAGCCGGCACCGCGTCGTCGCCCGCGTCCTCAACCGCCCCACGGCGGCGGGGGCGCGGGCACCGGTTGGGTGAGATCGAATTCGATCCGGAACAAGCGGCCGGGGCGCGCGAGTTCGTAGACGAAGCGCCGCCCGTCGATCTCCACCGCCCACACGTTCGGCACCGAGACTTCGCGGCCCAAACGGCGGAACATCGAGCGGCTTTGCGGGTCGGCCGGGAATTCGTAGCGGTCGCCTTCGCCGCCGGGCTTGAGGTCGCCGCCGTACATGGTCAGCTCGTCCTCGCTGCCGTCGCGGTGGCGGTGGTCGTGCTTGAAGCGCAGATCGCCGGCGCGGCGGTCGAACACCCAGGTGCGCGAGCGGTCTTCGCCGACCTGGAACGGGATGCGGATGGTGTCGGTCTCGCAACCGCGCACGTGCATGATCAGGCGTTTGCCGATGAACGGATCGTCCGCGCTGCGCGGCGTGTCGGCGACGATGCGGCCGGCGAAGGCCTGCCCGCACAGCGGCCGCAGGCGCTCGAACAACCGGCTCGCGCGCGCGTCCGCCGCCGCGCGTTCGGCCGCGGGCGAGGGGTGCACGGTGTGGCCGAGGAGGCAGCCGCCGAGCAGCAAGGCGGCGGCGAGGGGCAGCAGGACGAGCGGGCGGCGTGGGTTCATGCACGCACGCTAGCGGCCGCGCGCGACGCCGGCAAGGCGGGCCGCGCGGGCCTGCGACGGCGGTCGCCGCCGGCCGGGATTGGCGCCCGGCCGGGTTTCCGGGTCTAATGCGCACTTGAAGCGGGGGTACCGCGGCGGGCCGACACGGCCGTCCGGTTGAGACAGTCCCTTCGAACCTGATGCGGTTGAGACCGCCGTAGGGAAGCTTCGTGCGACGCGGATCCCGCGTCCGCGCGCCCGCTTTGCGCGAGCCTCCGGGCTCGCAGCGCCGCACCGTCAGGTGTGCGGCCGGCTTGTCTTCCCAAAGCTCCCCTCCAAAGCGGACGAATTCCCATGAACGCGGTTCCCTCCGAGCTGATCCAGCAAGCCGAGAAGTTGTCGGCCGACGTCACCCGCCCGATCCCCGGCTCGCGCAAGATCCATGTGCAAGGCTCGCGCCCCGACCTGAACGTGCCGATGCGCGAGATCGCGCTGGCGCGCACGCCGACCATCTTCGGCGGCGAGGACAACGCGCCGCTGGCGGTGTACGACACCTCCGGCGCCTACACCGACCCGGACGCGACCATCGACCTCGCCGCCGGTCTGGCGCCGCTGCGCGCGAACTGGATCGCCGAGCGCGGCGACACTGAATTGCTCGCCGGTCTGTCCTCGCAATTCGGCCGCCAGCGCGAGCACGACCCCAAGCTCGCCCACGTGCGCTTCGGCAACCGTCCGCTGCCGCGCCGCGCGCTCGCCGGCGCCAACGTCACCCAGATGCATTACGCCCGCCGCGGCATCGTCACGCCGGAGATGGAGTACATCGCCATCCGCGAGAACCAGCGGCTGGAGACGATCCGCGAAGCGCACCTGCTCAACCAGCATCCGGGCCACAGCTTCGGCGCCGACATCGGCAAGATCATCACCCCCGAATTCGTGCGCGACGAAGTCGCGCGCGGCCGCGCCATCATCCCGAACAACATCAATCACCCGGAAAGCGAGCCGATGATCATCGGCCGCAACTTCCTGACCAAGGTCAACGCCAACATCGGCAACTCCGCGGTGTCCTCGGGCATCGCCGAGGAAGTGGAGAAGCTGGTGTGGTCGATCCGCTGGGGCGCGGACACGGTCATGGATCTGTCCACCGGCAAGCACATCCACGAAACCCGCGAGTGGATCATCCGCAATTCGCCGGTGCCGATCGGCACGGTGCCGATCTATCAGGCGCTGGAGAAGGTCGACGGCCGCGCCGAAGAGCTCAATTGGGAGATCTTCCGCGACACCTTGATCGAACAGGCCGAGCAGGGCGTGGACTACTTCACCATCCACGCCGGCGTGCTGCTGCGCTACGTGCCGCTGACCGCCAAGCGGGTGACCGGCATCGTCTCGCGCGGCGGTTCGATCCTGGCCAAGTGGTGCCTGGCGCACCACAAGGAGAATTTCCTCTACACCCACTTCGAGGAAATCTGCGAAATCATGAAGGCTTACGACGTGGCGTTCTCGCTCGGCGACGGCCTGCGTCCGGGCTCGATCGCCGACGCCAACGACGCGGCCCAGTTCGGCGAGCTGGAAACCCTGGGCGAGCTGACCCAGATCGCGTGGAAGCACGACGTGCAGACCATGATCGAGGGCCCCGGCCACGTGCCGATGCAGCTCATCAAGGAGAACATGGACAAGCAGCTCGAGGTCTGCGGCGAAGCGCCGTTCTACACCCTCGGCCCGCTGACCACCGACATCGCGCCGGGTTACGACCACATCACCAGCGCGATCGGCGCGGCGATGATCGGCTGGTACGGCACCGCGATGCTCTGCTACGTGACGCCGAAGGAACACCTGGGCCTGCCGAACAAGCACGACGTGCGTGAAGGCCTGATGGCGTACAAGATCGCCGCCCACGCCGCCGACCTCGCCAAGGGCTTCCCCGGCGCGCAGGCGCGCGACAACGCGATGAGCAAGGCGCGCTTCGAGTTCCGCTGGGAAGACCAGTTCAACCTCGGCCTCGACCCGGAGCGCGCGCGCGAGTACCACGACGAAACCTTGCCCAAGGACGCGCACAAGGTCGCCCACTTCTGCTCGATGTGCGGCCCGCACTTCTGCTCGATGAAGATCACCCAGGACGTGCGCGACTACGCCAAGGAACACGGCGTGGACGAGCAGGCCGCGCTGGACGAGGGCATGGCGGAGAAGTCGGCCGAGTTCCGCGCGCAGGGCGCCGAGGTGTATCGCCGCGCTTAAGGCCGACACCGGCCGGAGGCGATTGTAGGAGCGGCGCGAGCCGCGACCGCGACCTCCGGCCGACGGCGCAAGCGCGAAGCGAGCGGTCGCGGCTCACGCCGCTCCTACCTGGGGTGGCGGCCAGTTCGTAAGGCCGCGACGAAGACGGGTGAGAAGTCGAAGAAAGCCGGGCATGCTGATGCCCGGCTTTCTTTTTTCCACCTTCAGCGCCGGCCTCCTTCGCCATGACCAGCTACGCCTCCCTGAAAGCCCGCGCCATCGCCCGCCGCCACCCCTCGGCGTTCTTGCTGGCGGCGCAGTTGCTGAGCCTGCTGGCCTATCCCTTGTTCGAGCCCGGCGGCGGCGGGCGCGTGGTGTTCGGCGCGTTCGGCGTGTTGGTGCTGGCGTTGGCGGTGTGGGTGGTCAACCGCAGTCCGGCGATCAAGTGGATCGCCTGGATCATCGCGATACCGGCGTTCGCGCTGTCGGTGCTGTCGGTGGTCGTCGCCAGCCCCGGTTTGTTGGTGCTGTCCTCGGCGTTGGAAGCGGCGCTGTATTTCTACGCGGCCGGCGCGTTGATCGCTTACATGATGAGCGACCACAAAGTGACCGCCGACGAACTGTTCGCGGCCGGCGCGACGTTCACCCTGCTGGCCTGGGGCTTCGCTTACGCGTTCTTGGTCTGTCAGGCCTGGTATCCGGGCAGCTTCGTCGGTGCCGAACGGCCGGGCGAGCCGCGCACGTGGCTGGAATTGCTGTTCCTGAGTTTCACCAACCTGTCGGCCGTGGGCCTGGGCGACATCCTGCCGATGTCGCCCGCGGCGCGGGTGCTGACGATGTTCGAGCAGCTCGCCGGGGTGGGCTATCTCGCCGCGGTGGTGTCGCGCTTGATCGGCTTGACCATGCTCCGCCAGCCGCGCACTTGAAGCCCGGGCGCGGCGGAATCGCCCCGCGGCGCTGAACGAAATTGAAATGACTCCCGCGTTAAGCTGAGACGCCGCTGCGACGGCGTAATCGCCTCGCAGGCGATGCGTTACAGATAAATACACGGCGCCGTGCGCGTTTTGGAACGATACGTTTCGGCCCGCCGGGGCCTAAAACCGCCCTGCGACGCTGTGCTGCGGGCCGTGGCGCGGTTCCCGGGGGCTAGAATAGGCGGCTAGAACAAGCTCACTCGGCGCGCCTTTCCGATCGCGCCACCGCGCCATGCCGGATATGTCGGTTGGTCCGTTTTGTGTCTAGGCGTTCAGGCACATGACCAACCGCGGGCAAGTGCGCACCATCAGCAGGATTCATGCCGCGAACCCACGAGCCATCGACGCCGCCCTTGCCCGCCGAGCATCTGCGGGTAGGCGATTGCCTGGTCGACATCCCCCTGCGCGAGATCCGCGCGCCGGGGGCGCGTCGGCCGCGCCGGATCACGCCCAAAGCGATGGGCGTGTTGCTCGTGCTCGTCGATCACGCCGACCGCGTGGTGAGCCGCGATGCGCTGCTGGCCGAAGTCTGGCCGGACACGCTGCCGACCGACGACGTGGTCACCCAGGCGATCACCCAACTGCGTAAGGCCTTCGACGAGGACCGCGGCAACCCGCGCTACATCGAGACCATTGCCAAGAACGGTTATCGCCTGCTGGCCAAGGTGCGCTGGCAGGTGCCGGAAACGGCGGCGGCCGGCGAGGCCGAAACGCCCGCGGCGGTCGACGGTTTCGACGCCTCCCGCTTCGACGCCTCCGCCGATCCGGCCGAGGCCTTCGCCGCCGCGCCGGGCGCGCGCGCGGCCGAGCGCATCGAGCCGGTGCCGCTGCCGAACCAGCCGCGTCCGCGCGGTACCTGGCGCTCGATCGTCGGCGCGGTCGCGACCGTGCTGCTGCTGGTGATCGCGCTGGTGTGGTGGTCGCTGGCGCGGCAGGCGCATGCGCCGGGCGTGGCCGCGGCGCCGGTCGATCCGGCGCGGGTCGCCGGCTCGCCGCGCCCGTATCGCCTGATCACTTCGATGCCCGGCTTCGAAGTCCAGCCGACCCTGTCGCCGGACGCGGCCCTGGTCGCCTACGTCGCCATTCCCGAGGGCCAGCGTGGCACCGCGATCCTGGTCCAGACCACCGATCAAACCCCGCCGCGCCAACTCACCCGGCCCAGCGGGCTGGCCGAGGACAGCTACCCGGCGTGGTCGCCGGACGGCCGCTCGATCGCGTTCCTGCGGGTCGATCCGGCGCGTTCGTGCAAGGTGCTGCTGATCGCCGCCAACGGCGGCGCCGAGCGCGAGGTCGGCGACTGCGATCCGCGCAATCCGCCGACCTTCGAGTGGACGCCCGACGGCCGCGGCCTGATCTTCGGCAGCATGCAGACGGCGCAGGGCATGGTCGGCATGCGCGTGCTCGATCTGGCCAGCGGCGAATGGCGCGCGGTGCCGTACCGCCCGGGCGCCGGCAATCTCGACTTGTCGCCGCGGTTCTCGCCGGACGGCCGCTGGATCGTGTTCCTGCGCAACAACCCGCAGGGCGATTTCTGGCGCCTGCCGGCCGAGGGCGGCACCGCCGAGCGGCTCAGCCAGCTCAGCGCCGACGTGCGCGGCTGGGACTGGCTGCCGGACAACCGCAGCATTCTGTTCGGGCGGATGATCGACGGCGACACCCGTCTGTTCCGCCTGGAGCTGGAAACCGGGCAGGCCCGCGACCTGGGCATCGAATCGGCGCAGTTCCCGGCGGTGGCGGCGTCGCGCCCGGCCGCGGCCTTCGTCCAGCGCAAGCCGTACTTCGGCCTGTTCCGCGTGGTCCTGGGCGATACCTCCAAGGGCGCGGTGCACGTGGTCGATCCGCTGTTCCCGTCCTCGGCCCGCGACATGCTGCCGGCGGTGGCGCCGGACGGGCGCCAGATCGTGTTCTTCTCCGACCGCTCCGGCAGCAATCATCTGTGGTGGGCCGACCTGGACCAACCCGATTCGCTGCGCATGCTGCAGGGCGTGACCCCGGGTACGCGCTACGGCGCCTCGTGGTCGGCCGACAGCACCCGGGTGACCGTGGTCGGGCCGGACCAGGACGGGCGCAACGCGGTGTTCGAGATCGTGCCGGCCAGCGGCCGGGTGACCCGCCTGCCGGTGCCGGTGGGCGAGCCGATCCAGGCCATGCAGCTGCCCGATCCGAACCGGCTGCTGGTTCTCGCCAGCGCCGGAGACGGGCGCCTGCGCCTGAGCCTGTTCGACCGCAGCGCCTCGCCGTGGAAATTGCTGGCCGCGGTGGACGACGTCTCCGAGGGCAAGGCCGACCCGGCCCACAACCGCCTGCTGTTCGCCCGCCAGACCCAGGCCGGCTTGTGGCAGGCCGATCTGTCGCTGACCCCGGCCAGCATCCGCCAGATCGACGACAGCGAGCCGGTCGCCGACCGCTACCGGCTGTGGGACGTGGCCAGCGCCACCGGCGAGCTGCGCTACATGGACCAGCAGCCGACCTGCCTGTCGCTGATGCGCCGGATCGCCACCCCGGAACTGCCGCCCTCGGCCCTGTGCCTGGACCAAAGCCGGCGCTCGGCGATCAACGGATTCAGCCTGAGCCCGCGCGGCGACACCGTGTATTTGGCCCTGGCCAAGTGGGACGGCGCCGATATCGGTTACATGGATCTGCCCGAAGAGCCGAAGACCTTTGTGCCGGGCTGGCTCAACTGACTGATTGGATTGGGAAAAGTCCTTTCGGAAGTTCGTCGGATGTGACTTCGTTCCGAATTCGCCTAACTCTCCGTCAAATTTCCGGCGCTGGGTTCGTTGCTCAGGCAAATAAAAACCTCATTCCCCGCAAATGAGGTGGACCAATGGAGCAAGCATTGTGGGCGGATCGTGGACAGCTGCTGCAGCTGGACGCGCAGGACCAATCCGTTCAGGCAAGTTGCGTCGGCGTCTCGCGACTGGGCAGCGTCCAGCTGTCCGGGACTCACTTCTCGATCTGGGTGCAGTTGCGCGGCAGTTCGTGGGTTGAGGCCAAAGAGGGCAAGTTCCGCCTCAAGCGCGGCGACTGGATCGCGTTCGAACGCGACTCCAAGCCGGTGCTGCAGGCCGACCGTTACGGCGTCTGCGTCGGTCTCAACCTGACCCCGGACGCGATCAAGGCCATGGCCCGTCTGGCCGACAGCAGCCTCTACGCCGGCCGCGGCCGCATGAACCGCCACGACGCCCGTATCGCCCTGCGCCTGTGGCGCCAGGCCAGCGCGCGCAACAGCGAGGCCGACACCGGCTTCGATCTCAACGCCCTGCGTCCGATCCTGTTGCACCTGGCCGGCGTCCAGCGCGAGCTGACCGCGCGCATCCAGCGTTGCCCGGGCCGTTCGCGCAGCCGCAAGCGTCAGGTCTTCGGTCGTCTGCAACGCGCCCGTCTGTACCTGGAAGGCAATTGCGACCGGGTGGTGCGGATCAGCGAGTTGGCCGAGCTGACCAGCTTCTCGAGCTGGTACTTCTCCAAGACCTTCCACAGCCTGTACGAGGAAAGCCCGCAGGCCGCCTCGGCCCGCATGCGCCTGGAACACGCCGCGGACTTGTTAAAGAACACCTCGATGATGATCGGCGAGGTCGCCGCCGCCAGCGGTTTCGACAACTGCTGCAGCTTCGCCCGCGCCTTCCGCGCCCGCTTCGGCACCTCGGCCACGCGTTACCGCAGCGCCGCCGCCAGCGCCAAGGCCGCCGAAGCCGCCAAGCCGGCCGTCGTGCCGTTGCGCAAGTTGGCGATGGCGAGCTGATCGGACGACGAAAGCGTTACGAAACACCGAAGAAAGTTCCGAAACGGCCGATGCCTGGCCGCGCAACACGATCCGAAGCGACATTCGTAAAGCAGTAAACGCACTCTCCGAGCCCGCCGTATCCGGCCCGCCCCGATCCGCCGCATCGATCAGGGACCACCGCCAGGCCGATACCGCCAGCCGCCTCCCCCAACAGGCCGGACTCCGTACTACCCGCAGCAACGCCGAGGTTTCGACTGCGCGCACCGCGCGCAGCCGAGCCTCGGCGGCACTCGGCCGGCGTCGCCGCGCGGCGGCGCCGGATCCGTGCGGGAGCGGACGCGTCTTTTCTTCCCCATCTCTTCGACGGTCCGCATCGCTTCGGCTGTGCGTTGGCGCTTCGTCGCGCGTGGCGCGGCGGTCGCGATGGCATGCATGCCCGTCGTTCGCCTTCGTGCGCCGCGAGTACGCAACGCATGCGCCGCATGCATGTGCGCATGAACGAGTCGTTCAGTATCGATAGCGTCGGCTGCTTCGCGTATCGATGCGCGAACAGCGATCGCTCCTTATCTCTTAGCGGTGCGCGTCGACGCCTCAATGGACGATCCGTCGCGAATGCATGCAACTGAACGAATCGTTCAGTATCGAAAGCGCCGAATGCTTGGCGCAGCGATGAGCGAACAGCGATCACTCCTTATCTCTTAGCGATGCGCGCCGACGCCTCGACGGACGATCCGCCACGAATGCGCGCAACTGAACGAATCGTTCAGTCTCGAAAGTGTCGAACGCTTCGCGCATCGATGCGCGGACATCGCTCGCTTCTCATCTCTTACCGGCGCGCATCGAGGTTTCGATGGACGACGCATCGCGAATACGCACAACTGAACGAGTCGTTCAGTTGTGCGGCATCAGTCGCCGCGCGAACGCATGCAGCCGAGCAATCCACGAACCGCGCCGCGCACACCTTTTATAAGTATGTATAGGCGCCATACGCATCGCATCGGCGACCGACGAATCCGCAACGCCGCGACGTTTCGATACGTATCGCCGCCCATGCGTATGCGGAGCAAACACCGTAAATCAGCGGCTTCGCCGCGATTTAGCTCGTTGTGCAAAGGAACGATGCAAAGCATCGATGCCGATTCGGCAAGATCGCAGACAACGCAAAGCAAAACGTTCGCGCACTCGCATCGCGGTCGCGAGCGCAGCGCGAAAACGGTCAAAAACACCTGGAATTCATCACATTTAATGCGCGCGACGCGAAGCTTTCCGCGCGATGACAGTGGCCTCTACGACCGACTGCGCAAAGTCTCCCGGCGGCAACCGCAAAGCAGTGCGGGAGGTTGGGCCGTACTTTTGCAAGGCGTTTTAACACGCCTATAACGAGATTACTGGAGAGAGATAGATGAACCATCGTAGTCTGCGCCCCGCGGCGCGGTACGGCGTTCTGCCGTCCGCCATCGCTGCAGCGTTAGTGTCCGCTCTGGTCCCGGCGATCGCCGGCGCCCAGGAAGCCGATGCCTCCAAGAACCCGACCACTCTCGATCGCATCGAGGTGACGGGCTCGCGCATCCGCCAGGCCAACCTGGAGACGTCGCAGCCCGTCGTCACCATGTCGCGCGCCGAAATCCAGAAGCAGGGTTTCACCTCCGTCGCCGACATCGTCCAGAACATCACCGCCACCGGTTCGCCGGCGATCTCGCGCGCCGACGCGCTCGCTTCGGGCGAAGACGTGGGCGGCCAGTACGTCGACCTGCGCAACCTCGGTCCGCAGCGCACCCTGGTGCTGATCGACGGCAAGCGCATGGGCATCAGCTCCAGCGGCTATTCCGACTTGGCTTCGATCCCGAGCTCGATCGTCGAGCGCATCGAAGTGCTGACCGACGGCGCCTCCGCGCTGTACGGCTCCGACGCCATCGCCGGCGTGGTGAACATCATCACCCGCAAGCGTTTCGACGGTCTGGAAGGCAGCGCCTACCTCGGCCAGTACGGCCAGGGCGACGGCAACAAGGAGGTCTACAACTTCGTCATCGGCCAGACCGGTGAGCGCGGTTCGATCACCTTGGGCGCCGAGTACAGCAAGGAAGATCCGGTCTTCGCTCGCGACCGCGACTTCACCCGCTACCCGAACGGCCGCGCCCATCCGTACCCGGATCTGGGCGGCGCCAACGGCGGCGTGCGCAGCAACGGCTGGAGCGCGATCAACCAGTGGGGCACGCTGTTCGACGCCGACGGCAACGCGTGGACCGCCAACCGCGGCACCACCGACACCTCCAAGCTGTCGAACTTCCACCCGACCGACGGTCTGGCCGATCAGGCCAACGCCAACGAGCAGATGTATCTCTCGACCGGTCTGGAGCGTCGTTCGGTGTTCGCCAACGCCGAGTTCGACATCACCGACAATCTGCGCGCCAAGGCCGACATCCTGTACACGGATCGCGAAGCCACCCAGCAGATCGCCGGCTACCCGTTCCGTTCGACCGGCTTCAGCGATCGCTACCCCGGCGATCTGACCCTGAAGGCCGGCAGCGCGTTCAATCCGCTCGGCATCGACGCCGACTTCTACCGCCGTGGCTGGGAAGTGCCGCGTCAGACCAAGTCCGAGCTGACCACCTACCGCTTCAGCGGCGGCCTGGAAGGTTCGTTCGAGTTCGCCGGTAAGACCTGGGATTGGGACGCGGGCTACCTGTACAACCAGAACAAGGGCACCAAGACCGGCACCGGCAATCTGTTCCTGCCGAACGCCGAGAAGGCCCTGGGCCCGTCGTTCATCGACGCCAACGGCGTGGCGCGTTGCGGCACCGCCGCCAACCCGATCGACGGCTGCCTGGCGTGGAACCCGCTGCTGGGTCCGGACGTGACCGGCCCGGGTTCGCTGAACAACAAGGATCTGCAGAAGTTCCTGTACCTGCCGACCCACGACACCTCGGTCACCAAGACCCAGGTCTACAGCTTGAACGTCAGCGGCTCGCTGGCGACCCTGCCGGCCGGCGACCTCGGCCTGGCGATGGGTTACGAGCACCGCAAGGAATCGGCGCACTACTCGCCCGACGCCCTGCTGCAGTCGGGCCTGAGCACCGATCTGGCCGGTAGCGAAACCCAGGGCGGCTACTCGCTCGACGAGTTCTACGTCGAACTGGCCGTGCCGGTGCTGTCGGATGTGACCTTCGCGAAGGAACTGTCGTTCAACATCGCGGGCCGTTACTCCGACTACAACACCTTCGGCGACACCACCAACGGCAAGTTCAGCCTGAAGTGGAAGCCGTTCGACGACCTGCTGATCCGCGGCACCTACGCGACGGGCTTCCGCGCCCCGACCGTGGCCGACCTGTACGGCGGCGTCGGCGAGAGCTTCGACAACTACACCGACCCGTGCGACACCCTGTTCGGTTCGGCCGTGCGCAACCCGCAGGTCGCCACGCGCTGCGCCGCGAACGTCCCGGCGAACTTCCGCCAGGTCGCCTCGGGCGGCAAGCCGGCCACCGGCCCGAACGCTCAGTCCGATAGCGCGTTCCTGTCGGGTTCCAACCCGCTGCTGACCCCGGAAACCTCGAAGTCGACCTCGATCGGTTTCGTGTACAGCCCGAGCTGGTTCGGCGGTTTCGACATCGGTCTGGACTGGTGGAAGATCAAGATCGAAGACGTGATCGCGGCTGAGACCGTCACCTCGATCCTGAACAACTGCTACGTGCTCGGCATCAACTCGGCGTGCAACCGCTTCGTGCGCGACACCGACGGCCAGGTCGTGGGCGTGACCCGCAACCTGATCAACGCCGGCTACCAGGAGACCGCGGGTTACGACCTGAACCTCTCCTACCGCCTGGCCGACACCCGCTTCGGCAACTTCTCGTTCAACTGGAAGACGACCTACGTCGACTACCTGGAATACAAGCGCGACAACGAGAGCACCACGCCGGTCGAACAGCGCACCGGTTGGGTCGCCGACGGCCTGAGCAACTTCCGCGTGCGTTCGAACTTCAACGCCGACTGGAGCTGGGGCGACTTCGGCGCGAGCTGGGGCATCCGTTACTACGGCGGCCTGAAGGAAGAGTGCGCGTACGATCTGAACGGCGGCGCGGAATGCAACAACCCGAACTACCGTTCCTCGTACAAGGGCGCGGTGCCGGTGCGCGAAGTGGGCAGCAACACCTTCCACGACGTGCAGGTCCGTTACAACACTCCGTGGAACGCCACCGTGGCGCTCGGCGCGAACAACGTGTTCGACCACACCGGCCAGACCATGTTCAGCCAGCCGAACGGCAGCTTCAGCTACAACGGCAGCTTCGACATCGGTCGCTTCGTGTACATGAAGTACACCCAGCGCTTCTGATCGAAGCGTTAGCGGTATCGCAAGACGACTACGGCCCCGAAAAGGGGCCGTAGTTTTTTGCGTTCGCGAAAGAGCGGGCGATCCCCCTGTAGGAGCGGCGCGAGCCGCGACCGCGACAACGCAACTATGTCGTCACGTTCATCGCAGTTGAGTTGTCGCGGTCGCGGCTCGCGCCGCTCCTACAGGGAGCAATCGAAGCCGCACGCCGATCGCGCAACGAAAAAGGCCGCCCCGAGGGCGGCCTTTTTCTTGTCGCGAAGGCGCAAACCGAACTCAGAACTTCGGCTTGTCTTCCTCGGCCGCGTAACGCTCGATCGCCTCGACCAGGATCTGCTTGGCCTCGTCGGCTCCGCCCCAACCGTCGAGCTTGACCCACTTGCCCTTCTCCAAGTCCTTGTAGTGCTCGAAGAAGTGGCCGATGCGCTCCAGCCAATGCGGGCTGACCTGGGCGATGTCGTTGATGTGCGAGTAGCCGGCGAACACTTTGTCGACCGGCACCGCCAGCAGCTTCTCGTCGCTGCCGGCTTCGTCGCTCATGCGCAGCACGCCGACCGGACGGCAGCGGATCACCGAGCCCGGGATCAGCGGCAGCGGCAGCACGACCAGCACGTCGGCCGGGTCGCCGTCGCCGCAGACGGTGTGCGGGACGTAACCGTAGTTGCACGGATAACGCATCGGGGTCGAGAGGATGCGGTCGACGAAGATCGCGCCGGAGGCCTTGTCGACCTCGTACTTGACCGGCTCGGCATCCTTCGGGATTTCGATGATGACGTTGATCTCGTGCGGCGGGTTCTTGCCGGTGGGAACGAGGTCCAGACCCATGTGTGCTCCGACTGCTGAGGCCCGCGGGGGCGGGCCGGGTGGATGAAAGGGGCCTCATTTTACGCGTCTGGCTGCTGCGATGCAGCACGTCGGCGCCCAGCCCCTGGGGCCGGCCCGAGCGGCCCGGCCCGGGAGCGCAAATGTCGAACGGGCGCGAAGCGGCCGGCTTCGGCGCCGATCTGGGTCTCAGCGGGCCGGCCGGCGGCCGCCGGCGGGGCGCTGACCGGGTAGCGGCGTAAATGCGTCGAACCCCGCGTCTAATGAACTTCGTCCGCATTTTTCATGCAGCACTTGAGCGTCGCGCGGCGCCCTGGCTAACTCGACCTGGATCGATCTAAAACCGGGAAAACCGATGGACCTAGGGTCGCAGGCCTTGCACGAGCTGGTGGGTTTCTTCGGCCTGGGCGCCTTGCTGGAGCTGCTGGCTCGCGACGGCTACCGCGGCCTGCTCAGCGGCGAGGGCGCCAAGGCGCTGCTGTTCCCGGTGATCCCGGCGTTGCTGGTCTACGAGCTGCTGCGCACGGTGGCCCGGCGCCGGTTCAAGCTCGAGGACTACAAGGTTCCGTTCCTGACCATGCTCGCCAACCGCCTGATCGGCGCGGTGCTGAGCTTCGGCATGGTGGCGCTGTGCATCGCGCTGTTGCAGCCGCTGGCGCTATTCCAGGTCGAAGTGAGCGGGTGGGGGCTGATCTACGGTTACGTAGTCTGGGAGTTCGCCCACTTCGTCTACCACTACCTCGCCCACAAGGTGCGGCTGCTGTGGTGCCTGCATTCGACCCACCACGCCCCGACCGCGATGAACCTGTCGGTGAACTACGCGCACCTGTTCCTGGAAGCGCCGTACGCCGACATCGTGCGCACCAGCATTTGCATCCTCGCCGGCGTCAGCCCGCCGCTGTTGCTGCTGATCATGCTGATCGACGGGTTCTGGGGGCAGTTCATCCATCTGGGCGAACACGCGCTCAAGGACGGACGCTTGGGGCGGCTGCATCGCTGGATCCTTACGCCCGCGCACCATCGCGTGCACCACGCGCGCAACCCACTGTATATGGACACCAACTTCTGCAATCTGCTCAACATCTGGGACCGCGCGTTCGGCACCTACCAGCCGCAGCGCGAGGACATCCGCATCGAATACGGCATCACCCGGCCGATGAAACCCGGCAGTTTTCTCGATGCCTATCTCGGCGAGTTCAGCGCGCTGCTGCGCGACGTGATCGCCGCGCCGGGCCTGCGCAACAAGCTGCTGTACCTGCTGATGCCGCCGGGTTGGAGCCACGACGGCCGCTACAAAACCGCGGTGGAAAGCAAACGCGAATGGTTGGCGCAACGGCAGGAGGCGGTATGAAGCGTGTGGCAGCGGCGGCATTGATGATGTTCGCGTTGAGCGCATCGGCCTCGGAAAACTTCTCCTTGCATCGGCCGGTCACCGGTTCGCCGATCTGCAAGCCGGGCGAAGAAGCGATCAAGGCGGTGGACGGACGCTTGAGCAGCAAGACCGAACACAAGTTCTGCACGCTGGAAAAACCCGCGTGGCTGCAGGTCGATCTGCAAGCGCGCCGGCAGGTGCGCGAGTTCGTGGTCAAGCACGCCGGCGCGGGCGGCGAAGCGGCGGCGATGAACACCCGCGCTTACGCTTTGTCGTTGTCCGAGGACGGCAAGCGCTGGCGGCGGGTCGTGTCCGTGCGCGACAACCGCGACAGCGTGCGCACCCACGCCATCGCGCCGACCTGGGCGCGTTACGTGCGGCTGGACGTGAGCGAGCCCGCGCAGGATCCGGCCGATCCCGCCACGCGCATCTACGAATTGGAAGTGCGCTGAACGGCGCCGCCGCGGCCTGGGGCCGACCCTAGCTGGGGTCCGCGCTAGCTTGGACCCGGCCATACCTGTGCGTATCTAGGACCTTCGTTTCCCAGACGCGCAGGTCCGCTCATGTCCGTATCGCTCGACGCCACCCGCTCCGCGCCGCCGCCGCAGGCCGATGCTTATTGGAACGACCCGGCCGCCTCCGACCCGAGCCGGCAGGTGACGCCCGAGCCGATGTCGCTGCTGGCCGCGCCCGCGCCGGCCGCGCAGGTCGCCGCAGACGGCACCGTCGAGATCGACGGCGGCGCGACCAACCCGCAGCAGCGCACCCAGGGCAGCACGCCCGACGGCAAGCCGGTGCAGATCGATCCGCTGCATCAGGGCGGCGAAGTGTCGATCGCGCGCGAACGCACGCTTGCCGACGCCGGCGGCGGCCGCCAGTACGTCAGCGCCGATCAAGTGGTGCTGACCACCGGCGGCAAGAACGACGACGTGCGCGTGACCCAGCGCGACGACGGCACCCTCGACATCGGCGTCAACGGCGAGCAGTACGCGCTGCGCCTGACCGAGAATCAGGAACTGACCCTGCGCAGCGGCGACGGCAACGACGTCGTCACCGTCGCGCCCAACGTCAAGGTCAATATCGTGGTCGATGCCGGCGCCGGAGACGATACGGTGACGACCGGCGCCGGCAACGACCGCGTCGACGGCGGCCTCGGCAACGATCGCATCGCCACCGGCGAAGGCCGCGACGATGTGTTCGGCAACAGCGGCGACGACGCGCTCGATGCCGGCGGCGGCGACGATGTCGTCTACGGCGGCGACGGCGCCGACCGTCTGCTCGGCGGCGACGGCGTCGATTTCCTCGAAGGCGGCCGCGGCAACGACGAACTCGACGGCGGCGCCGGCCACGACATGCTCTCCGGCGGCCTCGACGACGACACCCTGCGCGGCGGCCAAGGCGACGACGCGGTCTACACCGGCGCCGGCAAGGACACGGTCGACAACCAGTCCGGCGCCGACACCGTGTACGCGCAAAGCGCGATCGATCTGATCAACGCCGCCGGCGGCGCGCGCAACACCGTGGTCAACGTCGAGATCGGCGTGGCCAAGGGCGTGACCATCGAAGGCTCCGACGCGTTCAAGCAGCGCGTCGGCGCCGAGATCGATTTCCTGCGCAGCTCGCCGAACGGCCAGCGCATGCTCGCCGAATTCGACAAGGCCGCCGCGCGCGGCAACACCGTCACGATCAAGGAACTGGCCAACGAGCAAAACGGCTACGCCCAAACCTTCAGCAACGACGCCGACCTCGTCAACGGCAAGCCGGGCCAGGGCGGCGACGTGCAGATCAGCTACAACCCGTCGTTCCACATGGCCGAATTCCCGGCGCCGGCGGTGGTGCTGTACCACGAGATGTCGCACGCCTATAACGGCGTCAACGGCACCTTCCAGCAGGGCACCTACCGCGGCACCGGCCCGGACAACGGGCAGGTGCCCAATGCCGAACGTCAGGCGGTGGGGCTGGAGACCAGCGCGCCGGCCTACGATTTCGACGGCGATCCGGGCACGCCCAAGACCACGGCCAATCCCGATCATCTGACCGAAAACGGTCTGCGCGGCGAACTCGGCTTGCCGGATCGGCCGAGCTACAGCCTGTAAACGCGACGCCCGCGATCCGCATGGCGCGCAACCGGCTTGGGGATCGAAGGCAGCCCGCGTTCACTGCGGGCTGCCTTCGCATTGATTAGGGTGAAGGGGCGGAGTTGGCGAAAGCCTCGCGGGCACGAGCTAAGGCAGCGACCACCGCTCGTGTGGGAGGGACTTCAGTCCCGAGGCTCTCCGCTCCAATCGCTTCGAGCCCTGTGCGATGCCGGCAAGCCATCCGACGAGACGAGCGTCCCGATGAAACCAACCCGTCTTCCCGCCGCTGCGTCCTTGCCGTTTGCGTCTTGGCCCTATTTCTCGCGAACCCGCTGCAGGCCATGTCCGCCGCCGACACCGAAATCAAGGGCCAGGGCGCCGCCCTACAGGCCGAATTCGCCTACGACGCGACCCAGCGCACGCTGCGAGTGAACTACCGCGTGCGCAACACCGGCGACGTAGCGCTCGCCGTGTTCGACCGCGGCGACCGTCACGCCGTAGCCAGCGGGCGCCAACGCGCGGGTGCGGTCGGCGCGCCGCTGTGGACGGCGGCGGGCGAGGGCGCGCTCGAACTGAGCCACACCGCGCAACCGTTGCCGCGACCTGCGCCGGTATCGCCGCCGAGTCCGGTCGCGCTCAAGCTCGCGCCGGGCGCGCGGGCCGCCGGCTCGTTCGAGTTCGCGCTGCCCGATGCACAGGCGCCGCAGCGGCTGCGCTGGTGCCTGGGGTGGCGAGGTTCGATGCGGATCAGCTCGACAGGCCGCAGCGGCACGGCGAGATCGAGGTGTGGCGCGCTTCGTTCGCGCTGGCCGAAACCCAGCAGCGGCT